>JAUIIK010000176.1 GCA_030431755.1 Chloroflexia bacterium
GTCGGCCGCGTTGAAGGCGATGGTGCTGTTGTCGATCGTCATCGTGCTGCGATTGAGGATCGCCCCACCACGCAAGCTTGCCGAGTTTTCGGAGAATGTGCTCGTCTCGATCGACGCTGTTCCCTGGCTATAGATGGCGCCGCCCTGGTCGTCCGTGGTGTTACCGACGAAGGTGCTGCGAGAGATCGTCAGGGTTGCGCCGGCCCGGTGGTTGATCGCGCCGCCTTCGTTATTTACGGAAAAGTTCGCCTGGAACAAGGAATCGGTGATCGTGACCGTCCCGTTGTTCGATATTGCACCACCGCGGTTGCCGGAGCCGTTGATAGTGAAATTGCTGGAAGCAATATTGACGATCCCGCCCAGTTCCGGATTGTCAATCGCGCCGCCACTTTCGGAGGCCGAACTGTTGCCAAATAGATTGCTGTTCGTGAACGAAGCGGTCGAACTGCGATTGGAAAGCACGCCGGCGCGCTGTGTTCCAACATTGCTCACGAAGCTGGAATCGGTAGCGGTTAGGGTCCCGCCAAACCAGTTCGCAATAGCGCCGCCTTGCTCAGCGCTATTGCTGCTGAAATTCGAGGTTCCGGAGATTTCGACAACCCCGCCATCGTTGAAGATTGCCCCGCCAGCGCCGCTGGCAATGTTGGCACTGAATGCGACTCCTGAAACGAGCAGCGTGCCTTGATTCAGGACCGCGCCAGCATCCCCGGCTGAGGCCCCGTTCGTAATTGCGAGGTCTGTGAGACTGAGCGTGCCGCTGGGAAGCACGTCGAAGTGCCGTACCGAACCACCGGCATCGAGAACGATCATCGCTCCGCCATCAATGGTCGTCGAAGTCGAGATCGTCTTCGTCGTGGTGATCGGGATCGTGTGGGTCCCTGGCCCGCAGTCGAACGTCACAAGCCCGCCGCCGGCCAGCGCGGCGTCAAAAGCTCCCTCGGTACAGCTGCCAGCGGTGCCTGTGCCGACGACCCCGGCAGCGGTCGCTTGTTGCACACCAACCAACGGCACAAAGGCCGCCAGCAATCCGAGGATCACTACCAGCCGAATACTTCGATATCGCACGGTTTCCCCTCTCTCGCCCGTTCCCAGGCTAGTTCCCCAATCCCGCATGTTGAGCTCAGCCTGTTGAGAGAATCCTTTTCCGCATAAATTCCTCATCAGCCTGGAGCTAGCTGTTCCAGATGATACCCCAGCAGCCTGTGCCGATGGGCACCGGCAACTGCGGTTCTTTCCTTAATCCGTATCAATCTTTCGGGAGGTTGCCGCATTGGCGCACAGGTTGAGTGGACGTTGAGCGTGACCGGACATTAACGCGGCACACCTCCCGTGTTTACGGGAGGTGTGCCAGAGGCGGTGTCTGGAATCGGTTACACCCCGGCCTCGATTGTGTTCGGCAATTCGTGCGCCATGCACTGGGCGTGGTTGTAGACGTAGCGGTGCTTGCCGGTCCACATGCTCATGCAGGTCAAGAGGTCGCCGTTGTCCGGGACGACGTGGGCGAAGTAGGGCGAGCTGCAGCTGCCGTTGAAGCTGTAGCTGACCTGGCGTGTGTAGGGGTTGATGCAGAAGGTCAGCGGCGTCTCGCTCGTCGCTTCGATCTCCAGCGTGCCGGTCGGGCATGCGCCGTTGAGCGCCCCGACGAGCTGACCGCCGGTGTAGTAGTTGACACAGAGCGTGTAGGTCGAGCCGATGGATGCCAGGTCGAGGCCGGCATGCCAGTGGGCTGCATAGTCGGCGCTGCTAAGCGTCGGGAAGCTGTCCTCGCCGTAGTTGTAGCTGTTCAGGAACGCTTCGTAGATGTAGTGCTGGCCGCCAGGTGCGGTCCCGATTTCGACGCCGTTGAGCGAGTAGTGATACAGCTCGTTGGCTGCGTCGAGCTCGATTCCCAGCGTTACCCACTCGCCATACTGGAACGCCGTCGGCCGGTCGGTCCAGCCCGTCTCCGAGTTCCAGGTGCGCCAGCCTTCGTGGTCGGTGATGTTTGCTGCGTTTGTGCAGTCCGGCTCGAAGCAGGGCTCGTTGTTCACAAACTCGAGGATGGCGAAGAGATTGTCGCGCCCACCGTCGCCGTTGTAGCCGACGACCCAGAACCCGGCCCGGACGGCCTTGTCCTGCCAGTCCGGGTCGATATAGAGATCGACCTGGAGGCCTTCGCCATAGTTCTGTGGGTTGGCCGACTTGATCCCTTCCGTGCGCTGGAAGAGTCCCGGCTGTGTTGCGCTGCTGTCAATGCCGATCCGGGCGACGTTGTCCCGGTTGAAGGCGACGACCGAGGTGACGCCGTCCGATGGCGCTTGCCTGTCCGGTTCCCAGTTGGTATCGAGCTCGCTCTGGGTAAACTCGTCAAGCTTCGCCGTCGCCGCGCTGGTTGAGAACACTGCGCCGAATGTAAGCGCGCAGGTCAGGAGGATGATGATAGATCTTCTCACGATGGCCCTTCCAGGGATCTCATGACGCGATATTGACTGTTGCGGCGTCATGAGCTGATTCCCGCAACCGCAGCGCCCCACGCCGCGGCGTTTCCGCTCCCGCTATTGCTGGCCGGCTCCGTCCTTTCATTTGTTGCCCAGATTCCCGCAGAAATGGTGCACATCGCGTTCAGACGCTGGCGCAAGAGCCGAGATTCGCAATCGCGGCAGTCAGGCATGAACGCATGTGTTGTATCTGAAAGTATACACGAAATATTGTGACAGCAGAAACTGTCTATTATCACATTCCGTACGAAAGTGGGTGACTATCAGTCACTCACGGTTGGTGCGTGCAATCCACGAGACGGTACGCTACGGTCATTCCGGCTACGCTGGAGCATCCGAAACGCTGAACATAAAGCAGAAGAGGAAACGGGATGACAAGCTATTCGACATTGTTGGTCGAGGCGGAAGGACCACGCGGCTCGATCACGCTCAACCGGCCGGACAAGCTCAACGCTCTGAGCGGCGAGCTGCTCGATGAGCTAATCGCCGCTGCCGGCTGGTTCGACCGCCAGCCGGCAGTCAAAGTCGTTGTGATCTCCGGGGCCGGTCGGGCGTTCTCGGCTGGCGCCGACGTGACCGGTTTCTCGACGGTCGACGACCAGCCGATCCACCGGCGCTCGGACCGCGGCCGCCAGATGGCCGATGCGCTCGAGGCGATGCGGGCGGTGACAATCGCCAATATTCATGGCCACTGTGTCGGCGGGGCGCTGGTTCTGGCCGCAGCTTGTGACCTGCGGGTTGCCGCCGAGGACACGCACTTCTCGATTCCAGAGGTCGATCTCGGCATCCCGTTGGCCTGGGGCGGCATTCCCCGTCTGGTCCGGGAGATCGGCCCGGCGGCGACCAAGGAGCTGGTCATGACCTGCCGCCCCTTTGATGCCCGGGAAGCCCATGCCCTCGGCTTCCTCAACCGGACGGTTTCCGCCGATCAGCTCGATGATGAGGTCGAAGCGCTCGTCAGCTCGCTGGTGGCAATGCCTGCCCTGCCGCTTGAGGCAACGAAGCGTCATGTCAACGCTGTCACCAGCGCGATGGTCGCAACCGACCGGGCTTGGTCCGACGCCCACGCCCTCATTGCCGCCCGCAACGACCCCGAGTCCCAGGCCGCCGCCGAGCGCTACATGGCGCGCTTCCGCAAGTAGGGAAGAGGGATTAGAGGGAGTGGTTGGGGGCTGAGCACTCTACGGCTCGACGCCGATCCTCTCCCAGTGCTGGGCATCTACGTAGTTTGCAAGATGCCGGACATTGGTCGTAGCAATGACGGCCGGCGATACAGTATCCGCATACAGACGTGCCTGTGCTGCGAGGATCACGTCGCCGTCCAGCGCCAGGTCCGGCGCTGTCGGACGGCCACGATTGCGGGCTTCGGCCCAGAATTCAGCTGCGAGACGCATCGCCTCCGTCGTGAGTGGCAGATAGACGACAGAGGCGATAAAGGCATCGAGTCGCATGATGCTCTGTCTGAGATCGCCTCGAATGAGTTCACGCCGCAATTCGTAGTCAACGATCTCTGGGACGACAACCCTGCTGCCGGATGACAGGTGCTGCATCATCCACCGGACGGGTGGGCGCTCGCCGTCTGCGCGCGGATTCGTGACCTGGCCCAATACACCGGTGTCAAGGATGAGTGACTGCATCAGGAAACAGTTCAAACCCTTCGGGGCGGTCCTCATCCAGCACAGATCTTAGGAACTCCCAGGTCCTGGTTTGCTCCTCTGGATCATCGTCGAGGAACGACTGTAGGAGCATGATTGCTTGTTGATTCGCAGTGCGTTGCGCGTCGCGCTCGTCGCGGTCACTTGGTGACGAAGCGCCGGCGCGCACTTCGGGTAGAGAATGTTCAGATGCTGTCATTGCTGTGCGCCGATCACGTAGGTCGTTCGAACTACTTCAAGTATGCCAGCCGGGCCTCGGGCAACACGCAGTGAGAAGCTGCCGTCGGGCTGCAACTCCGACGCTGTGCCGTTCTTTCCACTAACCCCTCATCCCTCGCTCACCCGGTCTCGCGCAGGTAGGCGCGGCCGAGGTCGAGGATGCGGTTCCAGCGGCGGTAGGCGGTGCTCCGGTCGATGCCCATCTGGTTGGCGGCATGGGTGACCGAGAGGCCGCGCTTGAGGCGCAGCTCGACCAGCGTCGTGTCTCGCGGATCGAGGTTGCGGCAGAAATCGTTGAGCGCGCTGGACTCCGGGTTGACCGGGTGGACCAGACGGACGACGGGCGGCCGGCTCGGTCCCCGCCAGCGGCGGACCCGCGTCGCCAGCCAGCGCGGAAAGACATCCAGGAAGTAGTAAAGGTAGCCGGTTGGCGCGCCATTGACGTAGCGGGGCTGCCAGCGGCGCAGGGTGGCGAGGAAGACGAGGTAGGCTTCCTGCCGCACGTCGTCGAGATCGAAAGGTTCAAGATCCCAGCCGCGGTAGCGCCGGACCCAGCGTTCGATCTTCCAGGCGAGGCAGGTGAGCAGTTCGAGCGAGGTCGTCTCGCGGAGCTGCGCCCACTCAGCCAGATCGGAGAGTTTGCTATCGAGCGCGCTTGTCGCTTCAAAGTCGCCGAGCGAATCCCGTGCCAGTTCGCGTAACCAGTTGGTAGCCATCATTAACAGGCCTTCCCGCTCCCGGGCGGCCGGGCGGGATGATCCGGGATCACCTGCGCCTGGCCCCGCCGGGAGCGGTGGCGCTCTGGCGCTCATGCGTATGGGTTGTAGCCGGCTTCAAGCCGTAGTTGGGGGAGAGTGCGCGTTAGCCCCAGCCGTTGCCGGGGTCCGCGCCGATCACCGGCAGCGGTTCGGGACCGCTCTCGGGCGACCGTAGGTCGAGGATATGGGCCGTGCCGCACTTCGGACAGATCGCCTGCACGCAGCCGGACGCCATATAGTAGAAGCGATCGCGAACTTTGATCTCGATATGCCCGCCGGGCTCGTAGCGTGCCAGCAGCACGGGCGGAGCGCTGCAACCGCATTCCCAGCGGTAACGCGGCGACCGCGGCTTCCCAAAGCCATTGCCATTAAGCACGCCGCTTCGTCGATACCTCATCGGTTGATTAACCTCCTTCCTTGCGTAGGGAAGAGGGAACAGGTAACAGGGAATAGGGGAAGACGAAATCACGTCATCCAGCACGCGAGTCTGAACTTCCAGCCACAACGCCGGGCATTGCTGCATTGGCGTAACGTGCGGCCTGGCTGTTTGACTGTTCCCTGTTAACTATTCCCTCTTCCCTCCGAACCCAGGCCGGTGTGACGACGCCAACCCCGTGCCGGGCCTCCAACTGGTCGAGGGCGTCGTTGAGCCGGCGGGTGCGCTGCCGGGCGGGGTCGAAGAGATCGAGCTGATGGACGGCCGGATGGAGACCGCTGACGCGGACCTCGATCATCCGGACCGGCGCGCCGCGCGCGGCAAGCATTTTCGACAATAGCTCGTGGGTTGCCTCATAGAGATCCTGGTGAGCGTTCGTCGGTTCAGGGAAGGACATCTGCTTGCTGCGTGTCTCGAAATCCGTATACCGAACTTTCAGCGCCACCGTCCCTGCCACGAGCTGGTAGCCTCGAAGTTCGCTCCCCACCCGTTGGCAGAGCTTGTAGAGCGGCTGGCTGAGCTCGGTCAGCCCCCGCAGATCGCGCCCGAAGGTGCGGCCGTGGCCGAGCGATTTCCGGCGGCCACGGCTGGAACGCACCGGCTTGCTGTACTCGCCGCGCGCCCGGGCCTGCAACGCACCGGCGTAGGAGCCGGCCACCGCCGCGATCAGCTTCTCCGGCGCAGCCGCCAGCTCGCCGAGCGTCAGGATGCCGTGCTCTCGCAGCCGCCGGGCCGACTTCGGCCCGATGCCGGGGAGCCGCTCGATTGGTAGGGGCGCAAGGGTCGCGGCTTCGTTGCCGTGCGGGACCACGGTGAAGCCGTCCGGCTTGCCGAGGTCCGACGCGATCTTGGCGACGAGCCGGTTCGAGGCCGCGCCGATCGAGACGACCAGGCCGAGCTCCTCGTTGACGCGCTCCTTCAGCCGCCGCGCCAGCTCGACGCCGCCGCCATAGAGCCGCCACGAGTTGCCGGTGTCGAGATAGGCTTCATCAACGCTGACGACCTCGACGACCGGCGAAAAGCGGTCGAGAATGTCCCGGAAGCGCTCGGCGTGCCAGCGAATCGAATCGCCGGAAACACGCACGAAGTGAGCTTGCGGGCAGAGCCGAACAGCCTGGGCTGCCGGCATCGCCGAACGCACGCCGAAGGCCCGCGCTTCGTAGGTTGCCGATGTAACGACGCCGCGTCCTTCGGGCGAGCCGCCGACGATGACCGGCTTGCCGCGCAGCTCCGGATGCTCCTTGACCGCGACGGCGGCGAAAAAGGCGTCCAGATCGGCGTGGATGATCCAGCGAGCGCTGTCCTCGACCTGCAACCTCGACCAGCCTTCCGTCCGTACAGAACAGATGTTCTATTTCTGTTCGGATTGTATGGCCAGTCCCCGGCGATTGTCAACCCGTGACCGCGTGTCACGCCCCCTGTAGACCTTCCCGCCATCGAGAAACTGCGATAGTGGCACGGCGAGCCGCCACGATACCTGCGCCCTTATGCCCCCGCTAGTCTGAAGCTAGTCGTGTTGAATCCAAAGACCGTTGCGCGCCGGCACACGATCATTTCCGCTTCTCGCCACCTCTATAGAAAGGGACCGAACGATGCACCCCAGAAGAATCCTGAGCATGGCGCTTGGGTTGATGTTATTGATGACGATTGCCTCCACTGCGGCTGCCCAGCCGTTCACCCCGCACACAAGTGTCTCGGCAACCGGCGACGATCTCGCGCGGGTCGATACCGAGCTGGTGCGGGAGTTCAAGCGCGTCCAGCTTGGCAAGGGCAGCGAGCTGATCTTCTATGCGGTGCTCGGCACGCCCGAGGATGACAAGGACAGCGGCAAAGAGACGCCGCGCGATGGGATCAAGGCCATCGGAACCGCCGACCCGACGCTCGGCGGCCGCATCCACGGCGTCGGCGTCGCCACTCACATCCCGCTCGGGGGCATGGACCCGGCGACCGTCCGCGAGCTCAAGGACGCCAACCCGCACGAGCTCTTCCACGCTTATACCGAAAAGGGAACCGAGATCCCGTCGCTGCTCCGCGTCTACGGCAAGAACCGCTTCGCGCACCTCGATCAGGGCTGGGCGCTCGGCATGATCCAGCCGAATGTCTACAACATCTTCAGCTGCCAGATCTCCGAGCAGGCGGTCATCAACGCGGTCAACGCCGCCGGCTTGACTTACAGCTACAACGAGCTCTCCGAAGGCCCGCACAACGGCCCGTTCTGGTACCACGAAGACCCGAACACACTCTTTCCGACCTACTATAAGGTCAACGGCCTGGCGACCGTCGGCGACGCCTACTTCCACGTGATGCTCTGTGACGAGGATCAGATGTTCGCCCAGACCAGCATCGACGTCAGCCTCGCCTACCAGGAGTCCGACGACGGCGAAGTGCTGTCGAAAGGCGAGCTCCACTGGCAGCTCGACAACATCGGCGACCAGATGAGCTTCATGTCCTGGCCCTTCGACAGCGACATGTCCGGCGACAACAGCTGGTTCTGGCTCCTGACCGTCGGCGGCGTCCACTACAACGACACGCTCCACATCGGCACGGCCTGGAGCTGAGGGAGTTTGTAGGTTGTAGTACGTAGTTTGTAGGAAGCAAGAGTCGCCCTCACCCCCCAACCCCCTCTCCCAATGCTGGGAGAGGGGGAGCCGATCCAGGCGAAGAGCACTGTTTCACTTTTGCGTTTCTCCCCTCTCCCAGCATTGGGAGAGGGCGGGGTACCCGCCCAAGCGGGTCGCGGGTGAGGGCGGTTTTCGGCTGTTAACTACAAACTACAACCTACTCACTACAAACTAATACGCCGGATCAGGGTCGTCGATGATCGGCCAGGGTTCTTTGCCCTCGGGGCCGACGGTGAGCTGGATGACGATGTTGTTGGGGTCGTGGAAGAAGATCGAGTCGCCGCCAATAGTGCGCGTCATCGGGATATTGTGCTCCTCCAGCCGCTTCTCCCAGTAGCGAATGTCGTCGATCGAGTTGACGTAAAAATCAACGTGGTCGAGGTGCCGGTTCGACTTCGGCTTCGTCGCCTCCAGCCATTCCAGCATCTCGGCCTCGGGGAACTCGAAGAAGGCGAAGACGGTGTTGGGCGCGAC
>JAUIIK010000020.1 GCA_030431755.1 Chloroflexia bacterium
TGCCAGGGCATGCCGTTGGCGAGCCCGGTCGTGTGGAGCTCCGCGCCGATGAGCGTCGTGAACCCGGCGCTGCGCAGGCCGGTTGTATCGGTGATCTGGTAATCCCACTCCGGCGAGAAGTGATCGGTCAGGGCGATGAAGTCGTAGCCCTGGCTGCGGTAGAGCTGGACGACCTCCTCCGGCGCGTAGAGCCCGTCGGATGCGTTCGAGTGGGTGTGGAGATTGCCCCGATAGAAGCGGCCGGGCTTTGTGAATGGAAGTTGCTGCATGGGTTGATGGCGCTTTCACGTAACTGACGGCGGGCCAGCCAACTACGGCCCGCCGTCACGTTATCGTGTTGCGGTCAGATGCGGCAAGCCCTACCGATACGCGATGGACGCCACCGCATCCGCGCCGCTGAGCGTGATGCTCAACGGCTGCGTGATGAATGCAGGCGCTGCCGGCACGAAGCGCGCGGTGCCGCCCGGCTCGGCCCGGAGCGTCAACAACACGCTGTCACTGCTCTGAGTAGCGAGCGACACAGCTGCGTGGCCCGCGTCACCGGCGATCAGCTCAACCTGGAATAGCGTCAGCGGTTGGACGGAGAACTCGCCGCTGGCGCTGACGATTGCGATCTCCGGGCAATCCGCCGAATGGCGCGCCGCCCGGCGACGGACACGGATCTCAGCCATTGAGCGCGATCTCCTCGGCCACCCCGCGTTCGGGATCGAAGTACAGGCGCGGCAGCTGCATGACATTCCGCCCAAAGAGGACGAACTCATAGGCGGTCTCGCCGTCATGTCCTTGCTGGGCGTGGATGTCTTGTGGCGGTGGCGGCAGAAGCGCCACATCTCCGGGACCGAGGATGCGCTCTTCGACAAGTTCGACGCTCGCCGCGCCGTCACCGTCGCCCGTGTCATTCCTGCGCCAGACCTGGTAACGATCCGATCCCTGGTAGACGCCGATGACGCCCCATGCGCCATGGCTGTGAATCGGCGTCAGTTCCTCAGGTCCGAAACTTGCGCGCACGAGCGTAAGTCCGCTCTCGTCCTCATAGAGCGGCGCTGACTGGCGCCGGTCATGGATGTTCCCTTGCGGCTCTTGCTGGTCGATGACTTCGTCACGATGGTCGATCAACCAGCGCATCTCGTCGCCAATTCGTTCGAAACCGGCGGGCGACTCGCCGTCCTCGCGCAGAATTGTCTTGACTCGTTCGATGAATGTCGTGATCACGGAGTTCTCGCTCATGGCTGGATCCTTTCGATGGCCTGACAACTCGCTTCTCCCGCGAGAACCGGGCGCGCAAGCAGACGTGCCGAAGCGCCGCCGGCTCGTGTCTGTTCTTCTATCTGGGCAATGTGGAACGGCCTGACGCAGGAAGCTCGGTTGGCGTCAGGCGCCTGGTCAGGCGCAGATGCGTGGCCAATGGGCGAAGAGATCGTTCATCGACGGGCAGCATCGGACGGAATCAAGACGCTGATTGCGTTGGGTGAGTAGTCCGCCCTCGGTCAACTGGTTCGCTCCCGTTCCGTGGTAGTCCGTCTTATCGGTCTAACGTGTCTCGTCGTGGTGCTATTCCCTGACTCACGGCGCGGGCGAACGGCGATCTACAAAAGGAGAGCCTCAGCGTACGCTGAGGCTCTCGGCGATCAAGCTTGTTCCGCGAGTCGATTCCCTAGGCGGCGGCCAGCCGGCGCAAGACCATCGGCAAGATGCCGCCGTGGCGGATGTATTCCCACTCGACAGCGGTGTCGACGCGCGTCTGTACCTGGAACGAGATCTCCGCGCCGCCGGGATGCTTCGCGACGACGTCGAGGATCTGGCCCGGTTCGATGCCGCCGGCGATGCCGGTGATGTCGAAGCTCTCGCTGCCATCCAGGCCCAGCTCCTTGCGACCTTCACCGGGCATGAACTGGAGTGGGATGACGCCCATCATGATCAGGTTGCTGCGGTGAATGCGCTCGTAGCTCTCGGCGATCGTCGCCTTGATGCCAAGCAGCGCCGGGCCTTTGGCGGCCCAGTCACGTGAGCTACCCGTGCCGTACTCCTTGCCGGCCAGGACGATCAGCGGCGTGCCGTCTGATTTGTAGCGGTCGGACGCCTCGAAGATCGACATCTCCTCGTTGGTCGGGATGTAGCGCGTCCACCAGCCCTCGCGGCTCGGCGTCAGCTCGTTGCGGAGGCGGATGTTGGCGAACGTGCCGCGCATCATCACCTCGTGGTTGCCGCGCCGCGCGCCGTAGGAGTTGAAGTCGCGCCGCTGGACATCGTTGAGGATGAGGTAGTCGCCAGCCGGGCTCTCCAGCGGGATCGAGCCGGCGGGCGAGATGTGGTCGGTCGTGATCGAGTCCGCAACCTTGAGGAGCACTCGCGCGCCGGTGATGTCGCCGGGATCGGTCGCTTCGAGTCCGAGGTTCTCGAAGAAGGGTGGCTCCTTGACGTAGGTCGATTCCGCGTCCCAGTCGTAGAGCTGGCCGGTCGGCGTCTCCATCGACTTCCAGTTCTCGTCGCCCTCGAAGACATGGGCGTAGTTGTCGGCGAAGACGTTGGCGGTGACGGCGCTGTTGACGACGTCGCGAACCTCGTCCTGGCTCGGCCAGATGTCGCTCAGGTAGACCGGCGCGCCCTCTTTGTCGGCTCCCAACGGCTCGGTCGTCAGGTCGATGTCGACGGTCCCGGCCAGGGCGTAAGCGATGACCAGCGGCGGCGAGGCCAGGAAGCTGGCCTGGACCTGGGCATGGATGCGGCCCTCGAAATTGCGGTTGCCGCTGAGGACCGACGCAACGACGAGGTTGTGCTCGTCAACGGCCTTGCCGACCTCCTCGACGAGCGGGCCACTGTTGCCGATACAGGTCGTGCAACCGTAGCCGACCGTGTGGAAGCCGAGCGCTTCGAGATATTGGGTCAATCCGGCGTTCTCGTAGTAGTCGGTGACAGCTCTCGAACCGGGCGCAAGGCTCGTCTTGACCGCCGGGTTGACTTCGAGCCCGCGCTCGACGGCCTTCTTCGCCAGGAGTCCGGCAGCCAGCATCACGGATGGGTTCGATGTATTCGTGCAGCTTGTGATCGCCGCGATGACGACCGAGCCGTGGCCGAGCTGCATGCCGTCGCCGATGTCGTGCAGTGGCATGCGGGTGATGTGGCGCTCAACACGCTGGTTGACGACTTCCGAGGGGCCGGGATGCTCGTCCTGGGCCGGCATTGGATCGCTGGCCGGGAAGGACTCTTCAATTACTTCGTCGACGGATGCTTCCTCATCCTGCGCCTCTTCCGCAATGACGCCGATCTGGTCGCCGAAGGTGCCGAAGAGTGCGCCACTAATCCCGGTGAGCGGCACACGATCCTGTGGCCGGCGCGGCCCGGCGACGCTGGGGACGATCGAGGCGAGGTCAAGCTCCAACAGCTCGTCGTAGGCCGGTTCGAGCGACTCGTCGGTGCGGAACATGCCCTGGGCTTTGTAGTAGCGCTCGACGAGATCGATCTGCTCTTCCGAGCGGCCGGTCAGGCGCAGGTAGTTCAGTGTTTCATCGTCGACCGGGAAGAGTCCGGCGGTCGCGCCATACTCAGGCGACATGTTGCCGATCGTGGCGCGGTCCGGCACTGGCAGGTTGCTCAGCCCGGAGCCGAAGTACTCGACGAATTTGCCGACGACGCCGTGCTCGCGCAGCATCTGTGTGACAGTCAGGACAAGGTCGGTCGCCGTTGCCCCTTCCGGCATCTCGTTGATCAGGCGGACACCGACGACCTTCGGCGAGAGCATGTAGATCGGTTGGCCGAGCATCGCGCCTTCGGCTTCGATGCCGCCGACACCCCAGGCCAGGACGCCGACGCCATTGACCATCGGCGTATGCGAATCGGTACCGACACAGGTGTCGGGGAAGGCGACCATCTCGCCGTTGATCTCGCGCACATCGACGACACGCGAGAGATATTCGAGGTTCACCTGGTGGCAGATGCCGGTGCCGGGCGGCACGATGCTCAGGCCGTTCAGTGCCTGTTGCGCCCACCGCAGCAGCGCGTAACGCTCGCCGTTGCGTTCGTACTCGCGTTCGACATTCAGCGAGTAGGCGAGTTTCGAGGCGAACATGTCGACCTGCACCGAGTGGTCGATGACGAGATCGGCCGGCAGCAGCGGATTGACCTTTGCCGGATCGCCGCCAAGCCGCTCCATCGCCGAGCGCATCGCCGCGAAATCGACGACGGCCGGGACGCCGGTCAGGTCCTGAAGCAGGACGCGGGTTGGCAAGTACGGTAGTTCGGAGTCGATCTCGCTGGCCGGTTTCCAGCCGGCAAGTGCCTCGACGTGAGCTGCCTCGAAGCCGTCGTTACCGACGTTGCGCAGCACGTTTTCGAGGATGATCTTGACGGTCATCGGCATACGCTCGATGTCGCCGAAGTCCGAGAGCGCGTCGAGCCGGTAGATCGTTGCCGATCCGCCGGCATATTCGAGCGTGTCGCGTGCGTTGAAAGGATCGTTGGTCGTCGTAGCGGTCATCTGGTTACTCCCTGCCCGTTTCCATCATCTGGATGGGAACGCAATCACTCCACCCAAGCTTAGCGCGAATCGGCATCCCGGCGTGGCGCGTCTAGTAAGGAATCTCGATAGAAACCGAGCGTGTCGACAGTGCAAGTGGGACGGTAGCAGCCGCCGGAGCGTATATATGGCAGAGACGATGGCCTGAGGAGTGGCATGACGAACGATGCCAGCCTGATAGAAAGAGCGCGCTTCGGGGACGACGATGCCTTCGCCGATCTCGTCGAGCGCTATCAAGCGCTGGCATTTCGGGCTGCCTATCTCATTACCGGAAATGCCCAGGAGGCCGAAGACGCGACCCAGGAAGGTTTGATACGAGCCCACGCAGCGCTGGGCCGGTTTCGCATCGGTGAGCCATTTCGGCCCTGGCTGCTGCGAATCGTGACGAATGCCGCAAGGGACCGCAAACGATCAAGCAACCGCAACATGCGCCTCGCAATGAAGCTCGACCAATTCGAGAGGCAGCAACCGACGAACCCGTCACCGGAAGGTGAGGCCGTCGCCGCTGAACGAAACGCAGCGGTCGCCGGATTGTTGAACGAACTGCCCGAGTCCGACCGCATCGTACTGACCTATCGCTATTTTTTGGATCTGCGGGTGACTGAGATCGCCGCGATTCTGGATGTTCCTCCCAGCACGGTCCGCAGCCGGCTCCTAAGGGCCCGCAACCGACTGCGAACGCGTCTTGAAACCAGGGAACATAAGCCAGCCATCGATCGCGACCGGAAGCGAGACTCCTGATGACGAACCACGGCCGACTGAGCGACAACGATCTCGACGCGCTGATCCGTGGCCTTGGAGAGCATGTTGATTATCCACCGACGCCGGACTTCGCTGTTTCCTGGAGAAGTAGTGGCATACAGGCAGAGTCAACGATGGGGCGTAGGTCTCGTGCGACCAACTTGGCTGCGCCGGAGACAACTACCTCGGAACCCGGCGCGACACAGTGGTTGGAGCCTGCGCAACAGGGCAGCGAATGGCGTCAGGCTGCACGGTTGATTGTTGCCGGAATTGCTGCATTGGTGGTCGGTGTGTTGATCGTGTTAGTGCTCCGCGAGATGCGAAGCAGTTCGCCGGAGATAGACCGCGCAGGTTCGAGCGAGCTGCGGGAGGTATTCATATCGACGTTTAGCACGTCAACAGGCGCGAATGAGTCTTTCAGCTTCCTGCTTGTGCGCGATGCGAGGTCGCTTAAGGAGGTCTTTACTGTTGAGGTTGATCTTGGAGGCTGGTTCACCGTCTCGCCGGATGGAGCACACATTTACGCGTCTGGTGATCACTACTTGTCAGCTATCGATTCTGCTACTGGGGGAACCGTCTGGGAGAAGCCATTAGCGGATCGCAGGTTGCGCGAGTTCGGCATCCCTGGTTTGGCAACTCCGGCAATGTCACCGGACGGTACACGGCTGTATCTCTACAGCACGGAGTCCGGATTCTCGTACCGGATCGAAGAACTCGACGCCGCAACCGGCGAGCCGCTCCGAACATCCGACGTGTTCGACCACCAGTGCAACAGCAGGATCTATCCGTCACCGGACGGCAAAGCGCTCTACCTCCCCTGTCATAACGACAGCGTCGATGTGATTGATATCGAGACGCTGCAGCCGCAACCGCCACTGGATCTTGAACCTGTTGAAGTCGCGCAGACCGTCAGCGGGCACGCTCTCTATGTGCTGTCCAGCGACGGCGAAATAGCGACGATCGATACGAACGCACAGCAAGTCGTTGCGCGGGCGCAGTTGCTGGACCTACCCGCAGGAGATGCATTCCCGATCATCGCCTACATGGCGCTGTCGAACGATGACGCGACGCTGGCGGTGGCGTTGACCGACGACGTTGTTCGTGGTCCGACGTTCACCTACGAATACCGCCTGTATGAGGTCGGTAGCTGGCAGGAGGTCGGCCGTGTGTCGCCTGGGAGTCCGATCGTAGCGGGTGGCCTGACGCCGGATCACACGGGAGGATTTCTCATTGTGGAACAAGATGAGGGTGCGGCTCTACGTCTGGATCGCGACGGCCTCGAATCCCTGGTGTATGACCTTGACGACGGACGCGACGCAAACTACCAGCGCACGGTGGCGGCGACGATCGCCGCTGCCGCGGAAGCTGACGCGTCCTGCCCGGTGACGCCTCAAACGGCCAATCAGGAGATTCGGGAGAGATACGAGTTCGGTGATTTCCGCACCGTTGAAGTGGCCGACATGTATCTCAATTTCTGGGGCACGTCGTATGATGGCGAGTCGGTTGGCTATACCGCGATGATGTCTCACCCGAATGGCTATGAGGAAGGTGGCTGGTACTACATCACACTTCAGTTCGTCGTTCCTGACCTGGATAGGTCCGTTGTGGTTTCCGGCTTCCGCCTCGACACGGCAGGCGACCTTCGGTTTGGCGACAGTAATAATCCAGCGAGCAGCGTCGAACTCTGGCCGTCGCCGGGTATGGAAACGATAGGTCTGGGAGCGCTTCGCCGGACGGATGCGCGGGTGACAGGTTCAGGCTGCTTCGGGATAGCCGTCCAATGGGATGATAATGATGAAACGGTCGTCTTCGAGGTTGTCGACTAGTCTTCGCTAGACGATGAAGTAGCGCTGGGCGAGGGGCAGGCGTTCGGCGGGTTGGAACTCGACGAGCTCGCCGTCGATGGTGACGTCGAGGCTCTCGGGGTCGACGCGGACGTCGGGGCTGGACGTGTTGAGGTGCAGCGCGGATTTGAATGTGCTGCGGACGTTGCCGACGGCGACCGGGCGGCGCTGGAGGTGGCCGCCTTGCGGGATGCCGCCCGCCGCCGATTCGGAGACGAAGTTGACGCTGAGGCGCGCGGGCGCAAGGCCCATACCGCCCCACATCGGGCGGTAGACGAGCGGCTGGCTGCCGCGCGTCGAGCCGTCGCCGTCGCCGACCTGGGCCGCCGCCACGAAGCCGCCTTTGATGACCGCGAACGGTTTGACCGCGAAGAAAGCCGGCGGCCAGAGGACGATGTCGGCCAGCTTGCCCGGTTCCAGGCTGCCGACCTCGTGGTCGAGACCGTGGGCTATCGCGGGGTTGATCGTGTATTTGGCGATGTAGCGCAGGATGCGGTCGTTGTCGTCGCCCGCGCCGCTCTCCTCATCGTAGCCGCCACCACGAATCGCCTTCATATGGTGCGCCATCTGCCAGGTACGGGAGATGACCTGGCCAATCCGGCCCATGCCCTGGGAGTCTGACGAGACGATGGCGATTGCTCCGAGGTCGTGCAGGACATCCTCGGCGGCGATGGTCGAAATGCGGATGCGGTCCTGGGCGGCTTTGACATCTTCGGGGATCGAGCGGTCCATGCCGTGGACGATCATGATCATGTCGAATTGCTCGGCGACCGAGTTGATCGAGTAGGGCAGCGTCGGGTTGGTCGAGGAGCCGATGATGTTCGGGACGGAGCAGATCTCGATCAGGTTCGGCGCGTGACCGCCACCGGAACCCTCGACGTGGAAGGCGTGGATCGAGCGGCCATTGATGGCCGAGACGGTCTCGGTCAACGCCCCTGCTTCGTTGATACCGTCGGTGTGCATCGCGACCTGGCCGCCGTACTGATCGGCGATGGTCAGGCAGGCGTCGATGACGGCCGGGAATGCGCCAACGTCCTCGTGGATCTTCAAACCCGACGCGCCCGACTCGAAATTGGCAGCGAGTTGGTCGCGGTCGCTCGATCCACGCGCCAGGACACCGAGATTGATCGGGATCTCCTCGAAGGCTTCAAAGACATGCAGCATGTTTGCCAGCGGATTGACGCCGAGGTCGAACACGCCGCCGCTGCCCTGGCCGACCAGCGTCGTCACGCCGCTGTAGAGCGCCGTCGCGGCGAGGCTGGTCGATGACAGATGCACGTGGCTATCGACTCCGCCCGCGGTTGCGATCATGCCGTTGGCGGGCACGACGCCGGTGGCCGGGCCGATGACGAGCTCGATGTTATCGGTGACGTCCGGGTTGCCAGCTCGGCCGATGCCGACGATGCGGCCGTCCTTGATGCCGATGTTGCTCTTGAAGATGCCGAGCACTGGATCGATGACGATGGCGTTGACGATGACGAGGTCAAGCTGGCTGGGTGACGAGCGGCCAAAGAGCATCCCGTCGCGTAACGGCCGCCCAAAGCCCCCGGTTGGCTCGAAGCCGGGCAACGAATCATCGCGCTCGATGCGGGCAAAGAGGTTCGTGTCTGCCAACCGAACGCGGTCTCCAGTAGTTGGGCCGAAGAGCCGGTTGTATTCGCGGCGTTCCACGCTACGTGTCCTCCGGCTGGTGCATGAAACCGCGCTTCACGAGCCAGGCGACGGCGACGTCGATATCCGTCTCGTCGAGCGGGCCGTCGACCGCGCCCTGGAAGCCCCGGACAACGCGCCGGCCGGTTATCGGGACGAGCGCGATGGTCCGCGTCTCGCCCGGCTCGAAGCGCACCGCCCCTTTGGCGTGGGTCGCCAGGCGCATGCCGAAGGCCTTACGGCGGTCGAAGCGCAGACGCGGGTTCGCCTCGAAGATATGGAAGTGGGCTGTCAGGTGGATTGGCAGAGCGCCGGTGTTCGTCACACTGAGCTCGCTAACCGGGAGCCCGGCGTTGATCTCGACCGGAGCCTGGGCCGGGACGATCTCACCGGGGATCACTGGTCTCCGCCGATCGGATTGTGGACCGTGACCAGTCGTGCGCCATCGGGAAAGAGGGCGTCGACGCTGAGCGCCGGGATCATCTCGGCCACGCCTTCCATGACGTCGTCGCGACTGAGAACGCGTAGCGCGTGGGCGACGACCTCGAGATGCGTTTTGCCGGCGCGCGCTTCCTCAAAGATCTCATCGGTGATGATCGCGACGGCTTCGGCGTGGTTTAGAAGCAGTCCGCGTGCCTGACGTTTGCGGGCCAGCTCAGCTGCCGTGAATACCAGCAGGCGGTCGGTTTCCTTCGGGGTCAACGCCATCATCGTCCTCTTCCGCCTCAATGTCGAGCAGATCGGGTCGTACCGGGATCTCGTGGCCCGGCGCGGCGCGGTGCCAAAAGCGCTCGACGATCTGACGCACTTGCGCGGCGACCCATGCGCCCTCTCGCGTGATTGTCGTGCGGCGCGGGAAGTGCCCGGCCGCGCCCGAGATCGAGTGCGCCAGCCGAGGTCTGCGGACGAGCACCAGGCCGACCAGGATGGCCAGCACGACCGCCCCAATAGCGGAGGCGACACCGGCGATAATGAATAGCGCTGCCCGGCTGGGCGCGCCGGCGCTAGCGGCCGTGCGCGTGGAAATCGTCTCGTCAGGCTCGATCTCCCAACGCAGGGTTCCGGGGGCGACCTCTGCGCCGGTGGAGTCGATCAGGTCGCCCGGCACCGACACCTGGTAGCTGATGGCGACGTCTTCTTCAAGCTCGTCGCGCGGTACACCCTCGGCGGCGTCCATCGACGCGACCGAATCATAGAGCAGCCCGCCGTCGATGCTCATGTCAAGGACGAAATTCGTGCCGCCAACGGCCGCGCCTTCTTGCTGAAAATAGCCGCTGAACGGGGCGCTGATGCCGGGACTCTCGTTGATACCGGTGGCGTTGAGCAGGCTGTTGAGCGCCGCGCCGGCGTCTTCGCCATCCGGTCGCTCGATTGAGACGCGCAGGATGACCTCGTCGTCGGTGACGATCTGGCTGGCGTCGAGACCCGCATCAGCGGCGTTCGTTGCGATCTCGTCCCAGGCGGCTGTCTCGCCGGCCTCCTCAGCTGCCTCGTACTCGGCGCGGGGAACGACGACGGACAGCGCGTGGACGGCCGAGCCGTCGCGTTGAAAGTCGGAGGTGAACTCAACCTGGACGCAAGCGGAACTCGCGAGCACGATTACTAGCAATGCGAGTGTCGGCAGGCCACGGAGCTTGAGCTGTCGAATCGCCTCCACTCGCTTCGTCCCTCCCCCAGGACTACAACGAACGCTGGCACGGTCGGACCGCAGCCTACTATATTCCATAGTGAGTGCGGGGGCGCAAGCGCTTGGAGTCGGGAGATATGTCAAGCATGTATGAGATCGTCGAACCAATGCCGTCGGCGTTGACGGTCATCCAGGCGGGCCTGGACCGTGCCGATGCCGAACGTATCGAATGCGCCTATCGCTTTGCGGCTCACGCGCACGACGGACAAACCCGTGACGAAGGGACGCCGTTCATCGAACATCCGGTGCGAGTGGCGCTCGTGCTCTGGCAGGAGCTTGGTTCGCGGGATGTCGATCTACTGGTCGCGGCGTTGCTTCACGACACCATCGAAGATAGCCCCGAGGTTGACGATGCATTGGTAGCCTCCGCCTTTGGCGAACGGGTTGCACGTCTCGTCCTCGATGTCACAAAAGAGCCAGTCCCGGCCGCGCAACGCGCAGCACGCGATCGTGCCTACATTGACCGGCTGCGGACGCTCGACGCGGACGCGCGGCTCCTGAAGCTCGCCGACCGGATCGACAACCTGCGCTCCGTTGTCGGCTCCGGCGACCGCGACAAAGCCTTGCGCTATCTCACGGTCTCGCGGGCGGAGTTTGTGCCATTGGCGCTGATGACCGACCATGCGGCGCTGCAGCTCGTCACCGCGGCCTGTGACGCGATCGCGGCAGCGCTGGGTCCTGTAGCCGAGGAGGCGTCGGGCCTATGAGCGGATGCCCGGCGCGGGTTGTCCGGTCGGGACGTGTCCAGGTTCCCGGAGTGTGTCCCGCACTCTTGCACGCGCATCCGGGCTTGCCAGCGGCAGGCGCACCGTAAAGGTTGCGCCGTGGCCAGGCACGCTATCAGCTGAGATCGAGCCACCGTGCGTCTCCGTGATCCAACGGGCGATGGCCAGCCCGAGCCCGGTCCCGCCGGACGAGCGCGCTCGCGCGCCGTCGGTCCGATAGAAGCGGTCGAAGATGCGCTCGCGGTGTTCCGGCGCGAATCCGGGCCCGTTGTCGGCCACAGTGATGACGGCGGTCTTGCCGGTTGTAACGACGCTGAGCTCAACGGTGCTGCCGGGCGGCGTGTGGATGCGGGCGTTGTCGAGCAGGATCAGGATCAGCTGGCGGATCTGGTCGGCATTGCCCATGACGAGCGCTTCAGCGTCGCTGATATTCACCTGCAAGTCATGATCCTGTGCGAGCGGACGGTGAATGCGCACTGCCTCGGTCGCCGCGATGGCGAGATCGATCTCCTCGCGCATCTCCGGCGACCAGCCGACGTCTGCCCGGGCCAGCGTCAGGAGGTCGGCGACGAGCCGGCTCATACGGTCGGTTTCGCTGCCGATGTCATCCAGGCTCTCGGTGAGCAGTTCGAGGTCGATGCGATCCTCGCGCACCATCGTCTGGAGGATATCGGTGTTGCCGCGCAATGCGGTCAGGGGTGTCCTCAGCTCGTGGGAGGCGTCTGCGACGAACTGACGATGCGAGTCGAAGGCGACCTCCAGGCGGTCGAGCATCGCGTTGAAGGTCTCCGAGAGCCGTTCGACTTCATCATTGGTTTGTGGCGAGGCGATACGTTGGGAGAGGTCGCTCGCGCCTCCGATGGCGCGGGCTGAAGCGGCCATCCTTCGGAGCGGTCGCAGCGCGGCGTCGGCGACCATCCAGGCGGCGCCGGCGGCCAGGATCGTGCCTAGCAGCGACCCTGCAACGAGAATCGTCGTCAACTGCTTCATCGTCTGTTGCAATGGCTCGCGTGACTCGGCCACCTGGATGAAGGCGAACAGCTCACCACTTGGGACGAAGACGGGCGCGGAATAGACGCGCAGTTCGCTGTCTGCGACTTCGTCGTTGTAGTAGTGGGCTTTGCGATCCCGGTTGGATTCGAGGATTGCTTCGGTAACCGGGATCTTCTGGTCTGCGAGGTTCTCTGTACTACTGACGACCTGGTAGTTGGTATTGAGGACCTGGATGTAGAGCCCTGGCGACGCGAACGGTTCAGGGTTCTCGAGGGCGTCGACGAACCTACCGCTTTCGATGTCGACGTAGATCTCCTGGTCTTGGAGCAGGCGATTGTAGACCGACGACACGCGCTGATCCATCTCGTTCTGGAGATTGCGCTGCATCATGTAATGGATGCCGAGCGAAAGCAGGATGAAGATGCCCAGCATGATCGCGGCGGCCCAGATGGTGAAGCGGAGACGGATAGACATGCTGCTCCTGCCCCTGGCGCCTATGCGGTCTCGTCGCTGGCCGGGCGGAGGGCGTAGCCCGCGCCGCGCACAGTGGCGAGAATGCGCGGCTCGCCGCCGGCCTCGAGATGCCGCCGCAGGCTGGAAATGTACACCTCGAGGACATTCGATTCACCGGGGAAGTCGTAGCCCCAGACGCGGTCCATGATCGTGTCCCGCGAGAGCACCTGGTTCGGGTTACGGATGAAGAGCTGGAGCAAGTCGAACTCGCGCGTCGTTAGCTCGATCTGGCGGTCGTTGCGGTAGGCGAAGCGCGTGCCGGTATCGAGCCGCAGATCGCCGGCTCGGAGGACTTCGGATTCCTGGCCTGGCGGGTTGTCGCGCTCCTGCCGCCGGAGCAGCGCCCTGATGCGCGCCAGCAGCTCGGGGAAGGCGAAAGGTTTGACGAGATAGTCGTCAGCGCCGGCGTCGAGGCCGGCGACCCGGTCCTGGACCTCGTCGCGGGCCGTCAGCATCAGGATCGGCACATCGCCGCCACGCCCAGACGGCTCCCGGCGCAGGGTGCGACAGACGTCGATGCCGTTGGTGCCCGGCAGCATGATGTCGAGGACGATCAGCGCTGGCTCGTGCTCGAAGAAGGCGTCGATCCCGCCTCCGCCGGTGGCTTCAACATGCACGCCGTAGCCTTCGAGGCGCAAACCTCGGCGGAGCATCGAACTGATCGCGGGATCGTCTTCAACGACGAGGATCGTAGGTGTCTCGGCAGCTTCCATGGGCGCTCGTCTTACAGCGTCAGCAGCGACTCGAATCGATCTTGATTGTCATACGGGCCAATTAATACCAAGTTAAGATGCTCGGTCGAGTAGATCTCGCGGGCGAGCTCCAGGAGGTCCTCGGCGTTGACGCTGTCGATCAGGTTCATGACCTCGCGCGGTGTCTTGATCTCGCCGAAGGTCAGCTCCTGACCGCCGATCCAGGAGGCGACGGCGCGGGAGTCCTCCAGGCCCATGACGATGCGGCCTTTGCTCAGCTCCTTGTTGCGTGTGAGCTCCTCGGGCGGGACGATCTCGTCGCGCAGATTGCGCAGTTCGCCGACGATGGCGGTAATCGTCTCGTCGACGCGCTCCAGGTCGGTGCCGGCGTAGACGACGCCCTGTCCGGCGTCGGTGTACTGTCGAAAGTAGCCGTAGACGGCGTATACCAGACCCCGCCGCTCGCGGATCTCCTGAAACAGGCGCGAGCTCATGCCGGAGGAGAGCACTGAGTCGATCATCGCCTGGGCATAGCGCCGAGGATCGGTGTAGGCGATGGCCGGGTGACCGATGCAGAGATGCGCTTGCTCGGTCATGCGGTTGACAAGCCGGACGCGCGGGCCGTCGTCGCACACTTTCGCGGACTGGATCGAACCGTTCGACCCCGGCGCCATATCGCCGAAGGCTTTGTCGGCCATCTCGACGAGCCAGTCGTGGTCCACCCGTCCGGCAGCTGCGATGACGAGCTGATCGGGCGTGTAGTGCTCGTTGAGGAAGTGGCGCATGTCGCCGGAGCTGACGCCGCCGACGGTCAGCTCGCTGCCGAGAATCGACCGGCCAACCGGCTGGCCGCGCCAGACGAGCTCATCGACCAGATCGTGAACGAGATCGTCGGGCGTGTCGTTGACACCACGGATCTCCTCGATGACGACGAAGCGTTCCTTTTCGATCTCGTGTTCGGGGAACGTCGAATGGCGCACGACATCGGCCAGTACGTCGAAGGCGCGGTCGAGATGGGCGGCGGGCACCTTGGCCCAGTAGTTCGTGCTCTCGCGACCGGTCGCCGCGTTGATGATCCCGCCGACTTCTTCGATCTCCATCGTGATCATGACCGGGTCGGGCCGCCGCTCGGTGCCTTTGAAGAGCATGTGCTCAATGAAGTGGGCGATGCCGGCCTGCTCGTCGACCTCATGCCGGGAGCCAGAACCAAAAAGGAAGCTGATGCTAGCGGAGTGGACGTGATTCATGCGGCTTGTAACCACCCGCAACCCGTTGTCGAGGGTTGTCTTCCGGTAGAACTCCCGCTGCCTAGTGCTACTCATCATGATGCCCTAACTCGCCACCGTCCCCTGCCACGCTGGCCCCAATAGCCAGTCGTAGCGCTGCGTATGCCGTTTGTTCGATATTCTCGAGCCGGTCGCCGGCAAGCCGGAGTTCCCGTACATCGGTTTCTCCAGGTGTCGCGACGGCGATATAGATCAGTCCGACCGGCTTACGGCGGGTCGCGCCACCCGGTCCGGCGATGCCGGTGGTTGCGATGCCGAGGTCGGCGTTTAGCGCCCGCCGCGCGCCGCCAGCCATCTCAGCCGCCGTTTCGCGGCTGACCGCGCCAACGGACGCCAGCGTTTTCTCCTGGACGCCCAGCAGGTTGCGTTTTGCCTCGTTGGAGTAGGCGATGACACCGCCCTGGTAGTAATCGGAGGAACCGGCGATCATTGTGATGATGTGACCGACAAGACCGGCCGAGCAGGACTCCGCTGTCGCGCAGGTCCAGCCACGCGCTCGTAGCGCCGTCGCAATTTCGTTGGATAGACTCAACTCACGTGCCTGATCCGGCAAGCTTCTTCTTCCCGCGCTCAGATCCCTGTTTGCAGTCCTAAGACGTCCCAGCGTCTCTGCATAGATGTATCCTACGCCATTTGCGGCGTGGTTATGTCCGTCTGGCTGGATTCGATGAGCGTGTCACCGGTCCGGAGACCGGCGGCTGGCCGGATCAGGCGACGCGCGACGGTCGGCCGTACTAAGATCGCGGGAGGTCAAGACGTATACGCGCAATTGGAGGGATTACCCCATGTCGCACGAAGCAAAAGTCGCGGAGCTCGGGCTCGAGCTGCCGGCGGTTCCCGCGCCAGCCGGCAACTATGTGCATGCTGTCCGCACCGGCAACCTGCTCTACCTGGCCGGCAAAGGCCCGATAGACGGGGACGCGCGAGGCAAGGTCGGCACGGATGTCTCGGTTGAAGACGCCTACCAGCATGCCCGGCAGGTTGGTTTGACGCTGATGGCGGTCATGAAGCAGGAGCTGGGCAGCCTGGACAACGTGAAGCAGATCGTCAAGGTGCTCGGCATGGTCAATGCCGCGGCGGACTTCGGCCAGCAGCCGGCGGTCATCAACGGCTGCTCGGATCTCTTTGTCGAAGCCTTCGGCGACGCTGGCCGCCACGCTCGCTCGGCTGTCGGTATGGGCTCGCTTCCGAACCAGATCACCGTCGAGATCGAGGTCATCGTCGAGGTCGAGTAGCTACCATACCGCCCTCAATGACAACATCCCCCGGCTGGCGTCAGCCGGGGGATGTTTTGATGACCCGAGCGTCATGTGGCGGATGGGCTGCCGTCATCCGCGCCGCTGGTCAGTCCGTTGGCGATGTCGAGTGCCTCAGCAATAAGTTGCTCGTCGGTCGTTAGACCGGCGGTGAACGGGATCTCCCGCCGCGCAAGCGTGTCAAGTACATCGACGAGTCGCGAGCTTGCGTCGTCCGCGTCGGCAAGCATCGTCGAGAGGTCCGTGATTTCGAAGTTGCTACCCGAGGTCTCGGCTCGGTCCGCGAGCAGCGCTCCGGTGTCGAACGACGCGTCGACGATGCGGTTGATTGTCTCGAAGCCCTCGCGGGTGATTCGCATCGGGATGAGTGGCGTGCTGAGGGTCGCTTCACCGGCGAGGAAGCGCTGCCGCAGGGCACCGACGCGATCAGGGTCGAGAAGTAGCCGGCCGAGGTCCGTGTCCGCGGCTAGCCTGTCGAGTTCTGCTGCGTCGGTGCGAAGCTGCTGAAGCTCCCTGACGCCCTGCAAAATCCCGATGACTGCGCCAACGATCTGGGCGATTGTCAGGAAGCCTGTTGCGATGTTGCGGACACAGATGTCGCCGCTATCGAGAACTTCGAATGGAGCGCTGTCAGGCAACTCCAGCAACGTAACGCCGCCGGCCTGGACGATGCGTTTCGTGATGTAGGTGCAGGTGAAGTCCTCATAGAATGTGTTCTCATCGCAGCCCCGGAACTCCTGGCTCTGCAGAACATCGCGTTGCGAGCTGAAGATCGGGTACCTGATTTGTGTCTCGCGCCCGGCGACGCCTGTGGGCCCCAGGTTCAAGAAGTCCTGGCGTTTTCCGGCCGGGATCGAAAGTGCCGGGAGGTTTGCGCGGTTGTCCTGGAAGAATCTGCTCCTGAAGTCCGTCGGGCGGCTGGGTGTGTCGCTGTCGTACATGTAGAACAAGACCAGTGTCCCAACGCGCGTGGCGGATGGATTTCTTACTTGCTGGCAGGCCATGGTGGTTCTCCTTTGTGCTCTGCTTCAAAATGTCTGATATCTGTAAACGAAGATCGCGCGATGTTCAGGCGCCGGAGTGGCTCCTGGCCATCCTTTGTGCGTGCCTGTGCGTCAGGCGTCGGGTTCCCCGCGGCTGCCTGTCTGCGCTGTCAGCTCCCGGGCGATATCCAGCGCTTCGGTCACGAGTAGCTCGTCCGACGTGAACTCCGTGGCAGCCGGGATCGCTCGGCTCGAGAGCTCTCCGAGGACGTCGAGGAGCATCGGGCTGACACTTTCGGCGTCCGTGAGTTTCGCCATCAACACGGAGATCGAGGTAGCTTGTCCCGGCTCGATCTCAAGGTCGGGCAAGCTCGCCGAATCGTCTCCAGCGCGACTGATCACGACGCGGTTGATGAGATCCAGCCCTTCCGGGGTCAGGCGCATCGGGACGAGCGGTGGCGCGGCTGTGCGTTCTCCTGCATCGAGGGTGCTGAGGAGCTCTTCAACACGGTCTGGGTTGAGCAGCAGCTCGCGAAACTCTTGACGTACACCGAGGCTGCGGACGGCATCGTCGACGTTCAGCTCTGGAGCTTGCTGCACGACGAAGCCAAAGGTTCTGGCAATGTCCATGAGAAAGCGGAAGATGTAGCGGTTGCAAAAAGCTCCGACTTCCGTTGTTGGCAGGGCCGGCAAGTCGCGATAGTTGAAGAGTGTAACGGTCGACGCGACGATTGAGCGTTTTCGGACATAGGTGCAGGTGCTGAACTCGAAGAAGGTGTTTGTCGAACAGTCTCGGAAATCTTCATCGGCCAGTTCATCGGCCTGTTTATAGAATATCGGGTAGTCGACAACCATTTGAGCGCCAGCTTGCGCCCTCGGACCAATCTGCAGGAAGTCCTGGGGAATCCTCGCCCCGAGTGGCAGGGCATTCCCCGGGATAACCTGGCTCGTGAACGATGTCGGCCGATTATTGCCTGGCCCCGGTGGATACGAATAGGTCACTCGCAGTGTTCCCAGACTGCTATAGAAGGAATTGAGCTTCTTGGCGCAGAGCATGTTGGTTCTCCTTTACGCTCTGGTTCGGTTGTTCGATACCCGCACACTAAGGCTCGGAATTGCTCAGTCACCAGCTCGAAAGCTGACCACATTCTGATCGCTTAGCGTAGACATGAGATAGATCTGAAGATGTCTAAAATGAAATAACCCCTCTGTCAAGCAATTGACAGAGGGGATAGCGAGGTGATTGGGGCGAGCAGCAGGAGTGGTTAGGCTCGACGCCTGGCGATACCGGCGTCGGCGGACGAACCACCCTGATAGTCGCCTGGCGCGCCCGGCCGGGTGTAGCGGACATAGCGGTCGAATGCCGCGGCATAGTTGTCGGCGGCATCGTCGCTGACGTTGGAGCCGAGCGCCTCGAAGATATTGTCGATGAGTTTCAGCAGCGTGTCGACGCCGTCTAGCACCGCACCGAGGAACGGGATGTCCGGCAGGAACCGCAACGTCTTCTTGATGACTTCAAGGACGCCGGGGATGCCGCTGAGCAGGCTGTTGGTGTTCAATGCCTGGTTATCAAGAAGCCCGCGCGTCTCGTCGATCATCGCTTCGACTCCCGTGGCTTTCAGATATTGGATCGCCCGGTTCTGGTCTTCGCTCGATCCGGCCCGGAACTCCGGCGCCAGCAGGTCGTAGAGCCCGGTGGCCATGCCGGGCAAGCGCCGCGTGTAGATCTGCGCCAGCTGCACGCGCTCTTGCTCGCCCATACCCTCAAGGAATCCGATGGTCCGCTGCCCAACGGCGGTCAGGAGGCCGGCGAACTTGTCAAAGAGCTGCTGCATGTAGGCGTTAGCGTCGTCAGGGTTCAACGTGTCTGCCGGATCGACGCTCCCCGAACTGCCGGAGCCACTCGTAGTGGTTTTGTCATCATTGTCTGCGCTACGGTCATTGGCTTGCCGTGGCATATCTGTGATCCCTTCAATGTCGTGTCGATTGCGGGAGCCGTGCCATGGCGCATCGTGACGTGCCCGGGTTGATGCGCGTTGGCCGGCTCGTGATCCGGACCAATCGCAGTCCCTACGACGCTTTCCTTACGTTGGATTCATTGCTTACGGGAGCGCTCAAAGTTGCGAGCGCGAGATTGGGAGTTACCGGTTGCATGTTGAGTTAACCCTTGGAGCAGATGTGGCTAGATCGAAGTGGCAACGGTTTCGCCGATTTCGAGCTGCCAGAGGAGCTCGGTCAGGTGGTCGATGCCTTCGCCGAGGTGGCGGCGGTAGGTGCTGAAGGGCAGATCCAGCAGCTCGGCAGCTTGCTCCTGGGTCGGGGCCGGCTGGATGTATGTGCGGTAGAGGGCGCGGTAGCCGCGCGCCGTGCGCGGGTCGGCTTCGAGCTGCTCGGATGTCGTGGTGATCAGCGCTTCAAGGCTGGCTGCGCGCAACGCATTCTCGGCGTCTTCGCCGACGCGGTCGACGATCAGCCGCGAGCGCAATAGCGGGTTTTCGACGAGCTGGTCTGGACGGTGGAGGTTGCGTAGGGCGGCGCGGACGGCGTCGAAGAAGTCTGGTTGGCTCAGCACGAGGAGCGCGGGCTTCGGGGCGGCCGGCGGCGTCGGCTCCAGGCTCATCTCGCGGTCGGCCAGCAGCTGGAGCCAGGGCATCGGCGGCCGGGCGCGCCAGTCGTGGCTGTAGACGCCGTAGCGCCTGCCGTCGACCTCGAAGTCTGCTTCCGGCGTCCGCGTGAGATCACCATAGGCGAAGAATGGCGCCCAGAACTCGGAGTCGGCACAGGGGAAGTAGGTATAGGCCAGCCCCGGCGTCGAGAGATAGTGGCGCGCCGCGTTGAGGAAGACGAGACTCTGGACCGGTGTAACGGACTGGTACTCGGCGGCGTCCATCCAGAACCGGAACAATGTCGCCACCTCTCCCGGTCGTAGCGGCGCCGTTTGTTCGAGGTGCGCGGCCGCTTGGGCGGTCGCCGGGTCGGCCTCGAGATCCTGCGGCGAGACAGCATGCAGGGGCACGAGCGACATGAAGCCCTGGACCTGCTCTTCCTCGCGAAAGACGACGGTCTGCTCCGGGTGCCGCTCGAACCAGTAAGCGGCAAGACGCGCCGATTCCGCCCCCTCGTGACGGCGCACCATTTCAAGCAGCGTTGTGAGGTCGTCGACACGCAGCGCGTCGGCGGTCATTGCGCCGGTCGCCTGCCAGTCGAAGAAGGGTTTGACGACTGGGTTGTCGCGATGGAGAAAGAGCAGGTCGAGCAGCACCTGCTGCTGGACGGCGACCGATGACGAGTAGAACTGCCGGTAGTAATAGTGCCGGGCGCGTTCGTGGAACGTCGCGAAGCGATCAGGGTTGCGCCAACGGAGTTCGGCTGAGAGGGCGTCGCGGGCCAGGTCGTGCGGACGCGCCCCGTCGCGGTCCAGCTCGATGCAGGAGAGACTCACGAGCCACTCGAACACGTCGCGGACATCTTCGACGCCGAGGATCGCCGCCAGCAGTGGCTCGGTCAGCGAGCGCACGATCGAGGCAGCTTCGAGCGCTTCGCGCTGGGCGGGCTCGGAGGCTTCGCTGGTCAGCCGTTCCAGGAGCGCCTGGATGATGTTGATCGCCGATTCAGGATCAAAGGTCGCGTCGGGTTGCTGGGCGCAGATATCGGCCGCCAAAGCCAGCGCCAGCGGATGGCCGTGGGTAAAGCCCAACACTGCGTCGAACTGGCTCTGCGGAACCTGCAGACGGTTGAGCAGCACCCGGCCATTCTCGGGCGTGAAGTTCCGGAGCGGCATCGCGTGGATGAGCCGCTGTAAGCCCGGCCGGCTGCGCCACTCCAGCTGCGGTCCTTCTCGCCCGGCCAGCACGAGGATGACCTGGTCCGAAAGGCTTGGGAGGAGCACCCTGCGCAGCCAACCGTCCAGCGGCCGAAGTAGCTCATACGTGTCGATAATGAGCACGTAGCGGTCGGTGATGCCCGCCAAGCTGTCGAGGAGCGTGGTTGCATCGCCGCCGACATGGTCGGAGAGGGCGCTGATGAGGGCCAGCGGCGACGGCTCAATGTGCCGGCCATCAATGAAGCGGCAGGCGACGTCATGTTGTCCGCTGAGATACTGGAACTCGCGCAACAGCGTCGTCTTGCCGACGCCGCCCGGCCCGTGGACGAAAACTACCTGTTTGTCCGGGCTGTCCGCTTGAAGCAGGGACTCGAACAGGCGACGCTCATCGTCACGCCCGACGAAGATGTCATGCTCCCATGCAGCCATGCGGTCACGGATTGTTCCGCTCATCGGTCCGACATCCTCCGGGTCGCCTTATAGCGGCGACGGTTGCTTACGCGGTGTCTCCTGCCACAGTCTAGCACCGTTTTTTGCCGGAAGAATCGTCAAAATGGTTGTGTCAGGTCGACGTCAGGAGCTCGGCTAGCTACGTAGTCGCGGCAGCACCTGCGCGCCCAGGAGCGCGATGGCCGCCAGCGGGTCCGGCCCGAGCGGCGGGCCAAAGCTGAGGTGGCGCGCGCCGAGGGTGATGAGCGCCTGCAAGCGCTCGACGAGTGTGCCCGGATCGCCGACGATGCCGATCTTGAGCATTTCCGGGGTGACGAGCGAGCGGGCGAGCGCAGGATCACGTTGGCGTTGCAGCGCGTCCTCGATTGCGTCCAGACGGGCCGGGTCCAGTCCGAGCCGGTCGCGCAGGTAGCCGCTCAGCGCGTGCCCGTAGTAGGCGATCTTGTCCCGCATGACTTCTTCGGCCGCCGCGCCATCCGGGGAGACGGAGCACCAGATACAGGCAGCCAGGTCGAAGTCGTCGGGCGACCTCCCGGTACGGGCTAAACCCTCCTCGACGAGCGGCCGCACCGTTTGCAGATGTTCTGGCGGAAAGAGAAGCGGCAACGCGCCATCCGCCAGCTCGCCGGCCAGCCGCAGCATCCGCGGGCTGGTTGCGCCGAGATAGATCGGGATGTCGTTGGCGACCGGCAGCCGCAGATAGGCTTCGTCCTGCCAACCCGCGACAGGCTCACCGCGCAGGCAGCGCCGGAGGTCGCCGATGACCTGCCGCATACGCGTGAGAGGCCGCTCGTGCGGGATGCCGACCCAGCCGAGAAAGTCTGGCGCGCCAGCAGCGATGCCGAGATTGAAGCGCCCGTCGCTCAGTTCATTGAGTGTCCCCGCCGTCATGGCGATCTCGGCGGGATGCAGCGTGTAGGGATTCAACACGCAGGTGCCGATCTCGATGCGCGTGGTCGCGAGCGCGCAGGCCGCGAGAATGACGGCGGAGTCACGCAGGAAGAGGTCATGGCTCACCCAGAACTGGTCGAACCCGGCATCTTCGGCGGCTTGCGCCAGGTCCGGGTAGCTGGCGACCGGCAGGTCGTTGTTGAGGCGGATGCTAAAGCGCACTAGGCCACCGTTTCTGCCGGGAGGATGGCGTCGGCTTCGATCTCGACGAGGTATTCGTCGCCCACTAGCCTGCTTACCTCGACCAGTGTATTGGCCGGGCGGATGTCGCCGAAATAGCGCCCATGGACGCGCCCGATGGCCTCCCAATCATCCGCGTTCGTGACGTAGATGCGGGTGCGGACGACGTTGGCCAGGGTTGCGCCCGCCTCGTGAAGAGCGCGTTCGATCTTCTGGATAACATAGTCCGTCTGGGCTGCCGGATCGCCCACGCCGACGGGGTTGCCGTCATCGTCCGTCGCGGTCGTTCCGGAAACGGAGACAAAGCGGTCGATGCGCAGGGCGCGCGAGAAGCCAACGGCGTGCTCCCACTCGGTGCCGGACGATATGCGCTGGTAGGTCATGATGATTCCCCTCGTTGGTGCCACTGATCCGGCGGCATTGTAAGGTAGCGTGACTGATAGAGGATAAGCGCTGGCCCAGCCATTGCGGCTGCGGGACGTACCTGGACCGGCGCGGGGCGAAAGGACCGGCCATGCTCTACCTGCTTGCGATCTTGCTGCCGCCGCTCGCGGTCTTGCTGACCGGGCGGCCATTTCAGGCGTTGCTCAATGTGCCGCTGACGCTCATCTTCTGGATTCCTGGCGTGCTCCATGCGATTCTGGTTGTCAACGAGCACAAGGCGAATCAGCGTGCGCAGAAGTACGGCTACCGTGACTAACACCGTGATCGGGGTGGGGGATGAACGCTTCAGGGGGTCCTGAGCGCGAGCGTCAGGACGACGATAGTCAGTCGATCTTCGCGGCCGGCGCGTTGTGGAGCTACGTGCGCTCGCTGCGTGGCGAGCTCACGCCGGCCGAGCGGCGCGAGGTGCTGGCGCAACTCTTCTATGATGGCATCCAACGCGTCCCGTACCTCTACCGCTTCTTTACGCTTCTGAGCCTGTCGGTCGCGATTGCTTCGTTCGGGTTGTTGACCGATTCGACGGCGGTCGTGATCGGGGCGATGCTCGTCGCGCCGTTGATGACGCCGATTCAGGCGACGGCCGCTTCGCTGGTGATGGGTTGGGAGAAGCGCCAGCTGCAGTCGATGTTGCTCGTTGGCATCGCCGCGAGCTGGTGTGTCGCGCTTTCGTTTGGGTTTGGCTTGCTTGCGCCGGACCGGGGCGTGTTGCCGGCTGAGATCATCTCGCGGACCTCGCCGACGTTGCTGGATCTGGGCATCGCCCTGGCGGCCGGCGCGGCTGGCGCGTACACGCTTGTGCGGAAGGAGTCTTCGGCCATTCCGGGCGTGGCTGTCGCGGTCGCGCTGGTGCCGCCGTTGGCCGTTGTAGGTCTGACGCTGGAGAACAACGAGCCGCATTTGGCCGCGGGCGCGCTGCTCCTCTTTGTGACGAACTTCGTGGCGATCATCTTCGCGGCGTCGCTGATCTTGCTGATCACCGGCTTCGCGCCGCAGGCGTTGCTCCAACGCAACTGGCGGCTCGTTCGGCGGGGCGTTATCACAAGCATCGTCGGCGTCATCATCATTTCGATACCGCTGGCGATTCACACTACGCAGGTGATCGACGAAGCACGCGCGGACCACGCTGTTGAGCATGCCGTCAACATCTGGCGGGACGACGACTCGAGTTTCGATGTGAGCGACGTGCGTGTGGATGGCGATGACATTGAGATCGATCTCGTTGGTCCCGGTGAGCCGCCACGCATTAACGACCTTACCCAGCTCATCGCAGACGAGCTGGGTAAGGATGTCGTCGTCAATGTGCGCTGGATTCAGCGCAACGAGACGTTGCTTGACTAGGCGTAGCGGCCGACGGTGCTGAGCAGTTCCGTTTCGTCGAACGGCTTGGTGATGTACTCCGTCGCGCCCTGCTTCATGCCCCAGAAGCGGTCCGACGCCTGATCCTTCGAGGTGACCATGATGATCGGGGTCTCCTTGAAGCGGTTGTCCTTGCGGAGCTGGCGGCAGAACTGGAAGCCGTTCTTGTCCGGCATGATGATGTCCAGCAGCATCAGATCGTAGTCGTGCCGGTCCAGGTGGGTCATCGCTTCAGTGCTGTTGTGGGCAATATCGACGCTGTACCCGGACTGCATCAGGGGGCGGGCCATGGCCTGCTGCTCGATCGGGCTGTCATCAACAACGAGAACGCGCTTGGTCATTAGATCCCTCTTTCCAGGTCAATCGCTGTGCGACTGTGCTAACTCTGTACTAACTAGAGTCTATGTCTGTATGACCTGGGTCGGCAAGGACCAAAAGTACCAGGCACGATGGGTACCGGCGCGATATTCTCTATACATGAGGACTCTACGCGAGTGGCGTGCCGCCAGACTGCTGACTATCCGCGATCTCGCGGCCAAAGCCAACGTCGCCAACCAGACCATTGTGCAGATCGAGCACGGACGCATCTCGCCCCGCCTGAGCACGATGCGGCGGCTCTCCGAGGCGCTCGACGTCGGCCCGGCGGAGATCAGCGAGTTCAACGATGCCATCCGGCGCTCGGGAGAGCCCGCCGAGACCTCCGAGCCTGCGCTGGAGGACGAGACAGAGGAACAGGCCGGAGCGCCACACCGGCTACAGCCCCTGCTGGATGTGTTGCCCGACGATCCCTTGCAGGGCATTTCGAGCGAGCTCTGTTTCGGCTTCATCCTCGACAAGCATGGCGACGTGCTCTACCTCAGCCCGTCCCACACCCGTGTCCTCGGCGACGACGTCGAGTGGACTATTGGCGGCGACATCTTCGACATCTTCATCCAGTATGTCCACCCCGACGACCAGTACGACATGATGCGTCTGATCCATCACGTCCTGGTGACGCCCGGCGCCATCGACGAGAGCGGTTACCGGGTGCGGCTGGCGGATGGCGAGTGGAAAGACATGCGCCTGCACGCCACCAATCTCCTGGACAACCCCGCCGTCGAGGGTGTCTTCCTCGTCTCCAGTCCAATCGCGCACGACTGAGCGCCCGGACGCCGCGCGCAGATCGGCGCTTGATCGCTCGAACGCAAGCTACCAACGTCAACTCGTAGGGGTGGAGTTCATCTCCACCCGGTTTTGACTTCGAACCCCGAGCCGGGTGGAGATGAACTCCACCCCTACGAATCTGGTTGGGACTCAGTCACCAATGCGGCTTGCTGTCTAGACATTGTCCCGTGGGATCCGGGCGCTGTGCGAGCGGGAACGAACCCGGACGCCGTCTTCGTAGGCTTCGACCAGCGTCGTCAGATGGAAATGGTCGTGGTCAGCGCTCAGGGTGCTGCTGGTTGTGACGCGCACATCCCAGTCGCCCCGCCGGGCGTGCCAGGCGTTGTCGACGGTGTTCGTCGCCGATAGCGGGTTGCCGTCGATGATCGACCACTGGACGCTGCCGGCTGTCTCGATGGTTAGCTCTTCGGCCACCAGCCGGCGCGCCTGCTGCCCGTCGATTGATATCTCCTGGCTGCCGGTGACTGGGTCGGAGGTGATCTGCCAGCTGCGCGTTGGCGGCTTGATTTCTTTGATGTCAAGCGCCTGTGCTGTTTCGGCTGGCGCGAACTCGATCGCCGGAGCGTCCTCCTCTGCCTGGCTGTAGAGCGGCAGCGTAAGCCGGCAGCCGTCGAGCGCCAGCGTCGCCGTCTCTGGCGAGGGCCAGGCCCAGGGCCAGTAGGCGGTGGACAACGCGAGTCGCAGCCGGTGGCCGGCCGACAGCGACCAGGCGATGGCGTTGAGCCGGAGACGGATGTCGTAAGCGCGGCCAGGTTCAAGCGGCTCGGGATGCTCGTGGCTGTCGCGGTGGGTCAAATTCAAGAGACCGCGGGTGATCAAGGTCGAGCGGCCATCTGGCCAGACATCGCATAGCCGCGCGACGAGCAGCGCCTGCGGCGTGTCAGAGGTGATGCTCGCGCCCAGTTCCGGGAAACCCAGGATCTCGACCGTCTCAGCGAACGGCGCGGTGTCGAAGGTGACGCAGAGGGCGTCTTCTTGCCGCTGGTCGCCGGGGAAGTCGCCGTCCGCGCCATACGGGCACCACTGCCCCGCGAGTTTGCCGTGCAGCAGGGAGCCGGTGACGCTGATGCTTGCTATGGAGTCGCTTGCACGCTCCAATGCGCCGCCCGAGGCGGGATAGAGCGCAAGCGGATCGCCGGACAGCGGCCAGTTGGACTCGGCTATCCACCGGCCCGGCCACTCCGCGTAGTTTGGCGCGGGTTCGAGCGCGTCCGGTATCCAGACCCGCAGGTCGGGGTCGTCTTCAACGCCGGTGTCGATGCCTTTGAGCCAGCGATCCCACCAGCGCTGGCATTCCTGGAGGAACCCGATCTGTGGGCCGGGCGTGGCGATCTCGGGATAGGCATGGGCCCAGGGGCCGAGCAAGCCCTTGTGCGGGCCGTCGAGATGTTCGAGCATCCGCGGGACGGCGTTGGAGTAGCCGTCGGACCAGCCGCCAACGGCGAGGACCGGGCACTCGACCGCCGCGTAGTCTTCACAGATCGAGCCATGCTGCCAGAACTCGTCGCGCCGCTGATGGGTCATCCAGGCGTCGATCCAGGGCGGCGTCTCGTCGATGCGCTTGAACCATGTATCGCGCCAGCCCTCGCCAACGACCCAGGGCAGTGGCGGCTTGGCGTTATAGAGCAGCATCGTCGAGGCCCAGGCGAGCTGGTCGGAGGCGTTCAGGCAGCCGCCGACGTAGTGCACGTCGTCGGCGTAGCGGTCGTCGGTCGAGCAGAGGCTGATGACCGCCTTGAGCTCCGGCGGGCGGCGGGCTGCAATCTGGAGACCGTTGAAGCCGCCCCAGGAGATGCCGATGATCCCGACGCCGCCGTCGCACCACGGCTGGGCGGCGAGCCATTGCAGGATCTCCAGCGCGTCATCCTGCTCTTGCTTCAGGTATTCGTCGTACAGGATGCCGTCGGAGTTGCCGCTGCCGCGCATATCGACCCGCACCGCCGCGTAGCCGTGGCCGGCGAAGTAGGGCTGCTGGAGCGTGTCGCGCTCGACGGTGCCGTCGGTCAGCCGGTAGGGCAGGTATTCGAGGATCGCCGGAACCGGCTCCGCTTCGGCCCCCTCGGGCAGCCAGATCCGCACTGCCAGCCGCGTGCCGTCTGCTAGCGTGATCCAAGTGTGGTCGATTCGTTTGACTGCGTGGGGAAAATCCGTTCTCACTGTCACGGCTATGCGCTCGCTTCCGGTTTACGGGCTGTCCACCAGACAAATGTCGCCGGGCCGTGGCCCTCGTTGATCGTCTCGACGCGCTGGCTCAGGATCTCGAAGCCCGCCTTGTGGACGAGTTGCCTCGTCGTCTCAGGGCCGGGGTGCGACCAGACCATCGGTGCGCCGAGCCAATCTTCCTCGTAACCGCGATAGGTGGCGTTCGCGCCGGAGTTGAAGGCGAAGATCCCGCCTGGCGCAAGCCAGCTCAGAACATTTCGGAAGAGCGGCGCGTGCTGTTCAAATGGGAGGTGCACAATCGAGAACAGCGCGACGATGCCGGCGAACCCGCTGTCCGGGAACTCCAGAGCGGTCATGTCGCTCTGGACGAAGGTTGCGCTCGGTGCGGCTCGACCGGCGCGGGCGAGCTGTTCGGCGGAGATGTCGACGCCGGTGTAGTCGAAGCGCTGGCTCAGGAGGCGGGCGGTTGGCTCGCCGTTGCCGCAGCCGAGCTCGAGCACCCGGCTCGCTGGCGGCAGTGAATCCAGCAGGAGCCGTGTCACACGCTCGCGCTCGGGCGAGTAGATCCTGGCGGCCCAGGTCGCGTAGAGGTCCGCGATCTGGTCGTAGCCGGATGCGACGATGCCGGCGAAATCTTCGAAGTTCATCCCATGTCTTCCGTTCCGATATGACGCTATCATCCACTGTATTCGACTTTGCCGCTCGTTGGAACGGTGATCCATGGATCTACTGGGTTTCTCGCGCAGCCTGCCCACTGGCGAAGCGCGCCGCGGTTTCTTCCTGCTGATGATCATGTCGGCGGCATTCGGCATGGCGCTGTCGGTCCAGGACAACGTCGTCTCGAACTACTTCGGCGATGTCCTCGGCCTCGAAGGCCCGCAGTTCGGCTACATCACCGCGATTCGCGAAGTGCCCGGCTTCCTGCTGATTTTCCTGACGGCGCTCTTCTACAAGATGTCGATACCCCGTCTGACGGCGATGATGCTGATCTTGCTTGCTGCCGGGATGATGCTCTTCACCTTCTCCAGCTCGTTCTGGACGGTCGCGCCCTGGGTCGTTATCACCTCGATGGGCTATCACACGGTCTTGCAGACGCAGTATGCGCTCGGGCTGAGTGTGACGACCGAGAACCGCGCTGGCGCGGTGCTTGGCCGGCTCACGGCGGTGAACAATGCCGGCGCGCTCGTCGCGATGGGCACGGTCTTCGTGATCTTCTGGGTCGCGCCGGACGCATTTCGCCCGACCTTCGTCCTGGCCGGACTGATGGCGCTCGTAGCCGCCGCCGCGGTCTACGGGCTGCCGAACCTCCACGACGGCGTCAAGCAGGAGGTCGTCCCTGAGCGTCCGAAGATGGTCGTCCGGCGACCGTATCGCTATTACTACTACCTGCACCTGCTCGACGGCGCGCGGATGCAGATCTTCTTCTCGTTCGGCCTCTACGTGCTGGTCGTGATCTACGGGATGGAGGTCTGGGAGGTCTCGCTGGTGCTCGTCGCGACGAAGCTCGTGGCGATGCTGACCGGTCCCTGGATCGGCAACATGATCGATGAGCATGGCGAGAAGCCGCTCCTCGGCGCGCTCAACATCATCTACATCTTCGCGCTCGCCGGCTACGCCTTGATCGACAATGTCTACGTCGCCTCCGGCATCTTTCTGGTCTACTCCGTGATCTTCCCGCTCTCTGGCGTTGGTTCCGCGACCTATCTTCGCAAGGTGGCGGTGCGCGATGAGATTGCGCCGACGTTGGCGATGGGCGTCACGCTCAGCCACGCGGCGGCGATCATCGTGCCGGTCGCGACGGGCTTCATCCTCAACTACGTCGGCTACCAGGTTCCCTTCCTGATCGCCTGCGTCTTCGCCACCTTCACGATCTTCGTGACGCGCAAGCTCGACCCGCGCACCCAGCGCTCGCCGGCGCGCATCGCTGAAGATGAGCGCATCCACGGCCGGCTCGTGACCAGTGAGCCAGCGATCGAACCGGCGGACGGCTAGCGGCAGGCGAGCTGCGTGCCAGTTCAGGTGGCTTCGAGTATGATTCCCGGATTCAGCGATGATTAAGCGTCGCTTCACGGAATGTGGCGGTGGAGATGTTCGGATATCGCAATCTGCAGACTGAAGAAGCGCGGCGCGGCTTCTGGCTTCTGCTCATCGCTACCCTGTCAATCGGGATGGCGATGGCGATTCAGCAGAACATCGTCACCAATTACTTCCGCGATGACCTGGGCCTCGAAGGTTCGCAGTTCGGCTACATCACGGCCATTCGTGAGATTCCCGGTTTTCTCCTGATCTTCGTCACCGCGCTCTTCTACCGGCTCTCGCTTCCGAAGCTCACGGCGCTGGCGTTCGTGGTCCTCGCCGTAGGCTATGGCTTCTTTGGTCTGTCAGTGTCGATGTGGTCGGTGGCGCCGTGGGTCATTATCTCGTCGATGGGCTACCACACGATCCACCAGACCAAGTTCGCGCTCGGCATGAGCCTGACGACTGAATCGAACTCCGGCAAGATCCTCGGCGCGTTCACCGCGCTCAACAATGTCGGCGCCCTCTTCGCGATGGTGCTGGTCATGGTCATCTTCTATTTCGAGTGGATCTCCTTCCGGCCGATGTTTGTCATTGCCGGGGCGATTGCGCTGATCGGGGCAGTCGCCATATTCGGCTTCCCGAATCTCCGCGATGGTGAGAAAGATGAGGTGGTCGCCGACCGTCCGAAGATGGTCTATCGCAAACCGTACCGTTTCTATTACTACCTCAATCTCCTTGATGGCGGTCGGCAACAGATCTTCTTCTCGTTCGGGCTCTTCGTGCTGGTCGATGCCTACGGGATGTCGGTCTGGGAGATTAGCGCGCTGCTGATCGGTGTGCGCCTGATTGGCATCGTGTCGAGCACCTGGATTGGCGGTTTGATCGACCGCCACGGTGAGCGGGCGATGCTTGGCTTCGTCAACTTCGGCTACATCTTCGCGCTGGCCGGCTATGCGCTGGTCCAGAACGTCTATCTGGCTGCTGCCTGTTACCTGGTCTATTCGTTCATCATGCCGCTCTCCGGGATGGGCTCGGCGACCTATCTCCGCAAGGTCGCGATTCGTGACGAGATCGCGCCGTCGCTGGCGATGGGCGTGACGTTGCAGCATGCCGCCGCTATCGTCGTGCCGATCTCCGCCGGGTTCATCCTCAACTACGTCGGCTACCAGGTGCCGTTCCTGATCGCCTGTATCTTCTCCAGCTTCACGATTCTGGTGACCCGCCGGCTCGATCCGGCGACGCAGCGCTCGCCCGCCCGCATCGCCGAGGACGAGCGCATCCGTGCCAGTGTCGCGCCATCCTCCGGGCTCGTTGTCGATCCTGCGGACGGCTAGACCAGACTGCATCAAGTTCGGCGTCGGACAGGCGGACCGCGCCCGCCTTCTCCGCCGCACGCCTCCAACCAACGTCCCTGACACACGTCCCGCTTCGAACATGGCATCCCGAGGAAGGTTTTGCGCCCGAGGGATCTCCGACCGCCTGCGCCGCCCTCCGCGGAGGACAGTCCCGGTCGCGACAGTCCGGTTGTTCACCTTCTGTCGCCCCCGACAGGTGGCACGCGCGCGGCAAGATCCCTCGTGCCTCGGGATGACCATGTTGATGCTGTGGCGTGTCCTGTAAGGGGTCGTAGGCCAGCGGACAACGGACACCTGCCGACACGACGCCTTAACTTGATGCATGAAGAGTGACTTAGACTCCACCACTACGCTGCCGTGCGCAATCTCCTCACGGGCCGTGTCCCAGCGTTGTGTAGCCGAGGCTCGGGTCTAGCTCGCCGAACCCTGGGCCGAGCTGATCCAGCCTTTGAGTACCCGATGCAGATGGCCCGCGCCGATGATCGGATCGGCGACATCGTCGTGGACCAGCTCGACTGGATGTAGCACGAACGGTTCAATCTGGGTGCCGCCCAGGCCCCCGTGGCTGCCGACCAGCTCCTCGAAGGCCGCCACCTCGCCGGTTTCCGGGTCGTACATGCTCATTACCAGAATGTCCGGCGCGTTGTCGAATGCGTTCTCGCGCCTAAGGTGGCGCGCCGCGTTCGGACCGTAGGGTTGCAGTGGGTTTTCGCCAACGAAGTAATCGTGATCGAGGTAGTAGATGCCCTCGGAACTGAGGACGACCGCGCCGTCCTGCTCCGAGCGCATCACGATGAAGCCGACGCCGGGATGGGCGTTGAGCTCTGCCAGCAGCATTGGAAACTGAGCGCTGATCGTTTCGAGCGTCAGCCGCTCCGGCCACTCGGGGAATGAGATCAAACCGAGGTTGCCGGAGGCGAGGACCACGGCTCGGTTCGTGGTGCTGGCGACCGTCTGTTGAGCGCGCTGTTCGTCGGGCTCCAGATTGACCGTGCCGGCGTCGGATTCCAGTCTGTCACGTAGGAGCCGGCGTGTGAGGCGGGACGAACGGTTGTCCCGTTGAATGGCCTCGCTGAGCGCCGCGCTCAACCCGCTGTAGCCTTCGTCCGCCAGATCAAGCGTCGTCACGTCGACATCACCGGTGCAGCGGTCGACGAGTTCGCCGAGCGTTTCGCCGTAGCGCTGGCGGAAGGTGGCGCCCTGGCTCTGGCCGTGATCGGAGAGCACGATCAGGTGGTAGGGGCGTGGCGTTTGTTCGGCGACACGTGCGAGCCGCGCGATCATCTGGTCGAGCCGCCTGAGCACCTTGAAGGAGTCCGAGCGGTCAATCCCCGAATGGTGGGCGACCTCGTCATAGGCGAAGAAGGTGCAGTAGACCGCAGGAACCCCACGCAACATGTCGGAGGCAACCATGAATGCGCCGGCTTCCTGGAGGAACACATTGGTGCCGCCGCGCACCAGGGAGTATTCCAGGCTGCGATGGATGCGTGGTTCGATCTGCTTGAAGCGCTGGCGCTGCGCCTGGAAGATCTCGCGGATGACTTCGGCGACGAAGAGCCCGAGGGTGCGGGCGAGCATGTAGGGGTTGCTGAAGTAGGCGAAGTAGCTCGTCTGACCGCCGCCACTGCCACTCCCGATGCGGCTGAAAGTGGCGACGCAGTCCGGGGCGTCGCCGGAAAAGACGTTGAAGCGGCTACTGCCGCCGCCTGCAAGCAAACCGTCACCGGTGGAGAGTCGCGCTTCTAGGTCGCGCGCGGTGGCCATCTTGCTCGACACCATCAGCTTCCCGGCGGGCTTGTCCCACCAGCGAAAGGCCGGGATTCCCGTGTTGTCGCCGAGTAGGATACCCGCCTGGCTTGACGAGGTTTGCGACGAAAGATCCGGCTCCCAGCTGGTTAGCTTGTGGTGACCGTCATTTAGCCAGCGCGCAAGTGTCGGCATGTCGCCGCGTGCGATAGCGCGTTCGAGGATTGGCCGTGCCAGCCCGTCGATCTCGATGAAGATGAAGCCGGCTGTTTGCAAGTGGCGCGTGCTGCGGTAGCGCTGGACGAGCGGTTTGACGACGAAGCGGGAATAGGCGGCATCCTCGTCGAGTGCGAAGAGCGCGCCGAAGAGTGTGCTGGTAAAGGTCAGGACCAGGGCGACGAGGATCGACTCGACGAAGTCGTTGATGAAGACGCTGTTCGGGTCGAGCGCGTCGACGATCTCGGCGCTGATCCGCACCGCTACGGCGATCAGGAAGAAGCTTGCGACTGGAAAGAGCAGCGGGTGGAAGCGGGAGGCGATGCGATAGATCGTCGGCCAGGTAAGGGTAACGACCACGATCACCGTCAGGGCAGTCAGGATCGCTGCCCAGAGAGAGCTCACCGCGAGGCCGGGCACGATGCTCGAGAGTAGAAACAGCACCAGCCCCTGGCTCAGCCCAACGAAGATGACCCAGAGGACAAGTCGTCTCACGTGTCCGCTGCCCCGTCATTGCGCTCGGGCCACCGCCCCGCGCCGCTAGCGGTCGGCGACCTTGAAGCCCGCCATTGTCTCGATCGCCGTGATCAGGGCGGAGTGGTCGAGGTCTCCGCGGCCGTTCGCGGCCAGCGCGTCATAGAGCTGGGAGACGAGCGCTGTCACCGGTAGCGCAACGCCGAACTCCTTGCCGGTGTCCATGATGATGCCGAGGTCTTTGCGGTGCAGATCGATCCGGAAACCGGGATCGAACTTACCCTCGATCATCGTCGGGCCGCGTAGCTCCATGACCCGGCTGGCGGCCAGTCCGCCATTGAGCACCTGGATGATCTTCTCAGGATCGACGCCCGCCTTCGCGCCGAGGACAAGGGCTTCGCTGGCGGCGGCGTAGTTGACGGCGACCGCGATCTGGTTGCAAGCCTTGACAGTCTGGCCGGCGCCGGCATCGCCGCAGTGAGTGACGGTGCCGCCAAGCACCTCGAAGATCGGCATCGCCCGCTCGAAGTCCGCGGCGGTCCCGCCGACCATAATGCTCAGCGTGCCGGCAATCGCGCCCTGGTCGCCGCCGCTGACCGGGGCATCGAGAGCGCTCGCTCCGCGTTCTTCGAGGGCGGCGTTGACGGCAATTGCGGTGGCTGGCGCAATCGTGCTCATGTCGATCAGTAGATCGCCGGCGCTCATCGCTTCGATCAGACCGTCACCGTCAACGCCGTAGAAGACGTCGTTGACCTCCGGCGAGTCCGGCAGCATCGTGACGACGACCGAGACAGCCTCGCCGACCTCCTTGGGGCTGCCGGCCGCGGTAACACCGTCGAACTCACCGTCCAGACGGTCGACGACCGCGCGGCTGCGGTTGTGGATGACGAGCTCATAGCCCGCGTTGAGCAAGTTCTTGGCCATGGGCTCGCCCATGATGCCGAGTCCGATGAATCCGATCTTCTCTGCCATGCTGGCTCCTATCTTGTAGTGATTGCCGTCGATCAAGTGCGTGTGGATTATCCGAGTGTGAGCAGGCCCGCTGCTTTCATCTCGTCGAGCGCAGTCGTCGTATCGGGCGCCGGGACGAATTCGAGGCTGACATAGCCGTCGTAGCCGGCGGCGTCGATTTCGTCCAGGACGTACCTGTAGTTGATCTCGCCGGTGCCCGGCTGGTTGCGTGCCGGACTGTCGGCGATCTGAATGTGGGCGATCCGGTCACGATGTTCGCGTATGGTCGCGACGAGGTTCCCGGCCATGCGTTGCTCGTGGTAGACGTCGAACTGGAGGTGGAGGTTCGGATGCCCGACCTCGTCGATGAGATCAAGTCCATCTTGCGCGGTCGCGATCAGGAAGCCGGGAGTGTCGATGGTGTTCAACGGCTCGACCAGCAGCAGCACGCCGGCCTCGGCAGCTACCCCCGCAGCGAAACGCAGGTTCTCGACCAGCGTCTGGCGTTGTTCGTCCTGCGGTGTCCCGCCGAGCCACTTCCCCACGAGACAGTTGAGCTGCGGCGTGCTGTAGCGTCCTGCGAGGTCGACCGCCATCTGCGCGCCGGCGCGAAATTCCTCGACCCTCTGCGGGGCATTGGCGATGCCGCGCTCCCCAGCGGCGAAGTCGCCGACCGGGACGTTGAAGAGGATCATCCTGAGGTTGTGGTCCTGGAGCGCCTGTTCGATAGCGTCCACGTCGTCGTCATATGGGAAGAGCAGTTCCACGGCGTCGAAACCGGCTGCGCGCGCGGCGGCAAAGCGCTCGACGACCGGTAGATCCGCGAACAGCATCGTCAGGTTGGCGGCAAACTTTGGCATGTGCATATCCCCTGCGTTTCAGCGTCAAGGGACCATGCTAGTCGGCACATGCTGGAGCGGTCAATCGAATGCAGGCGAGTGCTGGCAGATCTAGGCGATCAGGCTTTCGGCTTCCGCTTCGCGGTAGACGCCGACCGTGGCGAGGTATTCGTCACACGGGTCGTCGGGGTCATGGGCCATCCGATTGGCGACGTGGACTGCCGCGAGCGTGTCGAAGCCTGTCTGGGACACGGTCTCAGGGTGATGGTGGTAGGCGGCGGCTTCGATGACCGGGTATGGCAGCCCCCAGGTATGCAGCAGATAGGCGCCAACTTCGGCATGGGTGACGCCGAAGCCATACTCGCGCTCTATCGTCGTCGCCGGGCGCTGGCAGCGTTCAGCCTCCGACTCGACAAGTTCCAGGAAGCCCGGTTCGAGCGTGATGAAGACGAGCTTCCCGACATCGTGCAGCAATCCGGCCAGGTAGCATTCGTCCGCGAGGATGCGGTTCGACGCCATGCTCGACGCGATGCGAGCCGTCTCCAGCGAATGCTGCTGAATGCGTTCGATCTGGAGCGCGCTGCGCCGGTTGGTTCGCTGCGCTGCGCGGTAGACGGAGACCGAGGTCGCGAGATTCCGCACCATGACGAAGCCAAGAAGAGATACGGCCTCGGCAATGCTCGTGATCTCGCGGCGTAGACCGAAGGCGGCCGAGTTGACCACCCGCAGCACCTCGCCTGCGAGCGCCGGGTCTTCGCCGATGATGCTGGCGACCGTTGCGGCGTCGGAGCGATCATCGACCAGCGCCTGGTTGAGTTTCCGAAAGACCGTCGGAGCCGGCGGCAGCGACTCGATGCGCTGGACTAGCGTCTTGAGCTCGTTGTTGCGAATGAGCGCTGAGACGTCGATCGAGCGTTCAACGAGATTGGCGACGCTCTCAATCGGGGTGTCGTTTGGCAGCACGCCAAGCGACGACTTGAGAGTCTGGAGCTTTTCGTTCGAGCGGCGGTCGTTCGTCATGACGAGCCGCGCCGGCTCCGGGCGCTCCGCGCAGAGGTAGTCCAGAAACGTGAGGCGGTCGTCGTTGGGCGACTCGACCTCGGTGATAACGGCGTCGAACTGCTCGTTCGCAAGCGCGCGTTCGGCGTCCTTCGGGTCCGAGACGGCGGTTCCGTCCCATTCCGGCCTGGTGGCCCGGAGATCGAGCAACCGTTGAAGGCCGCTCCTGCGCTCGCCAAGAATCAGAATTCGCTGCATACGTGTGTCCACACCCCCAACGGTCTGTCACCACCGGCAAACGCCAACCAGCGGCTGCTTTTATCATCGGCAGCCGGGGCGGAGACTTAAGGCGTGGGACCAGGATGACGATGGTCCCGCTCAGGCTTGCGCGTTGAGCCAGTCCAGCACTTCCTGACCGTGCGTTTCAGCTTCGCCAACCTGCCAGATTTGCGCGATGCGGCCGTCCGCGTCGATGGCGAAGGTCACGCGGTCGATGCCGGTGAATGTGCGCTCGCCGCGAGTTTTCTCGGTCCAGACGCCGTAGGCTTGCGAGACTGCGGTATCGGTGTCGGCAAGCAGCGGGAAGTTGAGCCCGTACTTCTCAGCGAACGCCCGGTGGCTCTCGACGCCGTCGGCACTCACACCGTAGATCTGCGCGCCTTGTGCCTGGATCTCGCCGTTCAGATCTCGAAAGCCACAGGCCTCCTTGGTGCAGCCGGGGGTGTCGTCTTTCGGGTAGAAGTAGAGAATCGTCGTCTTGCCGCGCTGGTCGTCGAGGTTGACGGTGTTGCCCTCGCCATCCTGCAACGAGAATCCGGGCGCTTGATCGCCGATGGCTGGTAGTCCGCTCATGAGGTTGCCTTTCGAGGTTAAGCATCTGCAAATTCGCCGCCTCATGTTAGACTCCCCGCCGGTTAGAGAGGAATAGCCTGTGCCAAGAAAGATCCTTGCATTCTTCGCCCACCCCGATGACGAGGCGTTCGGAACCGGCGGAACGCTCGCCCGGTATGCCGCGCAAGGCGACACCGTGAAGCTTGTCTGCGCTACCGGCGGCGAGTCCGGCGTAAACCGCATTGACGAGACTGATCTCGAACGGCTCGGCGAGCTGCGTACCGAGGAATTGCGCCGGGCCTGCGCCCAGCTCGGCATCGAGCCGCCAATCTTCCTGGGATACCGCGATTCTGGCATGGCTGGGACACCGGAGAACGACCACGCCGAATCACTCCACAGCGCGGACCTCGATGATGTCGCAACCAAGATTCGGGCGCTCATCGAAGCCGAGCAACCGGACGCGGTCGTTACCTTCGAACGCTTCGGCTGGTACGGGCATCCCGATCACATCAAGGTCTACGAAGCTGTGCGTGCGGCTGTCGAACCACTGGATGGCCCGCCGCTCTATTGCGCCGCGTTCCCTGCTGAAGCTGCGCGGTACTCCGCCCAGGTGATCGAGCAGGCCGGCGAAGAAGTTCCGGCGATGTTCAATAATCCGGACCGCTTGCGCTACAGCCTCGACATGATCCCGATCGTCGTCGATACCAGTGATCTGGCTGACGTCAAGATCGCCGCGTTGAACGAGCATCGCACCCAGATGGGGCCCGATGGCATCGAGGGGCGCTGGCCGGCGGAGGTGCTGAAGGTCCGGACCGACCGCGAGTACTTCATTCCGGTCGCCAACCACGACGCGCTGCCGGGCGAGATCTTGCCGTTCGAGCGGGCGGGCGGCCTCTTCGGCGAACCGCCGCCGGAACCGCTCGTGCCCTACCCGATCATCCCCGCGCCGGAGACCGAGGCCGAGTAGCGCCCACAGGTCAAACCTCGGAAGGCCATGACGCTGCCAGATCGGTGTAGGGCCGGGGCTCGTCCCCGGCCACGTATCGCAAGAGACCCGCACAGCGGCCGGGGACGAGCCCCGGCCCTACGGGAATCACCGCACATCTCCGCGCAACATGGCACGTAGGTGTTAGACGGAGCGCTGGATTGGGATGTCGTAGGCCACGCGCTCGGAAATGCCTTCGGCGACTTTCACGCTGGTCGCGACACCGTCAGGCCCGATGCTGAAGACGACCTTTTCGCCGATCGGGCCGCTGCCGGGACCGTCGATTGTGAAGGTATGGTCGCCGGCAGGTTCCAGCGTCACCCACTCTGCCTTCGGGTTTGGCGAACGGGGCGCGAAGAGCCGCAGCTTTCCGTCGACAAACTGTATCTGCGTGTCGGACCAGAGCGAGCGATAAGGGCCCTCGTAGCCACTCCAGGCGGGGTCCGGCGCGTCGCCCGGTTCATCAGCGGCTGCGGCCACGATGGCCGGGGCTACCCAGCTGAACACGCGGTCGGAGATGAATTGCGGCTGGCCGTCGAGCGAGTTGGTGAAGACGATGACGCCGACGCGTTCTTTGGGGCTGATGCGGGTGCTGGTGAGATAGCCGGGGTAGCCGCCGCCGTGACCGATCAGGTCGCGCTCCGGCGTGTGCTCGATGCCGAAGCCGATGCCCCAGCCACTCTTCCAGTCCGGCTGAATCCACTGGAGCCGCTGCATCTCTTTGAGCGTGTTGGCGGCGAGGACTTCGTCTGCCCCGTCGTCGAGCAGCCGGAACTGCCAGGCGATGAACTTGGCCATGTCGGCCACGGTTGACGACAGCCCGGTTGCGGCGGCCATGCCGACGGCGTCGACGAAGGGGAACGTACCCTGCGTGCCGTCGGGCATCCGGCAGCCGTAGCCCGTCGCCAGCCGCGCGCGATCGGCGTCCGGAAAGACGACGCTCGTGCTGGTCATATCGAGCGGCGTGAGGATGTGCTCTTGCACGTAGTCGGCGTAGGACTGCTCGGAGACCGCAGCGACGACTTCACCGGCGATCGTCAGCGCCAGATTCGAGTACTTCCAGCGTGTCTCGGTCGGATAGATCGTCTGCTGCCCGGGCAGCCGCTCGCGGACCGTTGCGAGGTCTGGAAAATCGAATTCTTGCCAGTAGTTCGAGCCGGCCTCACGCGGCAGGCCCGAGGTATGGGTCAGGAGATGGCGGATCGTGATCGGGCGCGCCTCGCCGAACTCATTGGCGATGTTGAACCAGGACAGGTGCTTCTCGACCGGATCGTCCAGCTGGAGGTTGCCGGCGTCGCGCTGCTGCATGACCGAGATCGCCGTGAAGAGCTTGGAGTGCGATGCGATCCTGAAGATCGTGTCAGCATCGGCCGGCGTGTCCCGTTCGACATCCGCGCGCCCGAAGCCGGCGGCGAAGATCAGTTCCTGATCGTGGACGACGCCGACGACGGTTCCAGGCAGGCCTTCATAGGCCATCTTCGCCTGCAACCAGCTGGCGAAGAGGTTCAGGTTCGCTACAACGTCGGGGTGTGTGGCGATGGCGCTCGTTGCCGTCATGGGGTTGCTCCTTTGTGCTGCTCCAGTGACAGCGGCTGCGACTCGCCCCTGTCAGATCTCTCAATAGCATGGACACACAGGCCGGGCAACGCCGAGCGGCGTGTTAGTAGCTGTAGGTCGCGATGCCGCGGCCGGTGGCGTCGCGCAGGTAGGCGGTGTCGCCGTCGTTGTTCCAGATCGCGCTGCAGCGGCCCCAGTAGAGGATCTCGGCAGTGTCGACGCCGCTGCAGATGTGGACGATCACCGCCGCGCCCGGTTGCAGCACGAAGGGCGGGAAGATGTAGATGTGCTCGGCGATGTCCGAGAGCGACCAGCCGGTCATATCGACCGCCGCATCGCCGCCGTTGTAGATCGTGACCGTTTCGCCGTCGCCATCGCGCCCGACGGCCGGGTCGTTGTCGATGGCGGTGATAAAGACGACGCCCTCAGTCACTGTCGGGGTCGGCGGGACTGGCGTCTCCGTCGCGGTGGGTGTTGGTTCCGGTGTTGCGGTAGCGGTCGAGGTGGAGGTTGGGGCGAGTGTTGACGTTGAGGTTGCCGTAGCTGTCGGCGCGGTCGTAGCCGATGTGGTGGCGGTAGCAGGTGTCTTCGCAGTTGCTGTTGGCCCGACGGTATCCGTCGGCGCTACCGTGGCCGTCTCTGCGGCGGCTGGTTCGGTCGGTGTCCGCAGCTCAAGCGTTGGCGCCGGATCCGACCCGCTACAGGCGGCGCATACTGCAATAGTGATCGGAATGAGAAGCAGGCTTACCCGGCGCTTGCTCCCCGGGCGCATGGTTGGCCGCAATCTACCGCTTCGGGTTCGGTGTCACGTCGATGATCGAGCCGTCGTGACCGCTGAATGGGCCAACGCGGCGAGCCAGGATGCCGAGCCCCAGCGCAAAGGCGCTGCTGACGCCGATCAGCCCGAGCTTACGGCCGATGCCCGCGCCGGTCGAGGGTGCTTCGGGTTGCGGGAGCTCCGTGGCCGGGCCGTTCTGCCAGGCGGTCATGTTGCGCATCGTAATGCGCCGGACAAACGGGACGCTGACGTCAATCTCAAGTTCGGAGAGGTGGATCGCCTCGGTGTGTTCCGGGATGCGGGCCGCCGGCCGCGCTTGCTCGCGCGCCTGGAGCCGCTGGGTGGCGATGCGCTCCGCCGCCCGGATGACATCCGGGGCAACCGTGGCCAGCAGGCGGGAGACCGTCGAGTTGGGCGCGGCCGCCCGGCTCAGTGAGCGTTGGCCGGAAACGAGCGCTGGCAATTGTCGAGCCATAAGAGGTACATCCTTCTCCGTGGTGCATGCGCCGAGCGCCCGATGAACGAAAATCGATCCTATCCCAGCGATGCACTCCCGGCAAGCCTGCGGGCGAGCTAGTGGGTGTCGCGGTACTCCAGGAAGGCGATGAACTGCTCGACCTCGGTGCGCCGGGCCGCGCTCATGCGCTGGAGTTGGCTGAAGACGTTGCTCAACCCGGCCGGTTCGGGGTCGAGCTTGTCAACGATGAGCAGCAGGATGCCGGCCAGGTCCATGCCGAAGCAGGCCGCAACACGGCCCAACATGTCCACGCTCGGCGTTGATTCGCCGCGCTCGACGGCGTAGAGACTGGTGTGCGCGACATCACCGACCTGCTCGGCGAACTCGCGGAGTGACCAGTTCTCTTTGGACCGTAGTTCGGCGAAGACCGCGCCGGCCGCCCGGCGGTAGCGTGCCTCGTAGTCGGGGCTGTTCATAGCCAGCTAACACCTCCCGGTAGAGGATACGCTGCCCCGCCTTTGCGCGTCTATTGCCCGGAGCGGCGAACGCGGCTAGCCTGAGGCTGCAACAGATGACACTGATGGTGAAGGGGAACTGCGGTGCCGCAGATAATCGGTGACAACATCGACAGGCTATGCGCTATCGAGATGCGGACGGCGGAGGTCGACGGCGGCATCCCGCGTGGGGTGCTCCAGCCGCTCTTCGCCGCGGCCCGCGAGCGCGCCGGTGCGCCGATGAGCTACCTGGCCGCGCAAGGGCTGCTCGACAACGTCGCGTCCGGCGACCGGGTGTTGATCCTCTGCGGCTCCGGCTCGCCGCCCTACCTGCCCTATGGCGAGACTGACGGGCCGCTCGGCGGGGCCGCCGTTGCCAGGGCGCTCGACCTGGGGCTGGGCGCGAAGCCGGTCTTGATCTGTGAGGCGCACATGATGGGGCCGAATCGCGCCGCCTTCGCCGCCGCCGGTCTCGAAGTCCACCTGGAGGAGATCTTCGCGGTCCGGCCGCACAGCGCGCTGGCTGTCGCCTTTCCTTACGGTATGGACCGCCGGGCCGAGATCGAGGCGCTCTTCGACGATCAGCAGCCGTCCGCGGTCGTCTTCGTCGAGCGCACCGGACCGAACGCCGAAGGCATCTTTCACTCAATCACCGGCACGGCGAAGAAGCCGGACGAAGTGCTTGCCAACCACCTCTTTGCGGAGATCGCCCGCGAGCGCGGCATCTTCACGATCGGTGTCGGCGATGGCGGCAACGAAGTCGGCTTCGGCAACATCCACGAACACGCGCGGGCAATTCAGCCTGCCTCACACGCGATCACCGTGACGGAGACCGATGTCCTCGTCTGCGCGGCGATCTCGAACTGGGGCGGCTACGGCATCGCCGCGATGCTCGGCTACCTGCTCGGTAACCCGGACCTCGTCCAGGACAAGGACATCGAATACCGGATGCTGTCGTGGGCGGTGAAGCGCGGCGCGTCCGACGGGCTCTACACCAGCCCGACGATGTTCGTCGACGGCACCTCCTGGCAGACGCAGCAGGCGCTTGTCACGATGCTGCGCGAGATCGTTGCCAACGGTCTCAAGGAGGTCCGGCGGGCATTCTAGTGTTCTGCGACACTTGATGTGGTCGACAATCTGAGGCTTCCAGGATGACTCCGTAATGCTGGTTCATCCTGTTCGTGGCAGCATTTTCGTGACATTGGTAGGTGCGTGGACCCAGGGGGTGCCCCTCACTCTTGCGCTTCGATCCATGCGTACGTTCGCGGGCTCCAGCAACCGGGCGTGATGAATCACGCCCCTACATTGGTCACGACGCTCTCATCGCAAAGCAGTATAAGCCTCAAGTTTGTCGTTTCGTTGCGGTTGAGTTGCCTGGCAAGGTGGGACGGGACCTTCACTTCATGAGTAACAGCGCACTAGCGCCGCGCCGATCATGCTCCACGGGCACGCGGGATGAACATGCTGGAGCCACCTTGTTGCCTGTGTTAGGCTACCGCCAGTCTGCGCCTAGGGTTCCGCCGAGCTCCCGCTGAGGATGAATCAGGGAGGCCGGGCCAGGACCGAGCGGCGCCACGATCCCGGCTGTTTTCCACGGATCGCGCAACTGACGGCATAAAAGGCCTGAGGTCTCTATTCGCCTCCCCGGTATTCCGGCGGAGCTAGATGAGAACCTTAGGGACTGCCGGTGCATATTGCCGCACGTTTGACGCGCATGCGCGAGACGCTCACCCGTAACAAGCTGCTTGTCAGCACCTCGGTGGTGCATCTATCGAACGACGCCTGTTTCGCGCTGCTCTATCCGCTCCTGCCATTCATCGCCGACGATCTCGACCTCAGCCTGACCGAGGTCGGGCTATTGAAAGCGAGCTTCTCCGGCGCATCGAGTGTCTTCCAGATCCCGACAGCCTCCCTCGGGGCACGCTACGGCGAACAGCTCGTGCTGCTGCTCGGGAATGCCTGGGTCGGCGCGGGCATGGTCGCGATGGGCCTGGCTGGCGGCTTCGTGGCACTGCTGCTGTTGACGACACTGGCCGGGCTTGGCGGCAACGCCCAGCACCCGCTCGGCGCGGCGTTGATTTCACGGTCCTCCGAGGGGCCGCGGCTGGCGACGGCGATGGGCACGCTCAACTTTGCCGGCGATCTCGGGAAGCTGATCGGTCCGTTCGTGGCCGGGATCGTCGCCATCCGCTTTGGCTGGCAGGCGGCGCTAGCAGCGGTCGGGATTCCGACGCTGCTGCTCTCGCTGGCGTTCCTCGTGCGTCGGCGGGAAGTTGACCCGGCGGACTCGGGACCGGATTCGGAAGGAAGCGGCGGCGCAGCGCCACTGCGGGACTGGCGCTTTCGTTTCGTCCTGCTCGCTGGCGGGCTGGACAACGCCACCCGTGGCGCGGCCCTAACCTTCCTGCCATTCGTGCTGGCCGACAAGGGGCTGGACGCGGCCGACGTCAGCGCGCTCTACGCCGTGATCTTCGCGGCCGGCGCGGCTGGAAAGTTTGGGTGCGGTTGGGTCAGCGACCGCTGGAGTCTGCTGGCGGTGATCGTCATCACCGAGAGCGTCACGGCCGCGACGCTCGTCGCGATGCTCGGCGCCAGCGTCTGGCTGGTCGTGCCGCTGGCGGTCGCCTTCGGCTTTGCGCTGAACGGCACATCGTCGGCGCTCAACGTCGCCGTCGCCCGGCTTGTGCCGTCCGCGCGCCGGGCCAGCGGCTACGGCATCTACTTCACCGTCGCGCTCGCCAGCAGCGCCGGCGCGCCGCTGGCCTACGGCGTCCTCGGCGACGCCACTGGTCTGACCACCGTCTTCACCGTGATGGCCGCGGCCACACTGCTCGTGCTGCCGGTCGTATTGCCGATGCGCGCGGCGCTACGGACCTAACCCGGCTGCGACGACTGCTGCGTTTCGGGTAGGGGGAGATGAATCCACCTTTCATGTAGCAAGGTAAGCCGTTCGCTTCCGAGGAGCCCAACGTCTGCTGGCACGCAAAACCAGGCTGCAGACGCCAGGGCAACAACCGTGGCATCCCGACGCAGGAGGGATCTTGTCGCGAGCGTGTCACATGTCAGCGAGACGGGATACTGGCAACAGCGACTGAGCGGCGAGACACCACTGCCTCGGAGCACCAGACCTGCGTTCGAAGATCCCTCGTGCCTCGGGATGCCAAGTGCGTTGCTGGATCGCTTTAGGCGTGGACCTGTTGATGTCGCGGCACGGAGCAAGCAGACTCGATGCTCGCCCTCTGGCGCTCAACATGATGCATTTAAGGGCAGAGATGCGCTCGCCTAGTCCACCTCACGAGGATTAACGCTCAATCATTGCCATTACGTCATCCTGAGCGCAGGTCGGGTATCCGTGGAGCTGGTGGTAGTCGAAGGGTCTCGTGGCCACTCCAAAGCCACGCCGGGGCAACTAGTGGTCTGTGACACATGATTTGATCGACATACTGCGGCTTCCCGGATGACTCAACACGCATCAAGCTTGTCATTTCGACCAGCGGGAGAAATCTCAGTCTGACGCCGCTCTGGCGCAAAACTGAGATTTCTCGCTCCTCTCGAAATGACAGTTTCGTTACGGTTGAGTTGCCTGGTGAGGTCGGACAATCCCATCACGTCATAAGTAACAGAGCACTAGATCCTTCAGCTGCACTCCGTTTCGCTCAGGATGACATCCTCGCGGATGCCGAATCGGCGTGGGACACCGACGTGCCATGAGTGAGGTGAATCACGTGAGATGCACTCCATCCCTACGCAAATGGAGCGTGGGCCACGCGGTTTCTCTCAGTCGTCCAGCGACGCTTCGGCGTAGGCCGGGCGGCGTTCTTCGGCCACGGCCTGACCGTTCGTGGGATTGGGCGTCGCTTCGGGGCCTGCGCCGCTAGAAACGGTTACCGGCTCGTTCTTGCGCTCGTTGACCGATAGGTTGAAGACATCCGGGCGGGCGTAGTGGCCGACGGCGTCGAAGTCGTACTTGGCGCGGGCGATGTCGTCGAGGTCCAGGTCGGCATAGAGGATCGTCTCGCCGTCGTAGTCGGGGCCGGCCAGGACTTCACCGAGTGGGGAGATGATGCACGAGCCGCCCCGGCTCATGACCGTGGCCGGGTCATCGGCGCCGAGCGCGTCGTAGTCCTCCGGGTAGTCGCTGCGAAGCGCGTACTGGTTGCAGGAGAGGACAAAGCATGCGCCCTCGCGGGCGATGTGCTGCATTGACGCGAACCAGCTATCGCGCTGGTCGGCGGTTGGCGCGCAGTAGAGCTGGATGCCCTTGGCATACATCGCCGTTCGCAGCAGCGGCATGTAGTTCTCCCAGCAGATGACGGCGCCGATGTTGCCGATCTCCGTCTCGTAGACCGGCAAGGTCGAGCCGTCGCCGTAGCCCCAGACGAGCCGCTCGGCGGCAGTCGGCATCAGCTTGCGATGCTTCCCGAGATATGCGCCGCTATCGTCGAAGAAGAGAATCGTGCAATAGAGCGTTCCGCCGTCGCGTTCGATGACGCCGACGACGAGGTGCAGGCCGTTGTCCCTGGCCGCCTGGCCGATGCGGTCGACCGCTGGACCGGGCACATCAATCGAAGAGCGCCAATAGCGTAGGTAGTCGTCGCGACCCTCCGGCGTCCGCGAGCCGACGGCCGCGCCGAAGGTCAGGCCGCGCGGGTAGGCTGAGATGAAGGCTTCCGGGAAGACCGCTAGTTGCGCGCCACCCGCGGCAGCGTCGGACGCCAAACGCTCTAGCTTGGCGAGCGATGCTTCGAGCTCGAAGGCGACCGGCGCGGCCTGAACGACCGCTGCGCGAAGTGTGGACATGTGGCGCTCCTAGTCATGGTTGACGAACTCGGGTAGTTCAGCATTCAGTCTAGCCGCATGGTTATTGGAAGGGGTCGCCCTTGCCCCGGCCGTGGAAGCCGCGGCCGGGCGCGTGCGAGTGGCCGTAGGCTCCGTGGCTGTGCCAGATCGGCCGGTTGTCGTTAGGGTCCGCTTTGAACATGAACTTTGGCGGGGTGAAGACGCGCCGGGATGGGCTGCCGCAGAAGGGGCAGGAGTGGGGATCGCTGGACTCCGCCATCGGTCGTTCGACGTCGTAGTGCGTCTCGCAATGCTTGCATTCGTACTCGTAGCGTGGCACTGGTTCGCAAATCCTCCTCCCTCACGGCCCTATCCTAACTGATCGCTAATCGACCGATAGCGGACCGGTTACCTACTTCCCATAACGTGAGACCAGCGGTACTCGCGCCGGAGGAAGGCGATTGTGGATGAACAGTGTCGTGAGCTGGACAGCTGAACGCGGCGAACTCTCGCTCCCTGAATTGCGCCGCCGGGCGTTGGCGCGTATCGCCGACGCACGCCTGGCGGGACATGGCACGGGCCATGCGCGGGAGATCAACCTCCACGCCGTCCAGCGCTTCATCGACGGCGACCCACACTGCGCCTGGAACTTCGAGGATAGCGCCGCGTTCGCCTTTGACGATGTGCTCGTGATGATCGCAAGCATCACCGGCTGCTCGGTCGATCCGGCCATGGAGGCGGGCGACGGCTATATCTCGCCACACAAGACGCTCGACGGCATCGAGGAGGCCGCCGCCCGGATCGCGGCCGTCGCGCGCGGCGGCGGCAGGATATTGCTGGCAACCGGCCATCCCGGAGCGCTGTTGAGCTACTACAACGGCATCGCCGATCTAATCGGACTTTGGGGCGGGCGCGTGATACACCCCGCCCGCGGCGATGCCGTCCCGCCGCGCTATTTCATCGACTACGTCGGCAACGTCGCGGTGATGACCGACTACGCCAGCCTGCCGCACACGCACGGGCACGAGGCGATGGATGTGCTGCTTACCGGGGCTGACGCCATAGACCTGGTGATTGCCGATCACGGCTATGCCGGGGCGGCGATCAAGGCTGGGCTGCCGGTCATCTCGGTCATGGATACGAATGATCCGGCGCTGGCCGTCTGGAAGTACGCCGGCGCCGATGTCACGATCATCCCGATCGACGACAACCGGCCCTTCAGCGCCTACGACCCGGTCGTTGATCTGCTGCGCGAGTTCGGCTCCCGGTCGTTGCCCCCTGGCGCGGGGTTGCGGCTCAGATAAGCCACTCCGCTTCATTCGCGTTGGCCCAGGCTTCCAATAGCTCCCTGCGCCGGGCCGGTTCAGTGCGCGGCGAGAATAGCTCGCTGAATGACGCGAACATCGCGCCGGCGAGGGCCGGTTCTGCGTCGTACCACCAGTCCGTCGCCGACTTCGCCAGAACCGCTGGACTCGTGCGACGCAGCTCGAACTGCCCGTCGACCCGATCCGCCAACCAGGGTGGCAGGCTGATGGCGAAGACGAAGCGTTCGGGGATCGCTGCCGGAGCCCGCTCTCCGGCATGTTCGGCAGACCAGGCAGCGAATGCCTGAATCGCCGCGAAGCTCTCCTCGGGGCTATAGAGCGGGGTCGCTTCCCGGCGGTTTTCCGCCTTCTTGACCGCCAGAAATGGCGTGCCCTCAACTGCGCCGTCAAGCTGGCGGCCGAGCGCTTCGTCGCCGGTGACGCCGAGCAACGGCAGTCCGCTGCGCCAGGCGTTGACATGCACCTCGGTCACTGGCTTGCCGTCGACCGACACTCGCATGTCCAATCCATTCGTATGGCTCATGAAGCCGTCCGGTGTGCCGCAGCGCGCGTGCCAGCCAAGCTGGAAGCATGCGTCATGCTCCCTGGCGAGCGCGTCGTTCTTCAGGAACTGATCGGCGCTTGCCCACTCGACGTTTTCCGGCATGCGGTCCAGGTCGACGATGGGATCATCCGGTGGACCGTGCAATACGCAGATCGTGGCATGCGTGGCCCCTCCGGTGAACAGCCCCTCGACCGCCGCGAGCGTGTCAAGCGTCGTCGCCTCTTTGCCGGACTCCCAATACTCGGAGTATTCCGGCCATAACTCCCTGAAGCTGGCAATCTGTGAAATGCCTTCCATATCAACCAGGAGCAGAACTCGCACAGACAAGGGGCCTTTCATTTGTGCTACACAATCACAGCGGTACGTGTCTGGGAACAGCGGAACGGAGAGTCCATCATAGACGCGAATGAGCGCCTGGCGCTGGCCGCGTGGTTCAGGCGCTTTGCGGAGCGTGAGTGTGGCACATCCCCGCTCTACCGGACGCTTGCCCTGGCAATGGCCGGAGATGCCGAGCTGCTAGGGGTCGCAGCCACGGCCCGGCATGGCCCGGTTCCGAATCTCATGCTCGCCGCCGTCCATGACCAGTTGCTCCAGGGACATGGTCAGGAGCTTGCCACGTACTACCAAACTGTCGTTGGCGATGCCGCGATGCCCCCAAATGACGCTCCGCCGGTGTTCCGCGCATTTGTCCTCGCGCATACGGCCGCCCTTGAACCGGCGCTGTCGAGCCGGTTGGTGCAAACGAACGAGGTCCGCCGGGCGGCGGTTCTGAACCTCGCTCTGCGGCAACTGCACGCGCAGCACGCGACGCCTGGTCTGGCATTGATCGAGGTTGGCGCGAGCGCCGGGCTGCTGCTAGCGACTGACCGCTATGGCTACCACATTGGCACGGATGCGTTCGCGGCTCCGGAAGAGGACGCATTCGTGATCGAGTTGGAGCGCCGCGGCGAGCGAGCGATTCCTGGCGGTCCCCTGCCCGAGATCGTCGAGCGCATCGGACTTGATCTCGTGACGCTCGATCTGAACGACGAAGCAGACAGCCGCTGGCTCCGGGCCCTGATCTGGGGCGACCAACCCGAACGGATGCGCCGGCTCGCATCGGCAATTGAAACCGCGTCTACTGCGCCACTACGAATGATCGAAGGCGACGCCAACGAAGTCCTGCCGGGGCTCCTGGAGGCGCTACCGGCCCGGTTGCCCGCCGCGGTCTTCCACAGCCACGTGCTGAACCAGTTCACACCCGAGGCCCGCGACCGGTTCGATGAGATACTGCGGGCCGCGTCGCGGGAGCGTGCTGTCTACCGGATCTCGATGGAGGGCGCTGCGCCCGAACCACACCCCCTTTGCAAGCTCATGGTCTACCGGGCAGGCGACATGGCCGAGTCAACCGTCATTGCCCGCTACGATGCCCACGGTAGCTGGGTCGAGTGGCTAGCAGCGCCGTAGCCCGCGTTACTGCATCTCCTCGGGCTCGATCTGGTTGAACCAGCCGAGGTCGATTGCCAGCCAGATGGTCTTGGTGAGCGGGTAGAAGATGGCCGGAAAGAGCAGGTTGACGCCGACGGCGGTGAAGATCAGCGGGTTGACTGGCAGCGTCGGCCAGGTCCAGATCGCAACAACGGCGATGAGCAAGACCGTCAGGAGCTCGGCGACGACAATGTTCACCGTCATCGCGCCCACGTAGTAGCCCTCCTCTCGCACCAGGTCCAACCCGCAGCGCGGACACGCGTCCTTCATCGCGAAGAAGCCTTTGAAGATCTTCCATTCGCCGCAGCGCGGGCAACGTCGAGTAAGCCCGCGCATCAACAATCGTTCTTTCATCGAGTCCAGTGCGCTCCAACTAGCTACCCAGGCCAATGCCTTCGCCTATGATTCCAGATATCGAACCGCTGTGGGGAAACGTAGGACGAAGATGACCGACCATATCGGGCAGGCGCTCGATAGACATCTCAATCAGGATCTGCTCGTTGAGCTGATGCAGCGCTTTGCGCGCGTGCCGACCGCGGTCCCGCCCGGCCACGAGACGCTGATGGCGCCGGACGACCCGAAGCTTGTGCACTATGTCCAGCAGGTTGTGCGGCCGCAGCTCGAAGCATGTGAAGGACTCGCGCTGCTCGACGCGCCCGTGAATAATCTGGTCGCGGCAATGGGCAGTGGAGATACTGCGAACTCGCTGCTGCTCATGAACTATACGCCGACGCAGCACAACAACTTGATGGATGATCCCTTCTCCGGGAAGCTGGCCAGCGCCGCCGCCTACGGCCGCGATGAGCCGGCAGTCTTCGGCCAGGGCATCAGCCAGAACAAGGTCCATCAGGCGGTCATGGCGGCCGTGCTGCGGATGTTGGCGGCGGCGGGTATCGAACTCCGTGGCCGGCTCTACTGGGCGGTTAACAACGAAGGCCGCAGCAGCCACGCCTGTTCCGACGCCATCCTCGATGCGCTGCCGGCGCTGCCCAGTTTCGGGATCATCCAGATCGGCACCGGCCTCGATCTCTCGCTCGGCAACCGGGGCCGGGTCGACGTCGTCGTGCATGTGCGCGGGCGGGCCGCGCACTCCAGCGAGCCGGAACAGGCAGCCAACGCTATCGAGGGCGCAAGCGAGGTGATCCAGCGGCTCAAGAGCCTGATATGGACCGACGAGCATGACCGGCTCGGCGGCCGCCACGCCGTCGTCTACAAAGCGCGCTACGCCCCGCTCGCGCCGCATACGCTGCCCTCCGACGCCTGGCTGACCATCGACCGCCGGCTGCTGCCGGGCGATGATCCAGCTGCTGCTGTCCGGGAGATCGAGGAAGTGATCGGCGATCTGTCGCCCTTTGAGTACACCGTGGAACCAGACGTGATGATGCTGCCGGCGGTCGTCGATCCGAGCCTCGGCTGGGTCGCCGCGCTCGAACGCGCCCACCAGGCCGAGTTGGGAGAGTCACCGGCGCAGCTCTGGGGGCGTGGCAGCTTCGACGCCGGTGGCCCCTGCGCCCGTGGCGTGCCGACGGTAATGTACGGCGCGAGCGGCGGGGATGGCTTGCTCGGCGCGGATTTCGTCACCGTCTCCGATGCCGTCAGCGAAGCCCGCATCCTGGCGCGGTTGATCTTGGAGGAACTGGCATGAGCTACGCGCTTGGATTGAGCCTGCCGAACCGTGGCGCGCTCTTTGGCTACCCGGTTGACGAGCTGCTGGATGCCGCCGAGCTGGCCGAGGAGACTGGCGTCTTCAATTCCGTCTGGGTTGGTGACAACTACCTGTCGAAGCCGCGTCTGGAAGCGCTGGTGACGTTGGCGGCGATTGCCGGGCGCACGCGGCGGGTGCGGCTTGGCACGATCTGCCTGGCCAGCTTCAACCTGCGGAACCCGCTCGAGCTGGCGATCCAGTGGGCGAGCCTCGATGTGCTATCGAAGGGCCGGACCGATCTCTATGTCTGTCTCGGCGCGGCCGCCAGCAACGGGCCGCAGTTCGCCGCCGAGCTCGACGCGTTCGAGCGGCGCTCGGTCGACCGTGTGCCCCGGATGGTCGAAGGTGTCGAGCTGCTGCGGCGCTTCTGGACGGAGACGGCGGTTAGCCACGCTGGCGAGTTCTATCGCTTTGAAGAGATCAACGCCCTGCCGAAGCCTGTCCAGCAACCGATGCCGATCGGCATCGCGGTCAACCCCGGCCACCCGGCCCACGGCAAGGCGCTCGACCCGGCTGTCGAGGAGCGCGCATTGCGCCGCGTCGGCCGCATCGCCAACGGCTGGCAGACTGACGCGACGCCGGTCGAGGTCTTTAGTGAGAGATGGGAGCGCATCCAGAGCTACGCGGAGGAATACGGGCGCGGCGGCGAGGTGCGCCAGTCATGCCTGCACCTGATGGTCAACATCAACGAGGATGAGGAACGCGCCCGGCGGGAGTCGGTCGATTTCCTCGACCGCTACTATGGCGTCGGGGCGATACCCGAGGAGGCCGTCAACCTGTGGTTGGCAGTCGGCTCTCCGGCCACGGTCGCCGAGAAGATCGCGGCCTACATCGAAGCCGGCTGCACCGACCCAGTGCTCCGCTTCTGCACCCCCGACCAACGCGGCCAGATCGAACGTTGCGCTAGCGAGGTCGTGCCGCTGTTGCCGTCGTGGTAATAAGCGCGATCTCGGCTCAGGCGCGGGAAGCATTCTCCGTTGCCGCCGGTAGGTAGTAGTCGCGGGCGTACTGCGCGACCATGCGGACGCCGCTGAACTCTGGCGCGGCGCAGCGGATCGAGGCTTTTATGCGTCTGATCCACTCAACC
>JAUIIK010000177.1 GCA_030431755.1 Chloroflexia bacterium
GACGATGAGCAGTGGGTCCGTGCGGCACCAGGTCCGGCCGGCCGCGGCCGGCGCAACAAGTGTAAACATCATGAGCATGCCAAATATCAGTGCAATTGATCTTCGTAGTTTCACGCTACCATCTCCCGTCGTGCATCATGTGGCGGCAGCTTTCATTAGGTTAGTACCTCGATACTATCACGTCGCAGCGCATGTATACGACATAACGAGGTAGAGGAATGTGCATATTTCCGCGTGTCGGCTCTAGTTCCATCGACTGCTCGAAACGATTCGCGCGTCGATAGTCATTTGCTTCGGACTACGCATCACTGTCGGCGATTCCGTAGCTCTGTGCGTATTAGCAATCCTGGCGTCGGCTGCGCGGGCGCTGGTGGCTCGTGCCAGGGGGAAGCTTCACTCAGACTGATGCGGCATGTCACTGGTATGGCAATAGACGTGTCGTCGGCTGCAAGGAGAGAGGAGGCAGGCAATGTCTGCGGACAAACACGCCAATAGGCCCGCTCTTTCCGATACAGAGTACTGGCGGCGGATTGATGCGATAGCACACGCGGCGCGGATCGCCGGACTCGCTGGCATGGCGATCACCGGCCCGCTCAATGTGCCGTGCCTGGTGGGCTACGACGACGATGGTGTCTGGCCGAGCCCGGTCATCGTGACGGCCAACGGCGAGTCAGCCTACGTTGCGCGCGCTACGACGCTGAGACACCAGTCGATCTAAACCGCAAACTCGTGCGCGTCTAGCGCGCTAGTAGCCGAGCGCCGTGCCGTCCCGTCGCGGGTCGCCGCCGCCGGAGTATGCGCCGCTCTCCGGATCGACGAGGATGCCCTGCCCGCCGCCGACCGCCGGTGAGAACGCGTCGATCAGCTCGACCTCGTGGCCGCGCTCGCGTAGCGCGCTGGCGACCTCGGGAGCAACCCGGTTCTCGATGACGAGGCGGTTGCCCGAAAAGAGCCGGAGCCGGGGCGCTTCGATGGCTGCCTGGACGCCGAAACCGTGGTCGATGATGTTGGAGATCATCTGGGTCGTTGTGTGCGGAATGCCAAATGCGCCGGGCGTGCCGATGATCAGGAACAGCTCGCCGTCCTCAAAGATCATCGTCGGCATGAGCGGCAGCGCCCAGGTTGTGTCAGGACCGATCGCGTTCGGGCTGTCCGGCTCGAGATCGAAAAAGTAGAGGTAGTTGTTCATTGCGATGCCGGTCGATCCGGCGACGTAGCCGGAGCCAAATGCCGCGCCGAGGCTCTGGGTGATCGCGACCGCGTTGCCTGCGCTGTCAATCGCGCTCAGGTGCGTGGTGCATTCGCGCACGTAGTCTTCCGGGCTGCCTGGTTGGACCGTGCCGGGGGGAAACAGGCTTGTGCCGCGCTCGCTTGCGATTGGCGTTGCGCGGTTCGGGTCGATGTGCCCGCGCCGCTCTTCGGCAAAGGCTTTCGAGAGGAGCCCAGCGGGCGGCGGGGCTGTGTTGCCGGCGTACTTCGAGCGCTCGGTCATCGAGAGCTTCATGGCTTCGACAACGGTATGCAGGGTGTCGGCCGTGTTGTGCCCGCTCGCTCCGAGCTCGAAGCCTTCCATAATGTTGAGGTTGAGCTGCATCTCGTAGGCGGTCAGCGGCCACGGGGTCGAACGCACTTCGTAACCACGGTAGCTGCTGATCGATGGGTTGCCCCACTCGACCGCTGTGCCGGCCAGATCCTCGGCCGTGATGAGGCCGCCGTCCGCTTGAATCGACCGCACGAGCTCTGTTCCGATTGGACCATCGTAGAGCGCCTCGATGCCGTCTTGTGCAAGCGCGGCATAGGTATTGCCAAGGTCGGATTGCCGGATGACGGTCCCGGCCGGGCTGGCTCCGTCTGGCAGGAAGATCGCGCGACCACGATCGTTGAGCCGCCCCGCGCCGGCGGCGTAGAAGTCGCTGTTCTTGACCGTCAGCCCGACGCCCGCGCGCGCGTATCCGATCGCCGGTTCGAGCAGTGTCGACCAAGCCAGCGCGCCGTAGGACTCGTGCGCGGCGGACCAGCCCATGGCTGCTGCCGGCAAGGTGCTGGCACGCGGTCCCGTGTCGACCGAGTTGGCGTCGAGCGTGTCAAGATTTGCCGCCGCCGGGAACGCTCCGCCGTAGAAGAGCGTGCGTGTCGTTCCGCCCGCCGGGTGAATGAGCATTGCTCCGCCGCCGCCAAGACCCGACATGTATGGCTCGACAACATCGAGCGCGGCGCACATGGCAACGATCGCGTCGACGGCGGAGCCGCCCTGCTGGAGCATCTGTACCCCGGCCAGCGACGCGAGTGGGTGGGCGGACGCGACCATGCCGCGCGTTCCCATGACGGTTGAACGGTGCGTTGTGCCCTTGTTGGACCAGACCATCGGTGCTCCTCGTGTAGTGCCAGGTGTGCGTGCCCTGACGAGCGCGGTTGCGCGTGCTGTGCGTCCCTCGATGGCGTCATCATAGGCGCAATCGCCCGCCGGCTCAAGCGGCAGCCGTCGCCGCGTATCACCAGATAACCCTATGCGACTAAGCAGAATCTCCTGTCGCAATCGGTACCTATGGTTCGGGGGCCATTGGACGTCCGGCGTTGATAATGCATGAGGTGGTAACTCACAGCGGCAGTTACAGGGTGGTTGGTCCGCGAATGGCAGACAGCGCTATGAATCTGAACATCGGGCAGCCGCTGCGCCTGTTAACCACCGACGACAAGGCTGTGATGCGATCTCTGTTCAACCCACGCTCCCTGCTCTCGCTTGGACAATCGTTCCGCTCCGCTGACAGCCCGCGCGAGATCTGGGCGGAAGCCGCGCAGTTCCTGGAGCACCCCCTTGGGCCATGTCAGATTCAGTGCGTCCAAGCCCTACCGGACGACGCCTGCGATAGGCAGATTGCGAGCCGACAGTCCGGCGAGGACGGCGCGGCGGTCGTCACGACGATTGACGACGGCTATCAGGTCGCGCTGCCGCTCTATCCGGGGGCTGGCGGCGACGGCTGGGCATTGGTCCAGATTCGGAGCGCGCTGCACTCCGTCGGCGATGCGGTTGAGCTCATCGAGCTGGTCGTATTCATGGCGGCGCGCGAGTGCGAACGCATCGACAACTCGCTCCGGGCTGAGCAGCATGAGAACGACCTGCGCTTTGTCCACCGCATCGAGCAGCTGGTCTCGGTGGCGCCCGATGTCTCCTCAATGGGCAACATTCTCCAGGTCGAGCTGAGCCGGGTTGTTGAGAACACCTTCTGTGCGATGCTCGTTGTCAATGACGATCCGACCGTCCTGGAGGTCGTGGCCTACAAGCGCGATGACGGACACAATAACCTGGGATTCCATGTGCCGATCAAGGGCAGCAAGGCCGGGAGTGTATTCCGTTCGGGCCAGCCGCTGCTGGTCGAGAACGTGCTTGAAGACGAAGGAGCATTTGATCGCGATAGCGCCACCTGGCGCTCGCTGATGATCGCGCCGCTTCTCAGTGGCGCTGACGTCTACGGTGTCATCATGGTCGGCCACACGCAGCAGGACCGGTTCACCGAGCGCGACTTGCATATCGTCGAGCTGGCGGCCCACCATATCGGCAATGCGATTTATCGGATGCTTGACGACGAGCGGGCGCAAGCGCAGCACCGGGCGGTGATTGAGACGCTGGCTGCGGCAATCGACCTGCGCGATCCCTATACCCACACCCACTCGATTCGTGTGGCCGAGCTGAGCCGGCGACTGGCGCTACACCTCGGTTTCTCCGAGCGTGATGCCGAACAGCTTCAGCTGGCCGGGTTGCTCCACGATATCGGAAAGATCGGCGTGCCTGACCGGGTGCTCTCGAAACCCGGTCCATTGGACCCCGAAGAGCGCCTCATCATCATGAACCACGCTGAGCTGGGCGCGACGATTGTCGGCCGAAGCCCGTTGCTTGCGAGCCTCGTGCCGTTGGTTCGTCACCACCATGAATGGTACGACGGGCGCGGCTACCCGGACGGCTTGCGCGGCGCGGAATTGCCAATCGGCGCTGCGATCCTGGCGGTGGCCGACGCCGTCGAGACGATGACCAGCAACCGCGTCTACCGCCGCGCCCTTACCGTCGAGCAGGCGAAGAGCGAGCTTGCGAACGGCCAGGGCAGCCAGTTCCATCCGAGCGTTGCGTTCGGCATGCTGGACCTCCTGGAGACCGATCCGGACGTGCAGCAGCTGGTCGAGGACGCTCCCGCGAGCCGGCAGTCGACCTCGTCGCTGGTGCCTATGAATCTCTCAGACGTCGCCAACGTGCGCGTCATGCAGCGGATTGCGGCTGAGATCGGGACGCTGACCGAGCTCGATACTTTCCTTGAACATGTGCATCTGATCGTCCGGGATGAGCTCGACCTGGCCGATACGGTGATCTGGCTCTTCGACGAAGCGACTGGCCGGTACCGCCTCTCGGCCGGGAACATTGATCTCCCTGCGCCGGAGCGAGTTGAGCCGACCGGCGTCCGGATCGAAGGTCTCTACGTCAACTCCGACAATGCGGTTATTCTCGGGCGCGCAGATGAGAGCGGTATTTCTGACGAGTCAGTGCTCTTTCCGATGCACGTCGAGGACAGCGTCGTGGGGTTGATCGAGCTCGTCCTGCTGAAGCCGGGCGAGGTTGCCGGGCGAGACGTCGACTTGCTCCACGCCATTGCCGCGCCAATCGCGTCGACCGTCCGCGTCGCGCAGCTGCACGACGAAGCCAAGCGCGGGGCGATGACCGACGGCCTCACTGGAGTATTGAATCACCGGGCGTTCTACGAGCATCTCGATCTGGCCGTGTCCCATGCGCGGGACGATGAAGCCGTCCACCTGCTCATCGTCGACGTTATCGGCCTCAAGGCGATCAACGACAACTTCGGCCATCTCTGCGGTGATAGCGTGCTGCGGACCGTCGCCAACGCGTTCGTTGACCGATTGCGTCCGCAGGATGTCGTCGCCCGCTATGGTGGCGACGAGTTTGCCGCGATTCTGCGCGGTTCGCTGGACATGCCACTAGACGACATCATCGCCGCAATCGAGCAACCGGTGCCCTGTGAGGTCGAGGATGGCGTCACCCTGAATGTGCGGTTGCGCTGTGGCTCGGCCCGCAGTGTCGATGGCGACACCCGCGCAACGGAACTTGTCGCTCGCGCAGATTCCCTGCTCTATCAGCGCGTGCGGCCGTCAGCGCGCGTCGTCTCCCACTAGGCCATAGACCGGCTCTTCCATTCCTTCGCCCGGTCGTAGGCACTATGCAACTACAATTCGGCGGACCGACCTGACGCATGGTAGCGAGAGGCTGGCGTCCATCGATGAGCACGCGGCGACGCACGCTAGCAGAGCGTGTCGGCGATGACTACGGCTGGTTGCTAGGACAATTTGTGGTGTTGGGCGCGGTGGCGCTTGGTGGTCCGGCCGGGGCACTCGCCGGTTTGCGCCTGGAGCCTGGTTGGCCGTGGCTGGTCGACGCGATTGTCGGCGGCGGGATCATCGCCTACGGTTTCGTTGTGGCTTGGCAGAGCCGCGCTGATCTCGGCGATAGCTTGCGCGTAGCGCCGACCCCGCTCGACGACGCCAGGCTGGTGGAGAGCGGCTGGTATGGGCGTGTACGGCACCCGCTGTACTTCGCAGTTCTGCTGGTGGTCGTCGGCTGGACGCTCCTCTGGCTCAACTACCTGTCGCTGACGCTGCTGCCAGTCGTCGCGGTCTTCTTTCGGGTGAAGGCGGGGCATGAGGAGCGGTTGCTTGCCGAAGCATACGCCGGCTATGCTGGATACATGGAGCGCGTACGTTCACGATTTGTGCCGAGGGTATGGTAATTGTCGGTGGCCTGCCTACAATAGGAGCAGACCCCGCTCTTGCCCTACCAGACGCCACCGACGGTGGGGACTGAAGTGTGGCTCCTGGGCGCATATGGGCAAGCGCGGGGCTCTCCTCCACTTAATGAACGAATAGAGCAGCTTCTGGTTGCTATTTTCGTGAATGAATTTCTCATGAGTAGACTGTTCACCGTATCTAGCGTGATGAGCCAACACGGACGTAGCCGGGCGAAGGTGCGTACGTTCGCAGCACTTGTGACCAGCGGGGGACGGCGAGTAGCTGGCACTGCGCGTGAGTGAACGTGGATGGCAACGCGCCGCGTTGCAGCTATAAGGTTATTCCTGATCGCAAGTGACGCGGCGCCACGGCCACTCGTAGCCGCGACGTGGTGCGTCGCCTCGCACAACCGCAGTCGGCACATGAGGGCCAAATCACGCCGCCCCAGTGCAACAAACTCAAAGAATTCAGGCTAGTCGGGTCGCTTTAGCCGCCGATGCGCGACATCTCGACCTTGCGTAGATAGATCGTGTTCTCCGACCGGAGCTCTGAGTAGCGGTCAGCGCGTTTCGACCATGCGCCTGAGAGCAGTTCGTAAAGCACGTCGTCGGTTGCGCCACCGCGCAGGAGCGCCCGGAAATCCGTGCCGTGGGTGCCGAAGAGGCAGGTGTAGAGCTGGCCGTCGGCCGAGAGCCGCGCGCGGGTACAGGTGCCGCAGAAGGGCTGGGTCACTGAGGCGATCAGGCCGAACTCCCCACCCCCGTCAAGGTATTTGTAGCGGTTGGCGACCTCGCCATAGTAGTTCGGTTCGGCCGGTGCGATGGCCCACTCGCCGGAGATCGCGTCGATGATCTCGCGTGCCGGGACGACATCCTCCATGCGCCAGCCGTTCGTCGAGCCGACATCCATGTATTCGATGAAGCGCGGGATCACGCCGGTGTGGCGGAAGTGGCTGGCCAGCTGAATGAGCGTGTGATCGTTGAGCCCGCGCTTGACGACGGTGTCGATCTTCACCGGCTCGAGCCCCACGGCGACTGCATTGTCGATCGCTTCGAGGACCCGCGCGACGGGGAAGTTCACGTCGTTCATCGACTTGAACACATCGTCATCGAGCGAGTCGAGGCTGACCGTGATGCGATTGAGCCCGGCGTCCTTGAGCGCCCTGGCCTTTGCCGGGGAGAGCATTGAGCCATTCGTCGTCATGGCGATGTCTTCGATCTCAGGGATCGCGGCTAGACGCTCGACGAGCTCCTCGATGTTGCGCCGCACGAGCGGTTCACCGCCGGTAATGCGCAGCTTGCGCACACCGCCGCGCGCGAAAGTGCGGGCCACCCGCTCGATCTCCTCGAATGTGAGCACTTCGTCGCGCTGGAGGAAGGGGTAGTTTGCGCCGAAGATCTCCTTCGGCATGCAATAGACGCAGCGAAAATTGCAGCGGTCCGTGACGGAGATGCGGAGGTCATGGAGGGGTCGGTTGAAGCGGTCTGTCAGGCTATTCATCCATTGAGTATATCGTATCAAAGCGCCCGGGCATCCCTCCTGCCGCCCCGACAGTATCCGCGCAACCAGCTATCGGTATCATTGTCACCATCACGAACATGACAGGTGATCCTACGTCAATTGCGAGATGACCATGTGCCCTGTGGTCTAGCGTCGTGTGTGACACCGCGCAAAGTGCAGTGAGATCGTGTGACGCCCGTGTGACACGCGGCCAACCTCATAACCGCCGCCATTCTCGCGGCACATGGCCTAGCCAGGAATTGAGCACGGCGTGTACCGCCTGAATCTCCTCAGCCTCTCGGGGATCGTGGGCATGTCGCAACAGCCGCTCGACGTACTCGGCGACGCGGCCGGGTTCTATCTGCGACTTTGAGGTCACGATCTGTATGTCGATCCCGGTCAAGCCATCCGCAAGCATCCGGCGCAACTGGCCGGCCGCAGTCAACGGGTGACTCCACTGGGAGCGCATGATGATCTGAACGATATGCGGCTCGTAGTCATAGAGGTTTGTGAGCAGCGTCAACGGCAAGTCGCCGTGATGCCGAAGACGTCCGCGTTCAACGTAGAGCGTTGCGCCCTCGTCGATCGCTTGCTCAACCCATTGTCGACATGCAGGGAGCTGTTGGCGGTTGTACCAGTCCATCGCGCCTCCTCTCGGGAAAGAGGGGGCCGGTCTCGATGCTCGGACTCAGCTCATCCCCGCGGCATGAAGGCGCTCCAGCGCTCAGTCGGGACTATAGAACAGGTGTTCTTGTATTGCAAGCCCTGCTGCTATCGACGCTGGTTAGCGTGATGGTCCCTGATCGCGCCTGATCTCACTCGGTCGCGGGGTCATCTGCCGGGCGTACTTGTTCCCCGGCTTCGCATGGTACGGCGTGAGCGTCGGACTGGTGAGCCGCGTGAAGGTGAATGAGCAGATACGCATGCCCGGATAGAGCGCGACGGCCATGCGACTGACGTTCGAGAGTTCCATCGTCGCCCGGCCGATCCAGCCAGGGTCGAAGAGCCCGGCCGTCGAATGGACATTGATGCCCACCCGGGCAATTGACGACCGCCCTTCCATCCGGGCAGCGAGGTCGTCCGGTAGTGTCAGCTCTTCGCGGGTGATCGCGAGGGCGAAATCTCCAGGCTGCATGATGAAGCGTTCACCGTCCGCAACCTCGATCTGACGCATCGTCTCGCCGATCGGTTCATCACCACGCGGGTCGAGGTCGGGCGGCGTCGCATGCTCGAACACCATGAACGTGTTGCCGAGGGTAAAGTCAATCGAACACGCGCCCATCGTAACGTCGTCGGGGACAGGATCAATGATGATCCGCCCG
>JAUIIK010000178.1 GCA_030431755.1 Chloroflexia bacterium
GCATGGTCGGGCTGACGTACGCCGCTCGCTATCCGGAAAACGTCTCGCACCTGATTGCCGTCGTGACCGCAGCTTCCCATGAGTTCCTCAAACGCGCTGATGAAATCGTCCAGGAGCGCGGCACAGACGAACAGATAGAAGCCTGTCAGAAGCTCTGGGCGGGGGCGTTTGAGGACGAGGAGGAGCTCCGCCACTTCTTTGATGTGATGGGACCAATGTACGGCTTGTCTTACGATCCGGAAAAAGCAAAGAAGCGCTGGGAGCGGGCGATCCTGTCCGTCGACGCCATCAACCATGGCTTCGCAACGTTTCTCCGCGAGTATGATGTTCGCGACCAGCTCGGCGATATAACCTGCCCGACCCTTGTTATCGCAGGGCGCCATGACTGGATTTGCCCGCCCGAGTTCTCCGAGGAGATTGCGGAGCTCATCCCGCAATCTGATCTGCGGATATTCGAGGAGTCCTCGCACATGGTGACCGGGGATGAGCATGGCGCGTTCATTGATGTTGTTCGCGGATTCATGACCTACAATTCATAGGGACTCAGCGACCGGCAGGGCTGAGTCGTCTTTACTAAGGATGCCCTCTCTAATTCCAATAGTTGTCCAAGTGTCTGACCTATCCGCGCCTCACTTCCCGTCAAGTTGCCCACCGGTACCATGCACGCTATCGTTAGGCTTGTTGAACCAGACGGGCAATGGGTACGCGGCGGCGACTCGAATTAACCGGAAACTCAAGCCGCGCAACATTGCTGGAAGGAGTTCGCTCCAATGCCAAAGCAGTACACCCGGCTGACGCAGCCGCTGGTGCGCGAGAATGGCGAGCTGCGGCCGGCCAGCTGGGACGAGGCGTTTGATCGCGCCGCCCAGGGGCTCCAGGCCGCGGTCGACAAGCACGGCCCGAGCACCTTCGGGCTCTTCTCGTGCTCGAAGGCGACCAACGAGGTCAACTATCTGACGCAGAAGTTCTCACGGCAGGTGATCGGTAGCAACAATATCGACTCCTGCAACCGCACCTGACACGCGCCTTCCGTCGTCGGTCTGACGACAGTATTTGGCGCAGGGGGCGGCACAAGCTCTTATAAGGAAGCAGAGGAGACTGATCTGATCATCCTCTGGGGTTCGAATGCGCGCGAAACGCATCCGATCTACTTCCTGCATGTCCTGAAAGGGATCCACAACGGCGCGCAACTCTACGTCGTCGATCCCCGCCGGACCAGCTCGGCGCAGTGGGCCGATGGCTGGCTCGGGCTGGATGTCGGCTCCGATATCGCGCTGGCCAACGCAATCGGCCGCGAGATCATCGCCGCCGGGATCGAGAACCGCGAGTTCATCGAACGCTCGACGCTCAACTTCGAGGAGTACAAGGCCGCCGTCGATTCCTACACGCTCGAGTACGGCGAGAAGGAGACCGGCGTTCCGGCCGAGGCGATCCGCGAGCTGGCTCATGCCTATGCTCGCGCCGACCGCGCTCAACTCTGCTGGACGCTCGGCATCACCGAGCACCACAACGCCGTCGACAACGTCCTGGCGCTGATCAACCTCGCTTTGCTGACCGGCCACGTCGGTCGCTGGGGCTCGGGGCTCTGCCCGTTGCGTGGACAGAACAACGTCCAGGGCGGCGGCGACATGGGCGCGTTGCCGAACAAGCTGCCGGGCGGCGTTGATGTCGAGGATGACGCCGAACGGGCGCGCTTCGAGGAGGTCTACGGCTCGAAGCTACCGAACGAGAACGGCTGGCATCTCAGCGAGATGTTCGACGAGATGGAAAAAGGGAAACTCACGGCGCTCTACGTCGTCGGCGAGAATCCCGCTCAGTCCGAGGCCGACATGGAGCACGCCCTGCACCTGTTGGAGAGCCTCGAGATCATGATCGTGCAGGACATCTTCCTGACCAAGACGGCCGAGATGGCCGATGTCGTCTTCCCGGCCTCGGCTTCCTGGTGCGAGTCCGACGGCACCGTGACCAGCTCCGAGCGGCGGGTGCAGCTCGTCCGCAAGGCGGTCGACCCGCCCGGCGAGGCGATGGACGACATCGCAATCATCGCTGAGCTGGCCAAGCGCATGGGCGTCAACTGGGAGAGCCCGACGGCCGAGGAGATCTGGGACGAGTTGCGCGGCCTCTCCGACTGGCACGGCGGGATGAGCTACGAACGGCTCGAAGCCGAGCAAGGGCTGCACTGGCCCTGCCCGATGATCGACGGCCCGGACAGCCCGTTCCTGCATGGACGGCTCTGGGAGGACCCGCCGGTCGGTCCGCTTGCGCCCTTCCACGTCGTCGAGCACGCCCCGCCGATTGAGGCGCTCGATGACGAGTACCCGATGCGCCTGACAACCGGGCGGCGGCTCGAGAGCTTCAACACCGGCGTCCAGTCGGGCGGCTATCGCTCGCCGCTGCGCCGGGACGAGACGATCGACATTCATCCGGAAGACGGCCTCAAGCTCGGCATCGCCGACGGCGAGCTGGTGCGCGTCGTCTCGCGGCGTGGCGAGGTCGAGGTCGCAGCGCGCTACGATGACATCCTGCGGCCTGGGCTGGCCTTCATGACCTTCCACTTCCCGGACGACGTCGCGACCAACCTGTTGACGATCAATGCAACCGATCCGAAGTCCGGCACGGCCGAGTTCAAGGCCTGCGCGGTCAGGATCGAGAAGCTACCCGCGGAGACCAGGCGCGAGGTCGCCGTCGCCGCGGCGGATGGCGGAGGAGACTAAGTGGATCTCAGGCTGATTCAGAACGCAACGCCGAGCGCGGCGGAACGACAGGCACTCGATGAGTTGCTCGGACCGCCCGAATCAGCCTGGCGGGGCGGCGCGCGCCGGCGTCCCGGCCTCGACTCCCATACCTCGCACGGCGGCCACGCCCTGCGGCGGGAACGCGATAAGCTGCTGCCGGCGCTGCACGCGATCCGCGACGCCACCGGCTACATCTCGCCGGGCGGCCTCAATTACGTCTGCCAACGGCTCGACGTGCCGCCGGCCGACGCCTACGGGGTTGCGACCTTCTACGCGCTCTTCTCGCTGGAGGAGCAGCCGCCGGTCGTCGCCCACGTTTGCGACGACATCGCCTGCCGCATGAATGGCGGACTGGCGCTCTGTCAACAGTTCGAGGAACGGCTTGGCCCGGAAGGCTCAGGCGACGGCAAGATGACCTGGCACCGCAGTCCCTGTCTCGGGCTCTGCGACCGCGCCCCGGCCGTGATGATTCAACACGCTGGAACCGACCTGCGCGACGAGGCGCTCGCGCCAACTACTATTGATGATGTCTTGGGTGCTATGGCCGGAGAAAACGTTGCCGTACCGCGCTTCGCCGGCGACGGCGACGGCTCGCCCTGGGCGCCGCAGACGCTGGAACCGGATGATGATCTCTACTTACTACGTCGCGTAGGCCGGGTTGACCCGGAGAATCTTGATTCCTACCGGGCAACCGGCGGCTACGATGCCTTGCGACGAGCTTTCGATATCGGCCCCGAGGCGGTCATTCGTGAGATCAACGACTCGAAGCTCGTCGGTCGGGGAGGCGCGGCCTTCCCGTCCGGGCGGAAGATCGGCGACGTCGCCCGCGCGCCGGCCCGGCCGCACTACATCATCTGCAACGCCGACGAATCGGAGCCGGGCACCTTCAAGGACCGCGTTTTAATGGAGGGCGACCCCTTCGCGCTGATCGAGTCGATGACGATCGCCGCCTACGCTGCCGGTTGCGAGCAGGGCTATATCTATGTCCGCGGCGAGTACCCGCTGGCCCGGTCCAGGATGCAGGGCGCGATTGACGCCGCCCGGCGGCGCGGCTTCCTCGGCGAGAACATCATGGGCGAGGGCTACAGCTTCGATATCGAGATCCGCCGTGGCGCGGGCGCATACATCTGCGGCGAGGAGACCTCGCTCTTCAACTCGCTCGAAGGTTTCCGCGGCGAGCCACGGGCCAAACCGCCCTATCCGACGCAGGTCGGGCTCTTCGGCAAGCCGACGATTGTCAACAACGTCGAGACATTGATGAACCTGCCCCGGATCGTCCTTGAAGGCGGCCCGGCCTTCGCCAGCATCGGCACCGAGAACTCGACCGGGACGAAGCTCTTCTGCCTCTCCGGCAGTATCCAGCGGCCCGGGATCTACGAGTTCCCCTTCGGCGTCACCCTCCGCGAGGTGCTCGACGCCGCCGGGGGCGTGCCGGAAGGCCGCGAACTGCGAGCTGTCTTGCTCGGCGGGGCGGCCAGCAGCTTTGTGACGCCCGACGAGCTCGACATGGAGCTGACCTTCGAGGGTACCCGCGCCGCCGGGGCTGCATTGGGCTCGGCGGTGATCATGCCCTTCGATGATACGGTTGATATGACCGATATCATCCTGCGGATTGCCGCCTTCTTCCGCGACGAGTCCTGCGGCCAGTGCGTCCCCTGCCGGGTCGGCACGGTGCGCCAGCAGGAGGCGCTGCACCGGCTGGTCGAGGGCAAGACCATCGGCACGGTCGAGGATGAGCTGCGGCTGATCGACGAGGTCGCCCAGGTGATGAAGGACGCCTCGATCTGTGGCCTCGGTCACACAGCGCCGATAGCGGTCCAGTCCGCGATCCAGAAGCTACATTTGTTCAACGGTAGAAGTGCGACGACATGACCGTAGGATCGACAGTCCATAAGCTCACGCTTTACACGAACCGCACCGTCACGCTCAGCGTCGACGGCCAGGATGTCAGCGTGCCCGAGGGCGCGAACATCATCGATGCCATTGAGAAGGTCGGGATCGACACGCCGACGCTCTGCTACGGCGAGACGCTCAAGCCGGTCAATGCCTGCCGCGTCTGCGTCGTCGAGGTCGAAGGCTCGCGAACGCTGGTGCCCGCCTGCGCCGCCAAGGCCGAGGAGGGCATGGTCATCAAGACCGACACCGAGCGGGTGCGCCACAGCCGCAAGCTGGTCATGGAGCTGCTCGCCTCGTCGGTCGATCTCTCCTACGCCGAGGAGCGGGTCCAGGGCTACGTCGGTGATTACGACGCCAACCCCGAACGCTTCGGCCCACCCGCGCCGCAGAACGGCCACAGCCGCGACGAAGCCCATACCGGCCACCACCACCCAACCGAGGTCGGCTACGCGGCAACGGTGCAGCAGCCGCCGAAGATCGACAACGATCTCTATGTGCGCGACTACAGCAAGTGCATCCTCTGCTACAAGTGCGTCCAGGGCTGCGGCACCGACCACCAGAACACCTTCGCCATCGGCGTCGCCGGGCGCGGCTTCGATGCCAGGATCGCGACCGAGTTCTCCAACCCGCTACCTGACTCGGCCTGCGTCTACTGCGGCAACTGCATCGCCGTCTGCCCGACCGGCGCGCTGATGTTCAAGAGCGAGTGGGACATGCGCGAGGCGGGGACCTGGGACGAGAGCGAGCAGACCCAGACGAGCACGATCTGCCCCTATTGCGGGGTCGGCTGCACGCTTGATCTGCACGTCCAGGACAACCGCATCGTCAAGGTGACCTCGCCGATGGACCACGATGTCACGGTCGGCAACCTCTGCGTCAAGGGCCGCTTCGGCTGGCAGTTCGTCCAGAACTTCGACGAGGAAACTCCGAATGGGAGCGAGGAGGCCGGTGCCGCCTCCTGAGCAGCGCTCGGTGTCGGTCGAGGGCGGGATCATCCGGGTCAGCGGCGACGACTGGCAGACGGACGACGACCGCCTGGCCGCCGAGGAGCCGCTCGAGATGCGTCTGGCCTACTGGGAGCACGGCGCGCGGGTCGAGAAGCCCATCGCCGTCACGATGCGCACCCCCGGCGACGATTTCGAGCTTGCCGTTGGCTTCCTCTTCGGCGAGGGCATCCTCAGGGGCCGTGAAGATTTTGTCGAGGTTGCCTACTGCCTAGATGCCACCGAGCAGCAGAACTACAACGTCGTCTCGGTCAGCCTGATGCCCGATGTGCCCTTCGACATGTCGAAGCTCGACCGACACTTCTACACCACCTCGAGCTGCGGCGTCTGCGGCAAAGCGGCCCTGGAGGCGCTCGAGATCACCGGCTGCGAGGTCATTCTCCCTGGCTTCACCGTCGACGCCGACGTGATCAAGTCGCTGCCCGGCACTCTCCGCGATGCCCAGGCCGTCTTTGAGCAGACCGGCGGGCTCCACGCCGCCGGCTTGTTCGACCGCGACGGCAACCTCCTGAGCCTCCGCGAAGACGTCGGCCGCCACAACGCCCTCGACAAAGTCATCGGCGAGCAGGTTGCCGCTGGCAATTCTGTTCTGGAAGATCACATCGTACTATTGAGCGGCCGTGCCAGCTTCGAGCTTCTCCAGAAGTCCCTCGTCGCCCGCATCCCAATCGTCTGCGCCGTCGGCGCACCCTCCAGCCTCGCCGTCGAGCTCGCCCATACCTTCGGCATCACCCTCATCGGCTTCACCCGCCCCGACGGCTTCAACATCTACACCCACCCGGAGCGGGTTACTCACTGCGTAACGACTCACCAGATGGTGCACGCGAATCACGAGGCAGGCTAGGCTTTTCTCTCCATTGAGAGTGCTCTGCAGGGTCCAAGACGCGGGAGTCTGCACCAGCCGTTCAGCCAAGTCTAAACATGTACACGGACTATGCATACGTGTCGTATCGTGTGAGCTCTAGTTGCGTTTTAAGCGCACCATTCATTAAGAGATAAACGTGACACACTTATAGTAAGGCGCTACGGTGAAGATGCATCGACATTAGATGAAAGGGCAAGTGTCGTGAAACTTCGCTCAGGCTTGACACGCTGGTTGCAGGACGAGCCGCAGTCGAGAATTCGCAAGCGCGGTGTGTGGCCCAAGAGGGAGCATTGCTTGAAAGCTCTGCGCAAGCACTCGGCATTCGCGGGATTTCTGTGTATTGCGTTTGCGGCAGTTTTTCTGATTTCATTCGTGAATTTCCGGGAAGCCAACGCGGTTGACATAGGATGGCACTGGGACTATTCGGCCGGTGCTCCGGTGGTTCGTAACTCAACGAGTTCATACAGTGTCCAAATCGCTAGCGCGACCTCTGACTTTCACAATAACACCGACATGTCAGTGTACAGCTGTCCGAGTCACACAAACTGTGGCAATGTTATCCACAGTCAGAGTTCCTGGGGTACACAATACCCTATCGCTTGGGCTCTTCCCTTCAGCGGAGGGTCTCCATGTACGGACAACAAGGGGCAAACGATCTATACGTGCGATCATGGTAGCAACAAGCCCGACTGGGCTGCGGTGCGTTGGAACGATTCTTGGGGAGCCAATTCCAAACCGCATTTTACGGCGCGCCATGAGATGAGCCACGTATTCGGTTTGGCTCATCGTTCCTGCGGCGACTACAGTGTGATGAAACCATCGCTCACATGCGGAGGAACCTATCCAGCAACACTCACATCGTTCGACGAGAACGATCTGAGCATTTGGTACTAAGCTTCTATCGTTCCATGAGGAGATGAGGATTTCATGTTTAGCACGAGACAACTGAATCTGCGTGCATCCTTCCGTAGGCTTGGCGCGTTGCTGGCAGCCTGTTCAATTGCAGTCATACTTGCTTGGGGCCTCGTTGGTGTGCTCGATCTGAAGCCTGACAACTCAAGCCGGGCTCACAATTCGCGGAGTATGGCGCTATGGCCGCCGCCTCCTTCGTCAATGACTGAACTTGTAGAAGAGTCAGACGTGATCGTATCTGGGAGAATCGAGTCGGTCATCCGCGAATTCGAGATGGGACCGTACGCAGACAACTCAATTCATCCGGTTGAGGAAGGACCTGTACCTGCCGATCCGAATCCGACCGCGACTCCGACACTGCCTGGAGTTCACGTCACGCTCTACGAAGTATCGATCGATAGAATTTTACTGGCCGACGGTAGAATTCAGGACAGCGGTACCATTGAGTATATTGAGGCTGGCAGTGCGGAGGAGAACATCGCGTTCGCCGATAGCAAGCCGATGCCACAACCTGGTGACGAGTTCCTGTTCGCCTTCGTGCTCAGTCCGGATGGCGCAAACTACGCGGCCGGCCGCTGGGGGCTTATCGACATCTCTGGCGGCGAGGTTGTCTACGCTGACTGGGAGCGGGCCGAGGTGAGCTACGCGGCCGAAATGTCCCCGGCGGAGTTCATCGCCAACATCGAGGAAGAGGCCGAACTCAAGGGACGTGATATCCGGTAACTCGCAGATCCTTGCATGTGATTACGGGAGCGAGGAGTGGTTGTCCAGCCACTCCTCGATTTCTTCGAGCCGGGGCCGCATTTCGGCGATGTGGACGGCGAAGTCTTCGAGGTCCTGCGAACTCGGACTGAGGGTATAGCCGTTGCGGTCAAGGAACATCGCAGTGGTGACCATGGCCGTGCGTTTGTTGCCGTCGACGAAGGGATGGTTGCGGATGATCGCCTCCAGGAGGACAGCGGCTTTCGAGAGTATCGACGGGTAGAACTCGTCGTCGCCGAAGCCGGATGCCGGGCGCGCGAGCGCTGACTCCAGCAGGTCACGGCTGCGGATGCCGGAACTGCCACCACTGGCCGCGATCACACTCTCGTGGATGAATTCGACTTCGGTGACGGCG
>JAUIIK010000021.1 GCA_030431755.1 Chloroflexia bacterium
TCAGCGGCGTCAGCCTGGTCGGAGCGGATTTCACGGCGACGTCGATCCGGATGCCGCGCTTCTCCAATACGATCTGTCCCGACAGCACGAACAGCGACGACAACAACGGGACCTGTATGGGCCACCTCGCCCCCATTCAGAACCCTGTTCCGTAGCTTCAAACCGTATCTGCTTCGTCGACTACCTGTGTTGAGGTAGTACGCGCGCGACGTGCAAGAAGACGAGGTGCGTCTTGACTGCACGTTGGCCCGTCAACTTCCGGATGACGTCGGCGACGCCGTTGATGAGCAATGACCGGTTCGGTTCCGGCATCGCAATATGACCGGAGAACGTCCAGAGTAGCTCGGAGTAGCTCTCGGGCGTGTGGACGACGTTCTGGATGTACCGGCGGGTGGTTGGCCGCTCAAACAGCCCGGACGCCATAATGGCGGATTCAAGCGTTGGCACGTCGTCGGGCATCGGCAGCTGGTGATCGTCCGGCGTGTCGGGATCGTACTTGCGGTAGACCTCTTGCGATGCGTTGTAGAAGGCGTCGGACTCCGGGCTCCAGACGTGGTGGTGTCGGAACTCGACGAAGTACCCACCCGACTTCAAGCTCCCCGCAACCTTGACGTAGCCCTCCGGTTGCCGGACCCAGTGGAACGCAGTGGCCGACATGACGACGTCGTAGCCCGTCGGCGCGATCGGCGTTGATTCGAACTCGCCGACCTCGATCGACACCCGCGGGAATGTTGTCAGATTCTGCCTGGCCTGTGTGGCCAGCTCCGCGCCAAGCTCGATGGCGTGGATGTTGAGGCCGCGCTCGGCAAGTGGAAGCGTCGCCTTGCCCGTGCCGGGACCGATCTCAAGGATGCGAGAATGCACGTCGACACCGGTCAATTGCACGAGGTCGTCGAATAGCTCAGGAGGGTAATCCGGGCGGGCGTGGTGGTACCGCTCGGCCGCTGAATCGAAGGTTGACCGCAACTCGGTCACGGTACACCTTGTTTCGTTCGCCGGCAGACTACCAGCCGATAGCGTAGGCCATGCGGCGTGGATCTGCCGCCCCGATCAAGAAGCCCCGTTCGGCATCACGCACGACGGCGCAGACCGAACCGGCCGGCGCTGCCAGATCTGGCCACATCTCAACCCTGTGGCCCAGCTCGGCGAGGCTGGCGACGACCTCAGGGCCGATGCGCGACTCCACATAGGTCAAACCAGGCGTGTACGGATGGGGATGGGTCGAGCGCGGGAACGAGTAGGTCGCTGCGCGCGGAGCCTCGACAGCCTCTTGCGGGTTCATTCCGTGATCGAGCAGGTTGACGACGAACTGCACCATGGCTTGCGGTTGCGTGTCATTCCCTGGCGTTCCATATGGCGCAAAGGCCGCGCCATCTTTGAGGATCATGCCGGGGTTTGGCGTCAGGCGCGGGCGCTTGCCCGGCTCAATGGCGACCGGATGGCGCGGATCGAGCCAGGACTGGACGCCGCGTCCCGAAACGATGATGCCGAGCTCGGGCACGACTGGCGTCCCGGTGAAGCCATCGCTTGGTGTGGCCGCCATCGCGTTGCCGGCGGCATCGACGACGCTCAGGAAGCTAGTGTCTGGTTCAACTGGCGCGGCAAATGGCCGGTGCTCGCGTCGTACGATTGCAACATCACGATCCATGAAAGCCCAGGGATTGCCGGCAGTCGGCATCCCGTCAAACGCGCGGTCGGGGCGGATGCGGTCGCGCCAGGCGGCGGCGTAGTCTGCGTTGAGTAGGCCGGCCATCGGGACGTCGTTGTAGTTGGGATCGCCGACGTACTGCTCGCGGTCCGCGAATGCGGCTTTGAGCGCTTCGAGAATGAGGTGCAATGACTCGGATGTCTGCGGCCCGCAAGCGGCGAGGTCATAGCCAGCGAGGATTGCCAGGGCTTCGAGCGCGACGGGTCCCTGGCACCAGGGGCCGCAGCCGTAGATTTCGTGTCCACGGTAGTTGATGTGGGGGGGCTGGTTGTCGATCTCGACAGCAAATGTGGCGAGATCGTCGCTCGTCATCCAGCCGTCATTGTCACGCATGAAGGCGGCTATCTGCTCGGCGATGTCGCCCTTGTAGAACTCATCGCGGGCCGCCTGGATACCTGCCTGGCGGTCGCCGCCGGCTCGGCGCTCCGCAGCGCCGAGGCGTTCGAGTGTGGCCGCGAGCTGAGGCTGGCGGAGCCGGTCGCCGACGCGCGGTAGGCAGCCATCAGGCAGATAGACAGCTGCCGACGACGGCCAGCCCGCGAGCTGTTCGGCTGCCTCGACCATACTGGCATGGAGGAACGGGTAGATCGCGAAGCCCTCGGCTGCCAGCTCAATGGCAGGTTCAGATATCTCTCGAAACGTCATCGTGCCCCAGCGGGCGAGTGTCGTCAGCCAGGAGTCGATCGCAGCCGGCATAACGCAGCGCCGCACCCCCGGCGGGATTGTGCCGTTGCACTCCTCGATGAAGTAGTTGATATCCGCCGCAGCTGGCCAGTGGCCGAGCCCGGATACGGTCGTGACCGCTCCGCTTGCCGCGTCAAAGACCATGACTGGCGCGACGCCGCCGATGTTGGTCATGTCCGGCTGCAACACGTTGATGCAGAGGCCGGCGGCGACCCCGGCGTCGAAGGCGTTCCCGCCACGTTCGAGGATGCGGGCCGCCGCGACGGTCGCAAGATAGTGTCCAGTGCTGACCATGTAGTTCGATCCGATAACCGGCGGCCGGAATGTCGTGGGCGATGGGAATGACATGCTTGCGCCTCAGCTCGTCTAGGCCGTCGCGAGAACGCGCGACGGCAGCTTGAACACACGTCGCGCCGTCTCCGAGAATACATTGCGAGCCATCTCAGGCGGCATCTTCGGCAGTGAGAGCTCCGGCGAATCAAAGTCCCAGTGCGGGTAGTCCGACGCGAACATCAGCGTGTTCGACGCGTCGGCCCACTCGAAGACGGTCATCAGCTGGCTCTGTGGCGATGGCAGCTCCATCGGTTGGGAGGTGAAGGTGCAGTGTTCGAGGATGTATTCGCTCGGCGCTTTGACAACCCAGGGCGTCTGGCTGCGAAGTCCCTTCCAGTCGGCGTCGAGTCTCCAGAGGTAGGTCGGCAACCAGGTGTAACCGCCCTCAACGAAGACGACATTGAGATCCGGGAAGCGCTCGAACAAGCCTTCAAAAACCATGCTCGCGAGGTGCGCCATGTAGCCCATCGGGCGGGACTGCCGGTGCTCGACGTAGTAGGAGGGATGACCGGCAGGCGTTGGTGTGCCGTTGATGCCGGTGCCCTCGCCGCCCGTGTGGAGAACGAGCGGCAGCGAGTGGCGCGCGCACGCCTCGTAGATCGGATCGTAGATCCGGTTGCCGTAGGGATGTTGGCTGCCGTTGGCGACGAGTACGCCGACGATATCCTCGCGGGCGGCGAAGCGGTCGATCTCCTCGACGCTGCGCGATGGCGATTGGGTCGGGATGATAAGCACACCGCGCAACCTGTCGTCCTGCTCAAGCCAGTGCTCGATCATCCACTCGTTGTAGGCGCGGGAGAGATCGGCGGCGTAGTCGACGTCCGGCAATGTCCCGACCGGCCGGATCTCCTGGCCGAGTAGGATGCCGTACTCAATCGGGTAGGCGTCGAGCAGCTGCTGTTGCATCAACTCCAGATCAGAGCCGACCATCTCGCCGCCGCCCGGCCATGAATCGTGCCGGTAGCCCCGGTCGCCGCCATTCAGGTGGCCAACCGAGGGAAAGCGCAAGCCGTAGGCTTCGATGTCCCTGCGGCGCGCCGACGAGAGATAGGGGAACAGATTGGCCGGGCTCGACAGGCGCTGGTGGATGTCGCAGTCGATGATCGTGTCAATGACATTGGTAGACATGATCTAGCGTCCTTTCGCTGCAGGTTGTCTCGGCATGACGGCTAGAGATGAACGAAGACCCAGCCGTCCTCGATTGAGACGTCGTAGGTTGGGATCGTCGGATCCTCATCGCCCGGCCGCCAGAACTCGTCGCTCTCCGGCTCGGGCGTATCCACCGTCACCTCGTAGCTCCGGACACGAACGCGGTGCGGGTTGAAGATCGACTTGCCGCTGGCGATCTCGAACTCCCAGCCGTGCCAGGGGCAGGTGATGATCTCGTTCTCTCGGCCATACTCGTAGGTGTACGGCTCGTTCGGAAGAGTGGTTCCGGAGATCATGCCGAGGCAGAGCGGCGCGCCCTGGTGCGGGCAGTGATTGCGGAGCGCGAAATACTCGCCGTCGATATTCAGGACGCCTATTGATTGGCGTCCGACGCTGATGATCTCGCGGGTGTTCGGCGGGAACTCGCGCGCGGGTTTCACGGCGATTCGACGCGGCATAGTCCCAGGCTCCGTCGGCGGCAAACGACTGTAGACGCGCAGCCTAGTGCGTCCGCCGCCCGGTCGTCAAGCGCCTGAGTGGCACTAGTCAGCCGCGATCTCGTCTTCGCGGAACTGCATCGTGTAGAGGTCATAGTACTTGCCGCGATGCGTGATGAGTTCTTCGTGGGTACCCATCTCGACGATCTGACCGTGGTCCATCACAACGACGAGATCAGCCTCGGTTACCGTCGACAGGCGATGGGCGATCATGAAGGCCGTGCGGCCCTCGAGCAGCACGCGCAGCGCGTCCTGGATCAAGAGCTCCGTCTCGGTATCGACGCTCGATGTCGCTTCGTCGAGGATGATGATCTTCGGGTCAGCTAGCATCGCGCGCGCGAACGAAAGCAGCTGGCGCTGACCGACCGACAGCACACTGCCCCGTTCGTGGACTTCTGAATCGTAGCCCTCGGGCAGGCGCATGATGAAGTCGTGCGCGCCAACTGATTGAGCGGCGCGGATGACCTCGTCCATTGTGGCGTCGGGCCGCCCATAGCGGATGTTCTCGGCGACGGTTCCGCCGAAGAGATAGACATCCTGGAGCACCACGCCAAGCGGCAGGCGCAGAGATCGCTGCGTGACATCGCGGAGGTCGTAGCCGTCGATCTCGATCGAGCCGTCCCAGACATCGTAGAAGCGCGCCAACAGGTTGATCATGGAGGACTTGCCAGCGCCTGTTTCGCCTACAAAGGCGACCGACTGGCCCGGCTCGACGTGCAGGTCAACGCCGCGTAGCACTTCCTCGTCGCCGTAGCCAAACCGAATATCGTTGTAGTCGACCTTGCCGGTGATCTCAGGGATCTCGATGGCGTTGGGGCTATCCTTGACCTCGATCTCGGCGTCCATGACTTCGAAGATACGCTCGCCGGCGGCCATCGCGCGCTGGGCCATGTTGTAGCGCATGGCGAGCTCACGGATGGGCTCGTAGAAGCGGCTGATGTAGGCGACGAAGATGAAGAGCTCGCCGACGGTGAATGCATCGCCGCCGAGCACGAGCCGCCCGCCGAAGTAGATGACGAGCGCTGTTGCCAGCGCCTCGACGAACATGACGGTCGGAAAGAGGACGGCAGAGAGACGCGCCGCCCGGACGTTGGCGTCGAGGTTAGTGTTGTTGAGCCGGTCGAACTCGTCGATGCTCTCGCGCTCGTGAGCGAAGCCCTGGATGACGCGGATGCCGTTGATCGACTCGGCCAGATTGCCATTGACTATTGAGATACTGCGCTGCACTTCACGGTAGACCTCGACGGCATAGCGCCGCCAGACGAGCATGACACCGACCATGATCGGCATCACGGCGAAGGCGACCAGCGCTAGCTGCCAGTTGGTAATGAGCATCAGAATGATGATGCCGAACAGAAGAATCAAGTCAGTCGCGACACGAATCAGGCCCTCGGTGAAAAGCATATCGATGACTGAGACATCGTTCTGCAGGCGCGACATGACCCGGCCAACACCGCGTGTGTCGACATAGCGAATGCCGAGCCGCTGGATATGCTTGAACATCATGCTGCGGAGGTCGTAGACGAGCCGCTGCCCGATCATCGATGTGTAGAAGAGCTGGCGGTTGTAGGTGAAGAAGCGCGTCACGACGACGACGCCAAAGATGATCCCGAGCAGGTTTAGGGCGTCAACGCCTTCGCGGCCGAAGATGCTCCGACTCGACTCCGGGTTGACGACATCAATTGCCAGGCCGAAGAGATAAGGCAACGCCAGATCGCCAAAGGCCGTCAAGGCCATCAAGCTAACTGTCACGATCGTCATCCACTTGTACGGCTTAAGCAGGCGGGCGAAACGCCGCAGGATGCGGGTGTCGATCTGCCCGTAAAGCTGTTCGTCTGCGTGTGGTGCGTTTCTTGCCATAGTGCGTGCGCAGCGCCTAGTCGGCGACGCGCACAACCTCCTCCTGGTCACGTAGCTGAAGGTCGTAGACGCGCGTGTAGAGGCCGCCCCGGGCGACGAGCTCATCGTGCGTCCCGCGTTCAACGATCCGGCCCTCATCGAGCACCAGGATCTCGTCGGCGTCCTTCAGGGTCAGAAGACGTTGAGCGATCACGAAAGTCGTCCGGTTCCCCATCGCCCCACGCAGCTCTTGCTGGATCGAGTACTCAGTCTCGGTGTCAACGCTCGATGTCGCATCATCGAGGATCAAGATGCGGGGATCAGCGCAGAGCGCGCGTGCAATCGAGACGCGCTGCTTCTGGCCGCCGCTGAGACTCACGCCACGCTCGCCTACGACCGTGTCGTAGCCCTGGGGTTGCTCCACGATGAACCCGTGGGCTCCGGCGATGCGCGCGGCGCGTTCGATTTCCTCATCGCTTGCGCCGGAGTTGCCAAAGGCGATGTTCTCCTTGATCGTCCGGCCGAAGAGGAAGGTGTCTTGTTGGACGAATGCGACGAGCTGCCGCAGGTGGTCCAGCTCGACGTCGCGAACGTCGACGCCGTCGATCGTGACGCGGCCCGCATTCACGTCATAGAAACGCGGAATGAGCGCGGTCATCGTTGATTTGCCGGAGCCGGTTGGGCCAAAGAGGGCCGTAATGCTGCCCGGCCCCGCCTCGAAGTTGATGTCGCTGAGCACATCGACGCCCGTGCCTGGATAGCTGAAGGTGACATCCTCGAAGGCAACGACGCCGCGTGGGTTCGCCAGCGGGACCGGCTGCTCGGGCGAGCGGATGGCCGGGACGGTGTCCATCACCTCGAAGATGCGGTCGCCGGAGGCAATCGCCCGGGCCATCGAGTTGACGATCCAACCGAGGGTCCGTACCGGCATTGCCAGCATCGCGAGGTAGAGATTGAACTGCACCAGCGTGCCGACGGTGATGTCGCCATTGAGCACGGCGCGACCGCCGTACCAGAGCACGAAGGCGACCCCGACCTCGTTGAGGAACGTCATCATGGGGTACGAACGCGACCAGACTTTGATTGCATCAATCTGGCGGTTGTAGAGGGTCGTCAGAGAATCGTCGAAGCGCTGAATCTCGCGATTCTCCTGGGCGAAGACGCGCACAACGCGGGTTCCCGAGAGGTTCTCCTGCATGACGCTCGACATCTCGCCGAACTGTGCCTGGATCGCAAGGAAACGGGGACGAATGACCCGGCCGAAGCGGTAGGCGGTCAGGATGAGCAATGGCAGCACGGCGAGGCTGACCATGGCCAGGCTGGCATCGGCGCGGAAGAGCAGGACGACGATCGCGATCATCATCACCGTGCCGTAGACGAGCATCCGCATCGAGAACATCATGAAGCGCCGGATGGAGTTGATGTCTTCGGAGCCGCGTGACATCAGCTGCCCGGTCTGCGCACGGTCATAGTAGGCGAAGTTCAGGCCCTGGAGCTTGCGGTAATACTCGGCCCGCATGTCGGTGCCCACACGCTCGGCTAACGACTGAAAGATGTAGGAGCGAATGTAGGTGAACGTCCCGGTCAGAACGGCCGCGCCGACGATAGCTATCGCGCCCCAGATGACGACTGAGTTGTTGTCTTCACTAATGCCCTCGTCGATGACGTAACGGATGAGCTGCGGGACAGCCAACATCGCGGCAAGGCCGATAAAGAGCGACGTGTACCCGACAACCAGACTGAGTTTGTACTTGTCTAAATAGCTGACAATGCGCCAGAGAACGCGCAATGCATGCCCCCCTCGGTGTGCCGACAATGGCCGGTCAGTATAACAGTACCCTCCAACGGTCGCCGTGGCATGGGAACTATGTCGTAGGTTGCCGGCCTCTCGACTGGGCGCGCCGCTTGGTCCGCACGCCACGCATCCGGGTAGACGGTCGCGCAAGGTCGAGGGCGCAGGGACAACCTAGACGTTCAAATTGTACGAATGTACTTATAGTTGCCGATTCGACTTGACGGAACGTACAGCCGAGTCTACAATACATCATACGTACAGGGGGGAAGAGGGGGTTCGCCGTGCGGAAGGAGCAGGCGTGGAGGCGACAGTGTCGCAGTGGCAGAGCACAATAGACGACGCCCTGAGGGTAGTTTACAGTGCTCATCATCGACTGGTATCCAGTCTTTTCCCAGGCGCGCAGCGCCCGTTGAACATCGAGGAGCTGCGCACGGGTCGTCTCGGCAACGACCTTCAGCGCTTGTCGATGCTTGCTAGCGGGGATCTGCGTGAGCCGCGAGAACAGGTAAACGAGCGGATTGACTCGGTGCTCCAGCTACTCTTCTGGGCGCCGATGGCCGAAGATTATCAGGTGCCCCGGTCGTTCTGGGAGACGGAACTGGGCCGCATGATTTCTATGGCGAAATATCGCGCGTACGAACCGACCGAGCTTGTCTCGATCGGTCAAGCCGCGCTCCGGCTCAAAGTCACCCGGCCAACGGTTTACCGCTGGATGGATGAGAAGCACCTCGACTATGTGCGCGACGACATGTCGGGCCGCACGTTCGTTGTGCTGGAGGACGTCGAGCAGCTGATCGACCAAGGATCAAGCTTCGACTGACGTTCCGGTTCCAAACCTTGCTGATTAAAGACGGCCGCACGGCCGTCTTTTTCGTTGCGCTTGAAATCTCATGACCGCTAGAAGTGACCGGACTGACCGAGGATGGGGATCGCCCAGGAACTTGGTGCGCCGGATCGGAGATACAAGCGCGGCACACGCGCCGCAAGCCGTGTCACCGGTTCGTAGGTGTTGGTCCCGCAGAGCTCTCCTAGCTGTGCGACTGTCATCGCGCCGTCGCGGCCATCGCTGACAATGGTTAGCGCGTCACCCTCGCGCGCTGACTCCGGCACGCGGACCACGGTCTGATCCATGCAAACCCGACCGATGATCGGGCAACCGCCGTCTGCATGGACGAACCAGCCGCGATTCGACAGATGGCGCTCGATGCCGTCGGCGTAGCCAATCGGCACCGCTGCGGCAGCTTCGTCCTCAGCGGCGGTGTAGGTGCGGTTGTAGGAGACACTCTCGCCGCGACCAAGGGTGAAGCGCCTGGTCAGAACAGACCTAACCGTGAGGATCTGACGATACCCGTCGTCGACCGGCACTTCGTCGGATGGATCCAAACCATAGCTCGCAATGCCAGCACGCACGAGGTTTGTCTCTGGGTGCAGATTGGCCAGGATCGCGGCGCTGTTGGCGCAGTGGACATAGCGGGGCTGGATACCGGCGTCCCGTAGTTCGCGCACGCTGCGCTGAAATATGTCCAGTTGAGCATCGGTCGGCGCGGTTTCCTCCTCGTCGGCCGACGAGAAGTGGGTATAGATGCCTTCGAGAACTGCATTCGGCGATCGCTCGACTGTTTGCGCCAGCTTGCGGGCAAGCGGCGGCAGCGCACCGTAACGCCGTAGACCGGTGTCAATCTTCAGGTGAATCACCGCTGGCTCCGAGCGTCGCTGGGCCGCATCGAGCACACGTTCCAGGCTGGCCTCGGTTGCGACCGTCAGTGCGATTTGGTTGTCCAGCGCAACGTCGACCTGAGCCCGGTTTGGCGGACCGATGACGAGAATCGGCGCCGCGACTCCGCCAGCTCTTAGTTCCAGAGCCTCGTCAATGCGCGCAACCGCAAGGTAGGCGCAGCCGGCATCGACGGCGGCATGGGCGCAGGCGACCGCGCCGTGGCCGTAGGCATTGGCCTTCACGACTGCTACTAGCTCGCGTCCGGCGCCGGCTCGCGCGGTAAGCAATCGGAGATTGGCGATGTATCGATCCAGATCGACAATTGCGTGCGTGCCGGAACGGATCTCCGCCAGCCTGTCACGGGGCGTGAGCACAGAGGTCATCGAATCGATGTGAGCCGCGAGACTGCGGGCGAATCGAACTGCGTCAAGACGACACTAAGGCCGGCTATGAGATCGCGGGCAATGGTCGAGCGTGTCCCGAGCTGCTGGCGCGCCGCGCAACCCGCAAGCGAGCCAATGTAGATTCCCAGAGCGGCAGCGTCGGCTGGCGCACAGCCCTGGGTAAGCAACGCGCCGACAATGCCGGCGAGAACGTCGCCGGTGCCCGGCGTTGCGAGCTCCGGGGTTGCGCGTGGCGCCACGTACAGCTCGCCATCTGGCGTCGCAACACAGGTGATCGTGCCCTTGAGCACGACAACCTGCCGCCATTCTGACGCGGCCTTGCGAGCCACACCCCAGGGATCGGCGGCAACTTCGTCCGGCTCGATGGAGAGCAAGCGGGCCATTTCCCCGACATGCGGTGTCAAGACGCATGCCCTGTCGGCGAGCAGCGCCGGCCAGTCTTCCTGGGTTGACAGCCAGTTCAGGGCATCGGCGTCGAGCACGAGCGGCAGGTCACCGATGCCGGAGTATTCGCTGGATTCCTGCGCAGCGTGGCGGCGCGGGATGCCAAATGGGGAATCGGGCGCTTGCTGCTCGCTTGATGGCGTTGCCGGCGCGAAGAGCTCGCTCAGGAAACGGGTAGCGACCTCGTCGCGGCCGAGGCCGGGTCCGCATACAACGGCGTCGTAGCGACCGCCCTCCGTCAACGCTTCACCGACAACGCGGGCGGACGCGCGGCCATCGGCATCCGACAGTGGATGGTAGATGAGCTCCGGCACGGCCGAGGCGATTGCCCCAATGATCGAGCGCGGCGCTGCGAGTCCGACGTAGCCGCAGCCCGTCCGCAGGGCCGCTTCGCCGGCGAGTCGCGGGGCTCCGAAGTAGCCGGGCGCGCCACCGATAATGAGCAGCCCGCCCGCCTGGCTCTTGTGGCCAATTGCGCGTCGCTCCGGCAGCCGGGATCTCACGAATGAATCGTCGAGTAGGGTTGCGCCGACATCGGGATCAAGCTCCGCTGTACGCACGGCGATGTCGAGGACGATCAGCTCGCCGAGGTAGTTGATCGCTGGCGACTTGAGCATCCCGACTTTCGGGTTGGAAATGCAGAGCGTGACATCTGCGGCGACGATCTCATCGGCGACCTCGCCGGCGAGCGTGTTCATGCCAGTTGGGCAATCAACTGCGACGATGAGCGCGCGGGCTGATCTGGCAATTTCGATCTCCTGGAGCGCCGCCACAGCATCGTCCGGGAGCGCCGTGCGACCGGAGTTGCCAAAGATGCCATCGAGAATCACGTCGGCTGCAACAGCATGCTCGACGACCTCGACATCAGCGAGATGATCTTCGAGTTCAGGGTGTTCAGACATGTCGGAGCGGCCAACAAGCAGCGCGTTTGCCCGCCAGCCGAGCCTGGCAAGCATTGAGGCCGCGACGATAGCGTCGACGCCGTTGTTACCGGGCCCAGCCACGGCCAGGACCGAACGCTCGCCAGAAGCCTCCGGCAGCACGCGCTCATCAAGGTAGGCTGCGATCAGCTGCGCGGCGCGACCAATGAGCTCGGCGTCTGACGTGCCGGCGTCCATAACCGCCTGCTCGAGTGATCTCATCGTCTCCGGCGTGACTATGGGAATCATCGTTACTCCGGTCGATTCTTCGAAGCGACGACGATGGCCGTGGCGTCGCTCCGCGAATGTGTCAATGAAATAGCAAAATGGCGAAAGCCGAGGAGCTCGGCTCTCGCCTTGGCGGTGTTGTGGAGGACGAGGATAGGTTTGCCACGGCGGTTGGGGAGCGTTTCGATATCGCGCCAGCGCACACCGCGGATGCCGGTTCCGAGCGCTTTCATCGTGGCTTCTTTGGCGGCGAATCTGGCAGCTAGCTCGGCCGGTCGCTGGCCGTACCGCTCGCGCTCACGGGGCGTGAAGATGCGCTTGAGAAAGCGCTCGCCGTGCTTATCCAGCACGGCGGCGATGCGCTCAATTTCAATGACGTCTATTCCGACTTCGACCGGCCCGGCGGCTTCTGGATCCCAGATCGGCTCATACAGGCTATCGACCGACTCCGACATAGGTGAATCCCAGGTCCTTCATCACAGCTGGCGAGTACAGGTTGCGACCATCGAGCAACACCGGGTTGCGCATGATCTCTACAACTCTACCCATATTCGCCTGCTTGAACTCGTTCCAGGGCGTGATGACGCACAGGGCGTCCGCGCCGGTGACGGCGTCGTAGGGGTTGCCGCAGAGATCGACCTTGGGCAGCTCGACGCGAGCCCGCTCCAGTGAGGCGGGATCGTAGGCACGGACGTTCGCGCCACGCGAGAGCATCATGTTGATGATGTCGATCGATGGCGACTCACGCATGTCGTCGGTGTTCTCTTTGAACGAGAGTCCCCAAACGGCAATGTCCTTCGCGTAGAGGTCGCCGGTCTTCTCCTGGAGCTGCTTGACGAAGCGCCGGCGCTGGTCCTGGTTGATCTCCATGACCGCATGGAGCAGCTGCGGGTGGCAATCCGCCTCGTGGGCGATGTGGGCCAGCGCTTTGACGTCCTTCGGGAAGCAGGAGCCGCCGTAGCCGACGCCGGCCTGGAGGAAGAGTGGCCCGATGCGCTCGTCGTAACCCATGCCCTCGGCGACGACCGAGACATCCGCGCCGACACGTTCGCAAATCTGCGCCATCTCGTTGATGAAGGAGATCTTCGTGGCGAGGAAGGAGTTGGAGGCATATTTGACCATCTCGGCCGAGCGCCGATCGGTGACGACAATCGGCGCGTCCAATGCGCGGTAGAGATCCTTGAGCCGCTCGACGGCATCGTGGTCGTTATCGGTTCCGAGGATGATCCGATCCGGACGGAAGACGTCGGCAACGGCGTTGCCCTCGCGCAGGAACTCAGGGTTGCTGATGACGGCGAACTTGCGGTTATTTGGGATGTGCTCGCCGATGATCGCCGAGACGAAGTCGCCGGAGCCAATCGGCATCGTGCTCTTGTTTACGACAACCGCGCCATCGCGCAGATGGTCCGCCAGCATCGTGGCGGCCGAGCGGACGGCACGCATGTCGGCCTCGCCGGTCATGGTGGATGGCGTGTCGACACAGATGAAGACGAACTCCGACTGCGGTACGGCTTCCGCGTAGTCAGTTGTGAAGGTGATACGTCCCGACTTGAGATTGCTCTGCAGGAGCTCGGGCAGGCGCGGTTCGAAGATCGGACACTCGCCCGACTTGAGCATCTCCACTTTGTCGGCGTCGATATCGACGCCGATGACGTCGTTGCCGAGGTCGGCGAACGCGACGCCATAGACGAGCCCGACATATCCTGTACCAATAATGCTAATCTGCGCCACGTGTCCGCGACCCTCCTAGTGGAAACGATCATCTGGTGGTTCAATCAGGGAGACGTCGAACCTTCGCTCGTCGTCAGCGAGAGATTCGCAATGGCTGAATCATATCCCCCGCCGCTAGCGTACACGACCATAGTCCTGAGAGTCTTAGGAATAGGTTCTAGATTTTCCAGGTTTACTATGACCTTTGTCCATTCTCCGCGTGACAGCTCAGTGACTGCATCAGCGTCGATGCCGCCGTCGGCGCGCCGCAATGTGAACGCTGTCGTCCACTCGCGGTCCTGACCGAGCACGTCAACGTAGTTGAGTTCGACTGCCACCGGTACGGTAGCCCGCCCGTCCAGCGGTTGACTCTGGTCGTCAATCTTTATGTCAAACGACAAGGTAAGGGTCGTCGGCAGCCGCAACGTCCGGTCGATCTGCTGGCTGACGCCGGTCCGCGCCCACACGCTCGACTCGGCGCGGGCGATGTGCAGCGCCTGCACGGCGACGCTATCCTCCAGCGCAATGACCTCTGCTACCCCGATGCGGTCACGCGGCTCGCGAGCTTCGGCGCTGTAGCTCGTGTCCCAACCCTCCTGGCCGTGCTCGAAGTCGCCATTTGCGATCATCTGGCTCTGAATGCTCGCGCTGCGCCCTGCCAAGGTGCCATCCTCGAAGTCAACTTGTTCCGGTCCGACCAACTCTGCCCGCTGCGCTCCTGACACAACCGTGAGCTGCCCTCGAAACGCCGCGGCTCTCGTGGTTGCTGTGCCGGTCATGCTACGCGGCGTGGTCTCAACGACAATCGACGGCGACGGATTCGCCGGGCGAGCGCGTTCAGCGCGGAGAAGAGCCTGGACGTTCGGCGTCAGAATCTCCAGCTCGCCGTAGGCATGGCTTGTCAACGGCGCCATTGCCGCGTAGACCGCACCTTGGAGGAGATCGACCTGGATCTGGATCGACTCGTCGCTAAAGCGCGAGGAGCGGGAGCGTTGCAAGCGGATGTGGGATTGTTCTGTGACCTCGAGCGTCGAGCCATCAAAGACCGTGATCCAGACGACCGTGCCCAGTTCCGTCGAGATTTCGTCGCCTTCACGTAGCGTGATCGAGCTATTGACGATGGTCCACTCATCATCCGGGGATGCACGCCAGAGCGCGTCCTGACCGCTGATCACAGTCGCTGTGGCGTCGCGCTGTGTGGTTGCGTGTTCGTAGACCCACCCCACACCGAAAATCGCCGCAGCTGCCATGAGCGCGAAAACCGCTGCGCCCGCCGCAACCGTGATCCAGGCGCGCCGTGACGCGACGACCGTTGGATGCGCAGCCTGGGCCGCCATGACTAAGCTGTCGAATCCTGGGCACGCGTGCTGGCCGCGTACAAGCGCCGCTGCTCGTGCCGGACGTTTGGATCGACGGGGGCATAGCGTTGGAGGAAGCTTCGCCGGAAGTCCTCAAAGTCTCCGCGCTGTATCGCCGAGCGCATCTCTTCCATTTGGCGGCCGATGAAGCGCAGGTTGTGGATCGATCCAAGGCGCTGCGCGAGAATCTCTCCGGCACGGTAGAGATGGTTGATGTACGCCGTCGTGAAGCGCTGACAGGCCAGACAGTCACAGTCCGGGTCAATTGGCTCGTCAACCTCTCGGTACCGGGCCGCCCTGATATTGATGCGGCCATCCTGGGTGTACAGACCGCCATGCCTGGCCACTCGCGTGGGCAGGACACAGTCGAACATGTCGACCCCGAGTGCTACCGCGTTCCAGAGGTCTTCCGGCGAGCCGACGCCCATGAGATAGCGGGGCCGGGAGGCGTCGAGTGGCGTGATCGAGGCGTCAAGCATCTCGATGAGCACGTCCTTTGGCTCACCGACGCTCAATCCGCCAATGGCGAGGCCGTCGACTGGATGGTCGTTGAGCGCGGCTGCCGAACGTTCACGGCGGCCGGCGTCAAAACCGCCCTGGCAAATGCCGAAGAGCAGCGGCCGGATCGCATTGCTGGTATCGACGAGGCGCTGGAACTCCAGGAGATTGCGCGGCAGCCACCGCAGCGTCAAGTCGTGCGCTGCTTGCTGTTCCGTCTCGGGCGCGTCGAAGCCGGTGCAGACATCGAGGGCCATGCTGATGTCCGCGCCCAGCTGCTGCTGGATCGCGATGGCGTCCTCCGGGCGCAGTCGATGCGCCGCCCCATCAATGTGCGAGCGAAAGGTGACGCCGTCTTCATCAAGTTTGCGCCGCGCCGCCAAACTGAAGACCTGGAAGCCGCCCGAGTCGGTCAGGACCGGCCCATCCCAGCTCATGAAGCGAGCGATACCCCCGAAGCGCTCGACGAGCGCGCTTCCGGGTCGCAGCATCAGATGGTATGTGTTGCCGAGTAGGATGTCAGCGCCGGTGGAGCGGACGTCTGTCGGGTCGAGCGCTTTGACGGCGGCCTGTGTGCCGACCGGCATGAACGCCGGCGTGCGGACGACGCCACCGGGCAAGCGCAGCGCGCCGGAGCGCGCCCGACCGTCAACGGCGTTGATTGTGAAGGGCTGCGCACGTGGAAGGGGCGATGCCATTGCTTCGACGTCTCCTGCCATCTCGGCGGCTCGTTCAGGCGCGCAACGCCGCGCTACAAATCTCGTTCAATCTGCTTTACCACCGCTTTGTATTCTTCCACGAAGCAGCAGGCGTCGTGTTGTTCGGCGCAGCCTGGCATGGCCGGCGGGTTGCGTTGATCGAGGACCTTGGCGACCCCCGGCGGATACTGGACGTTGGAGCGGGCGAGGCACGGCTGGTCGCCGACGCCGAGCGCCGGATGCTCGTGGCTACTGGAGTTGAGCCGTCTGCGGCGATGCGGCGGGCCGGGCTGGTTCGCTCGGCGAGTCTCCTTGCCGGCAGCGCAATGGACCTGCCACTCCCTTCCGGCGCCTGCGAGGCGTGCGTGATCTCTTATCCCGGCCGGTGGATCTTCAACCCGCAAACCTGGTTGGAACTTGGCCGCGTGCTTGAACCGGATGGACGAGTCGTTGTGCTGCTCGGTGGCACGTATGAACGCGGACCAGGCGCTGCGGTGCGGAGGAGGCTATTGCGCTTGGCCTATGGTCCAGTAGACACCGCCGCGATCGTCAAGTCGGACGTTTGCGGCCCGCGCTTCAGGGCCGAGATCATACGCCGGCAGGATTGCTGGGGTGAGTATGTGCTGCTACGGGCCGAGCGGGCTGGCTAGCGGTCGCTATCGTCCACTGCCAGGAGATCGTCGCCGTCTGAGAGTGAGAGCAAATCGTCGCCGGCGTCGCCCGCGCCGTTCTTGCTCACGGCGGCGCTAGCGCTTGCGACCTGTGCGGCCTTGCCGTTTGCCGACCTGGACGCCTGCTGCGGGAAGTAGCGGGTGACGTCTTCATCCTGAATCTCAATGGGATCGACGACCTGGTCGAGTTTGACCTTTTGTGCCCGACGTGGGGCAGGTTTGTCGCCATCGAGATTTGACGCGTCGGCGACGGCGCTGTTCACGTCATCGGCGATCGCCTGGGCGTCACTGCGGACGGTCTTTGCCGTCTGGCGCATTTCGGCTTCGAGCTCACTGTAGGTGCCGCGCACCTCGTTGATCGAATCCTCAAAGTCGCCGGTCAGCTCGCGTGTCGCGCGCCGAAAGTCGCGCAGCATGCGCCCGGCGTCGCCCATGATCTCCGGCAAGCGTCCAGGACCAAAGATGATCAGCGCGATGACGACGATGACCACCGCTTCCAGGGCGCCGATTCCAAGAAATCCCATGAATACGCATCTCCGGGTGAATAGTTACAGGTCAAAACGCAGCGCAGATGTCCGGCGTAACCGCGGTCGCAGTATATCACCGCGACCGAACGCCTCTGCGGTCTACGATAGACTACGTTCGTCCACGCGAAAGTGGATGGAGGGGTCGTGATTCGCCGTATTCTCAGGTTGTTCCGAACGCACGAGGAAGAAGCCACCGTGGCAGCGCGCATGGTTGTCGGGCTCGGCAACGTAGGCTCAAAATACACCGGCACGCGGCACAACATCGGTTTCGCCGTGATTGATGAATTGGCGCGTCGCCGCCGTGCTGGCTCCGCGCGCAATCGCTTTGATGCGCGCATCCAGGAGGTTGGCGTCGGGGATGAGCGCGTCGTCCTCGCCGCGCCGACGACGATGATGAACAACAGCGGGTATGCCATCGCGCAACTCGCAAACTGGTACAAGCTGCCGCCTGAGAGCATCCTCGTCGTCTACGACGAGCTTGATCTGCCCTTCGGCAAACTGCGGTTGCGGCCCTCCGGTGGACCAGGCGGCCACAATGGAGTTCGCTCCGTCATCGACCAGTTAGGCACAAAGGACTTCTGCCGACTCCGCATCGGCATCGGACGCCCGACATCTGGATCTACCATCAGCTATGTCCTATCACGGTTCTCGGTGGCGCAACGCGAGGTCGTGCCCGAGATCGTACAACTGGCGGCAGATGCTGTGGAGCACTGGCTGGACCATGGGCTCGACGCGGCAATGAACGAGTACAACAGGCGCGAGGTGGAGATTCGAGCTGAGAGTCCCGCCGCGACGCCGGGAGCACGGGGGTAGTTGGTGGAAATCACGAGAGTCACCGTCGTCGGGGCTGGAACGATGGGGCGCGGCATTACACAGGTACTCGCGCAAGCTGGCATCGTCGTTACGATGACCGACCGGGATGACGAGTCAGCCCAGGCCGGCTTGGCGGCGATTGAAGCCTCGCTCAGCCGGGCAGTCTCGCGCGGCCGGATGGACCAGGAGGAAGCGGACCTCGCGTTGAGCCTGATCGAGGTCGAGGCCGGGTTCAACTCAGTCCGCAGCGCTGACCTGGTGCTTGAGGCCGTCGTTGAGCAGGCGGATGTCAAGCGCGGGATCTTCCGAACGCTCGACGAGCAAGCGCCTGAGCACGCAGTCCTGGCGTCCAACACGTCGTCGATCTCAATCACATCGCTCGCGGCGGCAACGTCGCGGCCCACGCAGGTCGTCGGGATGCACTTCTTTAACCCGGTGCCAGTGATGGGGCTGGTAGAGGTTGTGCGCGGTTTCGAGACCTCTGACGGTACGGTCGAATCGACATCCAGCCTCGCGCGCCGCGCTGGCAAGACGCCCGTCGAGGTGCGTGATTTCCCCGGCTTTGTATCCAATCGCGTGTTGATGCCGATGATCAACGAGGCCATTTACTGCCTTATGGAGGGCGTCGCCACCCGTGAGAGCATCGATGAGGTGATGAACCTCGGCATGAATCACCCGATGGGTCCACTGGCGCTGGCGGATCTCATCGGACTCGATGTCTGCTTCGACATACTTGAAGTCCTTCAACGCGATCTCGGGGATCCCAAGTACCGTCCATGCCCGCTACTCCGGCAGTATGTTGCCGCCGGTTGGCTTGGTCGAAAGTCGGGCCGCGGTTTCTACGAGTATGAGAGCTGACATGGGAGCAACGACATGTATGAGACACAACTCCCGTTAGATCCCGACCAGCTCGCAATTCGTGACGCGACCCGCGAGTTTGCGGCGGGCGTCGTTGCGCCTCGTGCAGACGCGCGCGATGCCGCCGAAGAGTTCCCTGCCGAGGAGATCGCTGCGGCGGCGGAAGTCGGGCTGCTCGGTATGACAATCCCCGAAGAGCATGGCGGATTTCCGCTCGACGCCGTCTCGGTCGCACTGGCCTACGAGGAGGTTGCGAGAGCGTCGGCATCTGTCTCGGTGATCCTATCAGTCCACAATACCCTCGTAGCCCAGGCGCTCGCGGAACACGGTACTGCGGAGATCAAAGCGCAGTATTTGCCGGAGATGGCTGTCGGCAGATGTATTGGAGCGTATGCGCTGACCGAGCCTGAGGCAGGATCGGACGCCGCCTCGATTCGCACCCGTGCAGTGGCGGTTGATGGCGGCTTCGAGCTGAGCGGCGAGAAGGTCTTCATCAGCTCCGCGGGCCACGCTGGCGTGATCGTTGCATTTGCCGTGACGGACCCGGAAGCCCGAACGTCAGGGCGGATTACGGCGTTTGTCGTTGACCCGGAGCAGGACGGCGTCGAGATCGGCCCGCCGGAGAAGAAGCTGGGCATCCTGGCCTCGGAGATCTGCGCGATTCACTTTGACCAATGCCACGTCAGGTATGAAGCTGTCCTGGGCGATGTCGGCGGTGGCTTTGGCATCGCGATGGGGCTTCTGAGCTCCGGCCGGATCGGCATCGCTGCCCAGGCGGCCGGCATTGCGGCCGCGGCCCTAGACAAGAGCCTCGAGTATTCCGCGAGCCGCAAGCAATTCGGCCAGCCAATCGCAGAGTTTCAGGCGATCCAGTGGAAGCTGGCCGATATCGCTACTGCCCTCGATGCCGCGCGCTTGCTGATCTGGAATGCGGCACGTCTCAAGGATGCAGGAGTGGCCTACGGGCGTGAGGCCTCGCAGGCGAAACTATTCGCCAGCGAGCTCGCGGTCCGTGCCGCCAACGAGGCCGTGCAGATTCACGGCGGCTATGGCTATTTGAAGAGCTACGGGGTTGAACGCCTCTATCGCGACGCGAAGATCACAGAGATCTATGAGGGCACATCAGAGATCCAGCGGCTGGTGATCGCCCGTGGTTTGCTCGCGCAGGAAAGACCGCGGAGGTAGCTAGATGTCGCGAGCCGAACGCGCGCCAATTCGAGTGCTGATCGGTAAGCCCGGTCTCGATGGTCATGATCGCGGGGCACGGGTCATTGCGCGAGCCCTGCGCGACGCCGGCATGGAGGTCATCTATACGGGCCTCTTCCAAACCCCGGCGATGATCGTCCGCGCCGCCGTTGATGAAGACGTCGATGTCGTCGGACTATCGATCCTCTCAGGCGCGCACCTGACGCTGCTCCCTGAGATTGTCGAGGGCATTGTCGCGGAGGGGCGCGAGGACGCGCTGATCGTCGCTGGCGGGACGATCCCGCCGGACGACGTGCAACCGCTGCTCGATGCCGGCGTCACCCGCGTCTTCGGGCCAGGCACGCCCCTGGCGGACATCGTGGAGTACATCCGCGAGCACGCGCCAAGCAGAACGGCTGAGTCAGTTTGAGCGAACGCCTGAGCCTACGAGAACGCTTCGAGGCCGGTGAGCGCGGGGCGCTGGCCCGCGTGCTCAGCTACATCGAAGACCATCCGGATCTCCGTGGCACCTGGATCGCCGATCTCCCGCCAGTCAGCGCCATGCAGATTGTCGGCGTCACCGGACCGCCGGGCGGCGGCAAGAGCACGCTCGTGAATGCGCTGGTGCAGGTTTACCGGCGTCAGGGCAAGCGTGTAGGCGTTCTCGCATTTGATCCTTCGAGCCGGCGCACCGGGGGCGCGGCATTGGGCGACCGCATACGCATGAACGAGACCTGGTCCGACGACGGCGTCTTTATTCGGTCGCTTGCCAACCGGGGGCGTCTTGGCGGGCTGTCAGACGCCGTCTTTGGCTCACTGCGGGCCTTCAATGCCTTCGGGTTGGATCTCACATTGATCGAGACCGTCGGCGTTGGGCAAGGTGAGATCGACGTGGCAAGCGTCGCGGACGTAACCGTGCTCATCCAGGTGCCGGGCGCGGGCGACACCGTGCAGCTCATCAAGGCGGGCGTGCTGGAGATCGCCAACATCCTCGTCGTCAACAAGTCCGACCTGCCAGGGGCCGGTGAGCTGCTACGCGATCTCCGCAGCCTCGTGACCCAGGTCGATCCCTCGCTCGCGCACACGCCGGTCGTGGCGGCAACCGCCACATCGGTTGAAGGCGTGCTGCCGCTCGCTGAGGAGATTGACAAGCTCCTGGCCTGCTCGCAGCTTGACGCGCGGATGCGCGCCGAAGCCGAGGTCCGGCACTATGTGTTGTCGGAGGTCGAACGGCAGCTTGACGCGCTGTTGCGAGAAGAGTCCGGCGACGAGCTCGTGGCGCGTATCGAAGCCGGAGCGACGAACGCGTGGCAGGCGCGGGTGCAGCTCATCGGCTCGCTACGGCCCGCCTAGCTCCGGAACACCTGTGCAATCCAGCGTTCGACCGCATCATCGCTGACGGTCGCCCCTCGGCACAGTAGCGCCAGGAACTCTTCGTTCCCGGCCGGGCCCGTGAGCGGCGAGCGGATGAGCCCCGCACATCTGAGATCGTGCGTGCTCGCGAACTCGATGACATCGCGGACGACGCGTTCGCGGGTGCGCTCGTCGCGCACAACGCCCTGGCGGCTCACGGCATCCCGGCCGGCCTCGAACTGCGGCTTTATCAGCGCGATGAAGTTACCCGAGGCCGATAGCGACTCGACCACCGCCGGCAGCACCAAACGCAGTGAGATGAATGAAACGTCGATGACGATGAGGTCAACAGTCTCCGGAAGCCGCTCTAGGTGGCGGGCGTTGACTCGCTCCATCACGACGACGCGTGGATCTTCGCGCAACGTGAAATCAAGTTGTCCATAGCCGACATCGACCGCATACACCTTGCGCGCGCCGAATTGCAGCAGGCAGTCGGTGAAGCCGCCCGTCGAAGCGCCAATATCAGCGGCGACCAGCCCACTCACGTCAAACTCGAAGGCATCAAGGGCGGCCTGGAGCTTCTCGCCGCCACGGCTGACGAAGCGCGGTTTTGCGCGTAGCGAGAGCGGCGTGTCGACCGGCAACTGCTCGGCGGGCTTGGTGACGCGGCGGTCGGGCGTCATGACGTCGCCGGCAACGATCAGGACCTTGGCGCGGCTGCGCGACGGCGCGAGTCCCTGGCGGACGACGAGCTCGTCGGCGCGCATGCGTTCGACGCGGCTCAATCACTAGCTCCAGCGGTGGCCCGGCGGAACGCGGCGGTGAACGCGTGGCAGATGGCGGCTGCCAGGGCGTCAGCGGCGTCGTCGGGCTGCGGCAGGTCTGAGAGGCCGAGAATCGTCCGGACCATCTCCTGGACCTGGCGTTTGTCCGCGCCACCGTGCCCGGCAATCGCGAGCTTGATCTCGGCCGGTTTGTACTCGAACACCGGTAAGTCGGATTTGGCAGCCGTCAGCATAGCGACGCCGCGTGCCTGGCCGACCGCGAGCGCCGTCGTCGTGTTGCGCGCGAAGAAGAGCTGCTCGATGGCGACGACGTCCGGCTGGAATTCGGAGATGATTTCCGTGAGCGTGTCGTAGATGATTTCGAGCCGCTTCTGCGGTGGGACTCCCGGTTCGGTCTCGACAGCGCCGTACTCGATCATCTCAAGGTTATCGTGGCCGGAAATGACACCGTAGCCGAGCAGCGCCGTGCCGGGGTCGATGCCCAACGTGATCATCGGAGTGATGGAGTCTCTAGAGCCGTGATTTGAAGATCCTTCGGCGAAATCCTGCGCGATGAATCAGCCGGACATCATGGTTTAGTCAGGCTAACCTATTGAAATCTGCACATAACTGACGTATATTAGAGCAAACTCACGCGACACAGGTCACATCTTACGGTACAGACGCCGGCGAGCACACCTCGGCTGGGACTCAGGCTGCTGCTCGTAGGGTGACCCTGCCCGAATATGTCGTATGACACGACGGGCAATCGATCGATAGAAGTGCTAATAGGGAGGGGCTTCGCATCGATGTCGGTTAGCAATCTACTTGCCAAAGGCAAGCAGCAGGGCTTTCTACTTTCCGACGAATGTATCGACGAATTTCCGGATATACAGGACCAGATCCAGGCGGTTGATGAATTCTGGTCGAAGCTCCTGGACAACGAGATCGAGATTAGGGATTACGCCCCCCTGGCGCGGGCGAGCAGGTTCAGGCAGCAGCTCAGCCAGTCGTCGGCCCTCCCAGCGACGACCTCGACATCGACAAAGCGCGACGCGGCCGCTGAAGCGATGCGCGTACACCGGCAGGAGCAGCAAGACCCGGCGCTGATGAGCGCCGCCGACTCTGTGCGGCTCTATCTCCAGGAGATCGGCGAGACCGACCTCTTGACGATGGATGAGGAGCAGTGGCTCGCCCGGCGGATGGAACGTGGGCTGGAGGCTGCTGAGCGCCTCGGCAATGGCGATTTCGCGACGCCAGCGGAGAAGCGCGATCTACTGCGCGACCGCAACGATGGCGAAGCCGCACGCCGGCATCTGATTCAGGCAAACCTCCGGCTGGTCGTCAGTGTTGCCAAGAAGTACATCGGGCGCGGCCTGTCATTCCTGGATCTGATCCAGGAGGGCAACATCGGTCTGATGAAGGCGACCGACAAGTTCGACTACAACCGTGGCTTCAAATTCTCGACCTACGCGACGTGGTGGATCCGTCAGGCGATCACCCGCTCGATCTCCGACCAGAGCCGCACGATCCGTCTGCCGGTGCACGTCGGCGAGACAATCAATCGCATCAAGAAGACCAGCCACCGGTTGCAGCAGATCTACGAGCGCGAGCCTTCGTATCTGGAGATTGCGCGGGCGATGGATGTGCCGGAGGAGAAGGTACGGCAGGTGCTTGACGCCTCGCGCCATCCCGTCTCGCTCGAAGCGCCGGTCGGCCCCGAAGGCGATGCCTTCCTCGGCGACTTCATCGAGGACGAGACGGTTCCTGCGCCTATGGAACTCGCGTCCCACCAGTTGCTCCGCGACCAGATTGGCGATTCCCTCGGACGGCTCGAAGAGCGTGAGCGCCGGATCGTCATCCTGCGCTTCGGGCTCGAAGATGGTCGCTATCGGACGTTGGAAGAAGTCGGCCAGGAGTTCGGGATCACTCGCGAACGCATCCGGCAGATTGAGTCGAAGGCGCTCCGCAAGCTCCGCACCCCGCAGCTGAGCGGCCGGTTGCGCGGGTACCTCGACTAGGACTTCGCGACAATTCATCGAATGTTAAGAGCCGCTGGAATCCGGCGGCTCTTTCGCATGCGCAGGCGCACACCAGTCGATGCAGCGCTTCGACCGGATCTCGCCGGTGCTGGCGAGCGCTCGGGCGAAGCGTCAGTCGGCGGAGAAGACCAGCACGGCGTTGTGGCCGCCGAAGCCGAATGAGTTGCTCAGGACATGCTTCAGCTCGGCATTGCGTGCGTCATGCGGCACGTAGTCGAGGTCGCAGTCGGGGTCCGGAAGCTCGTAGTTGATGGTCGGTGGGATAATGCCATCACGCAGGGCAAGCATTGAGAATGCCGCTTCGATGGCCGGGGCTGCACCAAGCAGATGGCCAGTTGCGCCCTTGGTTGACGATACCGGCGGGGTCGCGTCATCGAAGGCGGCTTTGATGGCCATCGTCTCGAACTTGTCGTTGAGCGGCGTCGAGGTGCCGTGAGCGTTGATGTAGCTCACCTCTGCAGGCGCAATCCCGGCGCGCTTGAGCGCGAGTCGCATCGCACGTGTTGCGCCTTCACCATTCTCACCGGGCTGGGTGATGTGGTGGGCATCGCCCGCCGAGCCATAGCCGGTCACGAACCCAAGGATCTCCGCGCCGCGTTCTATCGCGTGCGCTTCCGACTCCAGGACAAGCATCGCGCCGCCCTCGCCGAGGACAAAGCCATCGCGGGCGGCATCGAAGGGACGGCTGGCGTGGGCCGGGTCGTCGTTGCGCGTCGAAAGGGCGCCTGCTGCCGCAAAACCAGCCACAGAGGCGGGTGTGACCGCTGCTTCGACGCCGCCCGCAACCATCACGTCGGCGTCGCCGCGGACGATCGTCTCGAAGGCCTCGCCAATCGCGTGGGCTCCGCTGGCGCAGGCACTGACCGTGCCCATGTTTGGTCCGCGGAGGCCAAAGTGGATCGACACGTAGCCGCTCGGCATGTCGACGAGGGTCATCGGAATGAAGAATGGACTGACCCGTCTCGGACCGCGCTCCTGGAGGGCGCGAACACCCGCTTCGAAGGTCCCAACGCCGCCAAGCGCCGTACCGATGAACACGCCCATGCGGTCGGCAGCGCCGCCGCCCACGGTCAAGCGCGCATGTTCGAGCGCCTCGGCGGTGGCAGCGACCGCGAACTGGATCACCCGGTCGGTCTTGCGCGCTTCCTTGCGGCCGAGGAGCTCAACAGCGTCGAAGCCTGGTGTCTCTCCGGCTATCTGAACCGGAAAGCCCTCGTCGTCGAAGCTCGCAATGCGCTCGATTCCACCTTCGCCCGCGATGATCCTGCGCCAGCTCTCTTCGCGGGTCGCTGCCAGTGGTGTTATCAATCCGATGCCGGTGACGGCGATGCGCGTTTTCTCAGTCACGTTCCAACACTTCCGGGTTCAGACAATGCGGCGGCTCGGTGCCCTCCAACACGGCAATGATGTTGTCCACGGCGAGACGCGCCATCTCTGTCCGTGTCGCGACGGTCGCGCTTGCGATATGCGGCGTGATTGTCACGCGCTCAAAGGCATAGAGTGGATGCGTCTGAGGTAGCGGCTCCGGATCGGTGACGTCGAGGCCTACTGCGCGCAGCTTCCCTGCTTCGAGGGCGGCGACGAGGGCGGTAGTGTCAATGACCGGCCCACGGGCAGTATTGATCAGGACTGCGTCATCTTTCATCATGCCGATGCGCTCGGCGTCAAGCAGCTGTCTGGTGCTGGGGGTCAGCGGCGTGTGAATTGAGACGACGTCGCTCGTTTGGAGGAGCTCCGCGAGCGGCAAGTTCTCGTACGCAGCGCTATCACCCGCTGGATCACTCACTACGACCCTCATGCCAAGCGCCGACGCCATCTCGGCCAGGTTGCGACCGATGCGCCCGAAGCCGACGATGCCGAGCGTTGTGCCGGCAACGCCGCGGCCGAGAAATCGCATCGGGTACCAGGTTTCCCACTCTCCCGCCCTCGCCGACCGGTCGCCGGCAGACACTTGCCGCGCCGCGTCAAAAATCAGGGCCAACGCGAACTCGGCAGTCGTTTCAGTCAGAACATCGGGCGTCGTACAGACCGCGACGCCGCGCGAGGTCGCAGCCGGCACATCGATGTTGTCATAGCCGACCGCAAGGTTGCTGATGACACGCAGCGACGGATGCGCCGCCAGCACGTCATCATCTATGCGGTCAGTCAGCAACGTCAGCGCGCCAACCGCGTCGCTCAGGAGCTCGCGCAGCTGGTCCGGATCCGGCGGCAGATCCGAGTCCCACTCGGCAACCTCGAAGCGCTCGCGGAGCCGGTCAATCTCACTCTGGAACAGACGTCTTGTGACGGCAATTTTCATGAAGTATTCTCCACCCTCCGCGCCAATTGTAGACGTTCGGGTGCGCAGCTGATTCGGGACTGACGCGCCAAGTTGTTATACTGAATCATAGGGCGAGGTAGTCCGGACGCGCGGGGTTCACAGTAACTCGAGCCTACATGAAATAGCTTTCGGGAGTTCTTCTGCTCCATAAGTCGGAGTCGTCGAAACGCCCACCTGCGATTGCAGGCTCGAAGCTATCCCGCGTGAAACCGGCGTCTCGCCCTTATCATTGCCTCCGCGTCTATAACAGAGAGAAGCGCCATGAGCGTCGTCCTGCTCCACGGTCGCAATTCCGTCGACCTCGATGAGCGCCTCGCCGCATTGCTCGCGGAGCATGATCCTGGTGGCCTCAACACCGCGAAACTCGATAGCGACATTGCCAACGTCACCGACATTGCAGCCGCCGTCTCAACACCCGGATTCTTCGGCTCAGGCCGGGTTGTCGTATTGCGCGGCGTGCCGGGAGTTGATCGAAACGCCAGGGCGGATTGGGACGAACTGGAACCGCTGCTCACCGGCCAACCAGAGACAACGGTGTCGATCCTCGTCACCGGTCAGAAGATCCCGGCCAACCGCAAAGCGCTCAAGACCGCGAAAGCCCGCAAGTGGACGGTCGAGCTCTACGAGACGCTCTACGGGCGTGATCTGGAGGCTTGGGCCAGCAACCGCGCCAAGACACTCGGAGTGAAGTTCGAGCTGGTGGCCGTGCGGGAGCTACTGGACCGGCTCTACCCGACGAGCTGGCAGCGCGAGGACCGCTGGAACCCGCAGACACTTGACATGCGACTCATTTCCACCGAGATCGAAAAGCTGGCAGCTGGCTGCGTGACCGGCACGGTCTCACAGCAGATGGTCCAAGAGCTTGTCGCCGACCGGTCCGGCGTCACCGCCTTCAAATTGAACGATGAAACCTACGAGGGCCGAGCCGGCGCGGCACTGATTGAGCTTGACATGGTGCTTGCGAATGGTGAAGCGCCCGAGCGTGTTATCGGACAGATTGGCTACCAGCCGGGCGTGCTACTTGCCGCCGGCTATGTCCAGCGCTATGGCGTCGACACCGTCGCCGATGCCTCGGGCGTCAGCGCAGGGCAGCTCAAGGCGACGGTCAGCCGCAAGTCCGGTTGGCGGAACAGCAGCGGTTTGAGCAGTGCAGTAGAGGCGCTGCGGCGTTCGGAGTGGCTGGTGAAGACCGGACGGGCATCATCATCGGAGTCGGTGCTGACTCCACTCGTAGCTGAGATCGCCGAGGGCTTCCGCCGGTAGGGGCGGGCGCTAGGCGGCTTCCATGGCGTTGAAGCGCTTCATCAGGCGCGACTTCCGGCGAGCGGCGTTGTTCTTGTGAATGACGCCCTTGGAAGCTGTCTTGTCCAGCTGGCGGACGGCACGCGCGACGGCGTCCTGCGCCGCGTCACGATCGCCGCTCTCGATCGCCTCGACCGCCCGGCGCACGAGCGTGCGCGAAGCGGAGCGCGACACACGGTTGCGCTGAGCCTGACGTTGATTGACGCGAATACGCTTGCGTGCCTGCTTCGAATGAGCCAATGCTCTCCCCCGCCTGTAAGAATCTATTCTCGTTCAAGTTCGTAAACAGCAGAATAACGGCGGGAAATCTCGCCCACCGGACAACCGCAAGAGTGTACCAACCCACCCGCTGGCTCGCAATCTCACGTACAATCGCGCGGCAATGGATGCGGCGAAGAGAGCTCCACACGACCAGTTTCCCGACACTCAGGAACTTCCGGAGCTTCCCGTCTCCGGCGATGATGCGCAATCCGCACAGTCCGCAATGTCCGGGGTCGCCCGCAACGCCGTCATCGTCGGGGTTGCGTTCATACTGAGCCGCCTGCTTGGCGTCGTGCGCGAGATCGCGATTGCGGCGCGCTTCGGGACATCGCCAGACTACGACGCCTACGTGGCCGCGTTCCGGATTCCTGACCTGCTCTTTCTACTGGTGATGAGCGGCGCGTTCGGCAGCGCCTTTATCCCAGTCTTTGCCGGATTCATTGCCCGGCGGGACGAGCGCGGCGCGTGGCGGCTTGCGAGCGCCGTCCTGAGCTTCACAGTGCTGGTGCTGGCCGTGTTTTCGGTCGCTGTGCTGATCTTCGCGGGGCCGCTCATCTCGTATGTTGTTGCCCCCGGGCTGGATGCCGAACGCCAGTCACTGGCGACAGATCTGACACGGTTGCTGCTCTTGTCCCCACTGCTGCTCGGGCTCGGAATCGCCTTCAAAGGTATTCTCGAAGCGCAAGAGCGCTTCGCATTGGCGGCGTTCGCGCCGGTCTTCTACAACGCGGGGATCGTCTTTGGCGCGGTCGCGCTGGTCGGACCGTTCGGGATATTCGGTCTCGCGTTCGGCGTGATCATCGGCGCGGCGCTACATGCCGGGATGCAGTTTGCCGGCCTACTGCGCGGCAGGATGTGGCTGGAGTGGCTGCCCAACCGCGATATCCCAGGTGTCCGCACTGTCGGACGGTTGATGGCCCCACGCGTCGCGGGTCAGGCGGCGTTCCAGGTCAACTTCATCGTGATGACGAACTTCGCGTCGCGTCTGTCGGCCAGCAGCGTCGGCGCGTTGAACTATGCCTTCCAGCTCTTCATGCTGCCGTATGGGGTACTGGCGCTCAGCCTGTCAACGGTGATCTTCCCGCTGCTCTCGCGGCAGTTCGAGCTGGGGCGGATCGAAGAGTTGAAGGCGACGATCGGTCGGGCGCTGTCGCCATTGATCTTCCTGAGCTTGCCGGCGGCGATTGGCCTCTTTGCCTATCGCGAGAGCATCGTTCAGGTGCTCTTCGAGTCCGGATCCTTCGACAGCGAATCGACACGCCTCGTCGCCGGCGCGCTTGCCTACTTCACGCTCGGCTTGCTCGGCTGGGCGGTGATTGAGGCGTTGACACGTGTCTTCTATGCGATGCAGGACACGAAAACGCCGGTCATCATCTCCGTCTCGGCCGTCGTCATCAACGTGCTCTTGAGCTGGTGGTTGTCCCGGCGCATGGGCTACCAGGGGTTGGCGCTCGCGCTTTCAATCGCGAGCACGGTCGAAGCGTTGGCCCTGGTGGCAATCCTGCAACTGCGGATTGGCTTCGTCACCCGCAACCTCGTTGGCAGGGTCGCAAGGTCGGTCCTCGCTGCAGCTATCTTTCTGCCCTACGCTGTCTGGTCCGGGAACATGCTGGCGACAGCGACGGACCCGACCGAGAATCGCAGTCTCGTCGACTATCTGCTGTTCGGGTACGGACTGGTTGCGGCGGTTGCCGTGTTCTTCGTCGTCGCGTACGTCGTGGGTGCGCGCGATGTCTGCGAGATCGGCGAGCGCATGCCGGTTGTGCGGCGCTGGATTCGCCCGTTTCTCGATGCGCGCTTTGGCCGCCAACGCCCTGAGACTTCGTGACACTCCGGTATACTTTGGCTTGATCCACCCGGTCGGGTGGCGCTTTCGTATGTATGGAATCCGAGTAAATAGCACAACATGACAGACCAGCGCCTGATTCGCAATTTCAGCATCATCGCACATGTCGATCACGGGAAATCGACGCTGGCCGACCGGCTTCTGGAGGTCACCGGCACGGTCGACAAGCGCACGATGACCGAGCAACTGCTCGACTCGATGGATCTCGAGCGCGAGAAGGGCATCACGATCAAGATGCGCGCAGTGCGGATGGAGTACGAAGCGGCGGACGGCCAGACCTATGTGCTCAACCTGATCGACACGCCTGGCCATGTGGACTTCTCTTACGAGGTTAGCCGCTCGCTGGCCGCCGGCGAAGGCGCGCTGCTGGTCGTCGATGCGGCCCAGGGCGTCGAGGCCCAGACCGTCGCGAATGTCTACCTGGCACTTGACAACGACCTGACCCTCATCGCGGTCATCAACAAGATCGACCTGCCTAGCGCGATGCCGGATCAGGTGGCAGACGAGATAAGCGATCTCATCGGCCTGCTACCGGAGGAGATTGTCCAAACGTCCGCCAAGACGGGATACGGGATTGACAACGTACTCCAGGCGGTTGTCGATCACATTCCGCCGCCGACCGGTGACGCGGACGCTCCGGTCAAGGCGCTCGTCTTCGACTCCCATTACGACCAGTACAAAGGCGTGATCGCCTATGTGAAGGTTGAGGAAGGCACCATACCGGCCGATGCCCGCATTCGGATGATGGCGACGAAGAAGGAGTCGGAGCTCATCGAGGTCGGCGTCTTCCGCCCTGATCTGAGGCCGGTGAAATCGCTGAGCGCCGGCGAGGTCGGCTACGTCGCTACCGGCTTTAAGAACGTCGGCGACTGTCAGGTTGGCGACACCGTCACGCTGTCGGCGCGCCCGGCCCCCGAACCGCTCCCCGGCTACCGTCCGGCAAAACCGATGGTCTTCGCGGGCTTCTTCCCAGTGGAGAGTGAGGACTACCCGGAGCTGCGGGATGCGCTCGAACGCCTGCGGCTTAACGATGCGTCCCTGGTCTACGAGGCGGACTCGTCGGACGCGCTCGGGTTCGGCTTCCGTTGCGGTTTCCTGGGGCTGCTTCACATGGAGATCATTCAGGAGCGCTTGGAACGCGAGTACGAGCTGGATCTGCTCGCGACCGCGCCCAGCGTTGAGTACGAGGTCGTCAAGACCACCGGCGAGATTGTGCGGGTCGATAACCCTTCGGACCTGCCTGATCCCGGTGAGATCGACGACATCCGCGAACCATATATGGAGATTGGGATCATCAGTCCTTCGCGCTACATCGGGGCGATTATGGATCTCGTGACCAACCGGCGCGGCGAGTACGAGCATATGGAATACCTTGACGAGGACCGCGTATCGCTCAAGTTCGTAATGCCGCTCGGCGAGCTGATTGTCGAGTTCTACGATCAGCTGAAATCCCGCACCCAGGGCTATGCCTCGCTCGACTACCAGTTCAAAGAAATGCGCGCCGGCAATCTCGTCAAGCTCGATGTGCTTGTCAACGGGCAGCCGGTCGATGCGCTCTCGGTCATCACGCACCGCGACGAGGCCTACTATCGTGGCCGCGAGCTTGTCGCCCAGCTTCGCAAGCTGATTCCACGGCAGATGTTCGACGTGCCGGTGCAGGCGTCCATTGGCAGCCGCATCGTCGCGCGCGAAACGGTCAAGGCGTTGCGGAAGAACGTCCTCTCGAAGTGCTACGGTGGCGATGTGACGCGCAAGCGCAAGCTGCTGGAGAAGCAGAAAGAGGGCAAGCAGCGGATGAAGATGGTCGGCAACGTCGAGATTCCGCAGGAAGCCTTCATGTCGGTGTTGACGATCGGTTCGGGCGACAAAGCCCTCTCCGAGCGGTAGCCGGCGTGCGAGTTGTCGCCATCGGCCTCCATGGCCAGCGCCCAGCAGCCACATTCGCAGACGTATTTGATCGCGTCCCTGTGTTCGCGCGCGACACGTCGCTTGCACGCGGCTGGCTTGGCGAGTGCGAGGGCCGGGTCATTTGCCTCGATCACCTCTTCGACTCAGAAGACATTCGTGCGATCCCAGGCGCTGTCGCCGACGCTATTGTTCACCGTGCGAACTGCGACACTGCTTGCTACCTTGTCCCCGGCGCTGCCAACGTCGGTGACTTGACGGTGCAACAGCTCGCCAAGGTTGCGGACGTCGAGGTAATCGCCGGCGTCGTTGGTGCTCCGTCCGCCGTCGGGAGCATCAGGATTGTCGACGCGCTTGCGCTGGCCATTGCAGAGGCGGCATATCCATTTGATGCTGGACTTGAGAGCCTTGACGCCTTTGTCTCAACCGTCATCACGAATTTTCGCGGCAGCCGGGTCGTGCAGCTTGCTTCACAGCGTATCGAGAGGCAGCTCGGCAACAAGCCGGATGCCCGTCACGGCGACACGCTCACGTTCATGCCGGAGTCTGAGCCGGGCGCGCGAGCGAGCCTCGCCGGTTTCGAGCAGATCATGGCAACCTTGCGGGCGCCTGGCGGGTGTCCCTGGGATCAGGAGCAAACGATTGCGACGCTCCTGCCGCAGCTCACCGAAGAGCTTGACGAGTTCAGCGAGGCGGTCGCCGGCGGGGATCATGGCGAACAGGCGGAGGAGCTTGGCGACGTGCTCCTGCACATCGTGATGATCGCCCAGATAGCGCGCGAAGCCGGCCAATTCACCATGGCCGACGTACTGAACGCAGTGAGCGGCAAGATGGTGCGGCGGCACCCGCACGTATTTGGCGACCGCGAGATCGAGAACGTTGAAGACCTGCACGCGATGTGGGATGAGATCAAGCAACAGGAAAAAGCAGCGAGCGGGTGAGATTGCGCCCGAAGATTGGACCGGAGTAGAGACGATGGCGGCGACACGCAGATATCAGACATGCGGCGAACTGCGGATCGAGGACGTCGGCGAGGACGTCACGCTGCGCGGGTGGGTACACCGCCGGCGCGACCACGGCGGGTTGATATTCTTCGATCTGCGCGATCGCTATGGTCTCACGCAGGTTGTTGCGAACCCTGAGGAATCGAGCGAGGCGCATCGTGTCGCTGAGACATTGCGGGCCGAATTTGTTGTTGAGGTGCGCGGCGTCGTGCGCGAGCGGCCGGAGGGCACGCGCAACCCCAATCTTGGCACCGGCGATATCGAGGTCGAAGCGGTCTCAATTAAGATTGAGAACGAGGCCCTGACTCCGCCGTTCGAGCTCACTGATGACAGTGACGTGGACGAGACGATCCGGCTGGAGTACCGCTACCTCGATCTGCGGCGTGAGCGCATGCAGCGCAACCTGATGTTGCGGCACAAGGTCGTCAAGACGATTCGCGACTACCTCGATGCGCGCGACTTCGTCGAGATCGAGACACCGGTCCTGATCAAGAGTACTCCCGAGGGCGCTCGTGATTATGACGTGCCAAGCCGGCTCCACCCAGGGGAGTTCTATGCTCTCCCGCAGTCGCCTCAGCAGCTCAAGCAACTATTGATGGTGAGTGGCATGGACCGCTACTACCAGATTGCCCGCTGCTTCCGCGACGAGGATCTCCGCGCTGACCGGCAACCCGAGTTCACGCAGCTCGACCTCGAAATGTCATTCGTCGACACTGAGGACGTTCTCAACCTCACTGAAGGGCTCTTTGTAGAGCTGATTGAAGCGGCCGGGCTGACGGTCCGGGAGAAGCCTTTCCCGCGCCTGAGCTACGCTGAGTCGATGCTCAAGTATGGCAACGACAAGCCGGATCTGCGCTTCGGCCTGGAGATCCACGACGTCACCGAGCTCGTCGCAGGTTCTGAGTTCAATGTCTTCGCATCGACAGCGAAGTCGGGCGGCGTCGTGCGGGTAATCGCAGTCCCTCAGAAGGCGGACATCTCGCGCCGCGAGATTGATGACCTGACTGCGTACGCGCAACGCCAGGGGGCGAAGGGGCTCGCCTGGATGGGCCTGCAAGACGAGGACGGCGCGCTTACAGCACGTTCGCCGATTGCGCGGTTCTTCAACGAGAGCGACCTACAGGCAATAGCCGAGGCGGCGGATGCCAGCGTTGGCGACTTGCTCCTCTTCGTCGCGGACACTGAGGAGGTCGCGGCAACGGTTCTGGGGCGCATTCGGAACCGCCTCGGCGACGAGCTCGGGTTGGCCGATCCGAACGTCAGTGCTCCATGCTGGGTGCTCGAGTTCCCGATGTATGAGTGGAACGACGACGAGAACCGCTGGGACGCCATGCACCACCCGTTCACGGCGCCGATGGACGATGACATCGAGCTGCTTGACACGGATCCCGGCAAGGTCCGCGCGAAGGCCTACGACATCGTGATGGACGGCTACGAGATGGGCAGCGGGTCGATCCGTATCCACCAGCGCGCGCTGCAGAACAAGATCTTCGAGATCATGGGCTATCCGCCCGAGGAGATCGACGTGCGCTTTGGCCACATGCTCCACGCGTTCGAATATGGCGCGCCGCCGCATGGCGGTATCGCACCTGGCATTGACCGGATCGTGATGCGGCTGGCTCAGGAGGACTCGATTCGGGAAGTGATCGCCTTCCCGAAGACTCAGAGCGGCCGTGACTTGATGTTCGGGGCCCCGGGCGGGATCGACGAGCGGCAGAAACGAGAGCTGCACATCCGGACAATCGAGGCAGATTAGGGCCGCAGGTACTACTACGTACACCTGTGCTATCGCGTCGTCGATGCAAGAGGCCCGGGCGTGACACCATTGGCCCTGCCCTGGACGTGACCTACCACCGTTTCGCCAGGGTGGCCGATGGCCGACAATCAGAATGACTGGTCGAGCAGTGATGACCGGTTAACGTCCGGGCGGCCGAGCGCTTCGGCCCTTGCCCTTCGAGAGTTCCGGAACTGAGGACAGCACCCTGATGCAGCAGCGCATTCTCAAGAGAATTCCCGCCACCGTGGTGACACGGATCGACTTCGACGACCCGCGGCTCGTGCTCGCGCCGACTGAACGCGCGGCGCTGGTCGAGGTGGCGGCGAAGCACTCGGACCAGATTACCCTGCGCAAGATCGGTCTTAACCAGATGCAGATCCGCCAGCTGGAGTTCTTTCGGTGGATGCTCGAGAGCGATAGCGGGCGCTAGTCGCCTGAGAAGTTAATGCCTGCCTGCTAGCGGCCTCTGCGCCGGAACGCGGCATCGAGCACGGCATTGACTTCGGCCTCGCGGAGCGTCATGTCAAAGGGCGAGAAGACGCCGTTGCTGTTGTCACTCCCGGCAATCCCCGCAACAAACCAGGAATCCGGCGACTCGTGCAACGTGATCGACTTCGCCACGCGCTGATCGAGTTCATAACCCAGGGCGCGCAGAAAGTCCTCGTACCCCGTCGGCACGACCGCGTGCTTGCGGCCGACCTTCTTGCGCCGGCCGCGTCCCTCAATCGCATCCTTTACCATTTGATCGAAGGCCGAGTCCGGGAACTCGAGGAGTTCCGACTCGTGCTTGCGTGCCGTGAAGGCGCGCACGAGGATACCGCCTTCGACATCGAGCAGGCTGATCGAACGGTAGCCGTTGGTGTCGAGATGGCGGCCGATCAGCCGCAATTGATTCTGATACGTCGGGAACCGGAGATGGTCTGGGATGGCGTTTCGTGACTTGAGTGGATTGAGTGCGCCCATCAGGCTTCCGGTTGGCATGTCATTCTCCGTTCGCAACACACGGACGTTCCTGCGTTGTGCTTGTACCTATCGTTACCTCCGTCCGCGTGACAGTCAATATCTACCGCCGAAATCAGGACCAACGTATGCTCGCCGGTCCTGCTTGCACCCCTGCCGTTCGGCAGGCAGCGCCGCAGCGTGAATCCCTGGCTTGACCCGTCGTCCGAGCTCTTCGCGATGGCGGAGCTGCTTGATCCCTGGCGTGTCCCCTACATCCACCAGGTACTGACACGCCGCCTCCATCACACGCCGGGCGAGCTCAGCGTGCTCGATGTTGGTTGCGGTGGTGGTAGCATGTCAGCGCATCTCGCGCGCCTGGGCTATCGCGTCACCGGGGTCGATCCCGACGAGGTGGCCCTTGAGGCAGCATGCGCACGCCCGAGCGACCGTCATGCACACCCTGAATTCATGGCGGCTCCGGCCGAACGGTTGCCGTTTCCCGCTGCCACATTCGACGTCGTGATCTGCTCCGAAGTCCTCGAACACGTTGATGATCTCGATACATCGCTCGATGAGATCTATCGCGTGTTGCGGTTTGGAGGGGTGTTGATCTTTTCTACACCAAATCGCACGTTATGGAGCCGACTCCTGTTGATTGGCGTCGCGCAGGAGTGCCGTCTGACACGGGTCATGCGGGATGTCGAGCATGACTACGAGCGATTGATTCGACCGGACGAGCTCGCGTACACGTTGGAAACACGCGGCGTTGACGTCTACGAGGTCAATGGCGTGCATGTGCCTGTACGGAGTTTGCCGGGAATCCTGCGCGCGTATCCACGATTCAAGCTCGGTCGAGAGCCGCTGAGCGTCCTCGCGCGCGCCGTGAACCTCCAGGTGGGTGGCTCGACTCGTTTGGCGTGCATTGGCTGGGGCATCAAGTACGGCTAGCCGCCTGGGCATCGCGGATGCGTTCGATCGCTGCGAGTGCGTCGCCGGCGGGCAGGCTTCCAGACCAGGCTTCGCGCGGCTGAGCGTCGTAGGCAAGCAGCGTGTTGCGGCTGCGCTCGATGAGCGACCGCTCCTCGACCGACAGATCCCCGGACGCGAGCAGCTCATTGGCGCTCGCTACCGCGCGTTGGCGTCGGCGGCGCCCAAACCACGGGAGCGCGAACTGCGGTAGCAGCGTCTGCGAGACGACCAGGTAGCCCGTGGCAATCAGGAGAAAGAGGCCGATGATGTTGGTGACGTCGGTCAGGTACCCATCCATGTATCGGCTCCTCTGCCGTCTGTAGCCCGGCGCGCGCATGTGCCGCCGCGGTCGTCTGTTAGAATACGCCCCTGACGGGGCCTGTAGCTCAGTGGTAGAGCAAGGGGCTCATAACCTCAAGGTCGCAGGTTCGATCCCTGCCAGGCCCACGATGGTTTGCATTGTCGAGTAACTCACCCGGAGGTTTGCTATCGAAGCGGTTGAACTGGCGCGCGAAATTGCCGAGATCTCTTCGGAGATGTTGGCTGCGGACATCACCCTCCTTGATATCAGTGAACTGTCATCGTTTGCCGACGTGTTCATCGTAACGACGGCCGACAACATCCGGCAGCTACGCGCCCTGAATCGTGAGATCGTAGACCAGATGCGCCAACGCGGCACGCGCCCACAGCGGGTTGAGGGTGAGGCCGAAGGGGGCTGGATCCTGCTCGACTATGGCGACGTCATCGTCCACCTGTTGACCCGCGACCAACGCCAGTTCTATCGTCTCGAAGACCTTTGGATCGAAGCGCCGGTTCTGCTCAAGATCCAGTAGTTAAGCGCATAGCGCTCTACGTCGATCCGACCGGACCACTTGCGTCGCGCGCCTGGCGGTCGCTGCGACGCGCGAGAATTGCAATTGCTACAAGCACTCCGCAACCGATGCCCACAAGCGCGACGAGCTTCAGTTCCCGGCTGGGTAGCAGCAAGCTGAGAATGCCAGTCGTAAGCGTGGCCGCGCCATAGGTGACGACGATCTGCGGCTGGGTCCAGCCGGCGTCGAGCAGCCGGTGGTGCAGGTGGCCCCGATCGGCGGACAGCGGCGAGCGCCCGTGCAATGCGCGTGACACGATGACCCAGGCCATGTCGACAATCGGGACACTCAACGCGAGTAGGGCTGTCGCAATCTTCGCGCCGCCGATGATGCTCGTCGTCGCCAGGGCAAACCCCAGGAACATCGCGCCAGTGTCGCCCATGATGATCTTCGCCGGATGCCAGTTGTAGGGCAGAAAACCTACTATCGCCCCGACCAGCGCAATCGCCAGGAGCGAGATCGTGAACTGCGGGTTCCCACGTGGCCAGAAGTACGTATGCAGAAACAGCACAGTCGTTGCTGACAGGGCGATCGTAGCCGCTAGACCGTCGAGTCCGTCGCTCCAGTTCAATGCGTTCATCATACCGGTGATCCAGAAGATGGTGAAGAGGACGCCAACGATGAGCGGCAGCGTCACTGCGCCATAGAACGGCAGGTTGATCTGTTCGATTACGATGCCGGCCTGGTCTGAGCGAAAGCGCGGCGCAATCACGATCAGAGCAACACCGACTTGCAGTAGCAGCTTCGGCAGCGGCCGAAGCCCCACAACATCGTCATAGAACATCACCGCAACAACGACCGTCGCGCCGACGATCAGCAGCAGGAGACGTTCGACCTCTTCGGAGAACCGTTCGACGGGTAGCGCAATCGTCACCGCCAGCGCGACGACAAAGCCCAGGTACATCGCGATGCCACCAATACGTGGAACCGGCTGTACGTGGACCCGCCGGGCCTCTCCTGGATGATCGAGCAACTGATAGGTCTGGGCAAAGCGCACGAGCCGCGGAACGACGGCAAACGCGACGGCGAACGCAACAGTCAGCGTGGCAAGTGCAATGAGCGGATCGCGCATGCGGCGTTGGGCTACTCGCCGGAGACGAGAACGCCCGGATGCGGGTATGACCGTGAGAGCTCATGGGCTTCCCGCCTGATTGAACTGGCCAATGCCTCGTTATCCGGATCGTGGACCAGCTCAGAGATCCAGCGTCCAATCTGCTCCATGTCGTCAGTCGTCATCCCGCGCGTCGTGACGGCGGGCGTCCCAAGGCGGATGCCGGATGTCTGGAAGGCGGAGCGTGGATCGTCCGGGATCTGGTTTCTGTTGGTGGTGAGGCCCGCCGCTTCAAGCACGCGCTGCATCTTGCGTCCGGAGACATCGAAGCGGCGCAGATCGAGCAGCATCAGATGATTTTCGGTCCCACCGGAAACGACATCGAGACCGTGTTCCAGAAGCGCCTCCGCCAGTGCCCGGGCATTGCCTAGCACCGCGTCGATATATGCGCCGAACTCCGGCCGTAGCGCCTCACCGAAGGCGACGGCCTTGGCAGCGATGACGTGCATGAGCGGGCCGCCCTGGAGACCCGGAAAGAGCGCCTTGTCAATGTCGCCCGAGTGATCCTCGTCAGCCATGATCATCCCGCCGCGCGGCCCACGCAGCGTCTTGTGGGTCGTGGTCGTCGTGATGTGCGCGTGGTTGATCGGCGTCGGATGCTTCCCGGCGGCCACGATCCCGGCGATGTGAGCGATGTCCGCCAGCAGGATCGCCCCGACTGAGTCCGCGATGTCGCGAAACGCGGCGAAATCAATCGTGCGCGAGTACGCGCTCGCTCCCGCGACGATGACCTTTGGACGCACCTCCTCGGCGCGCTTGCGGACAGTGTCGTAATCGAGGCGCTGAGTCTCCGGGTCAATGCCGTAGTGATGTGCTTCGTAGAGCGTTCCAGAGATCGTCACTGGCGAGCCGTGGGTCAGGTGGCCACCATGCGGCAGCTCCATGCCGAGGATGCGGTCGCCCGGCTGCAGCGTGGCAACGTACGCCGCTAGATTGGCAATGGCCCCGGAGTATGGCTGGACATTGACGTGGCCCGCTCCGAAGAGCTCGCGAGCGCGGTCGATGGCGAGGTTCTCCGCTTCATCGACGACTTCGCAGCCGCCGTAGTAGCGCCTGCCCGGCAGCCCTTCGGCGTACTTGTTTGTCAGGACGCTCCCGGTAGCCGCCATCACCGCCGCGCTCGTGAAATTCTCGGAGGCGATCAGTTCAATTGTCGACTCCTGGCGCTCGGTTTCGCGGCGGATGATGTCGGCGATGACTGGGTCGGCTGCCTCGATGATGCGGTCGTGCATAGTGGTCCTTCCGGCGCGCTGCGCCTGCTAGTCGTCGCGGCGCCTGCTCCGGAAATGGAGAATGATCGGCGTGCCGGCAAACGGCCATCTGGAGCGTATCTCGTTCTCAAGGTAGCGTTTATACGAGAAGTGCACGTTCTTGGGATTGGATACGAAGAAGACGAATCGCGGCGGGGCGACATCGACCTGCGTCACGTACAGGAATTTGACCCAGGTACTCGGCTTCGATGGCGGCGGATGCGCGGCAACCGCCTCCTTCAGCATCCGGTTGAGCTCGCTAGTTGGGACGCGATAGAGCCGTTCGTCCGCGACGAGCAGGGCCGTCTCCAGCACGTCGTGCACTCGCTGGCCCGTGAGCGCAGAGATGAAGAGCATCGGCGCGAATGGTAGAAATGGGAACGCCTCCGTCGCCTCCCGCTGGAAGGCATAGATCGTGTGCGAGTCCTTTTCGACAGCGTCCCACTTGTTGATTGCAATGACGATGCCTTTGCCGCGTTCGGCGACATATCCCGCAACATGAGCATCTTGTGACGTGAAACCCTCAACGGCATCGACCAGCACGACAGCCACGTCTGCCCGATCAATCGCACGCATCGAGCGCATAACGCTGTAGCGTTCAATGCCCGGTTCGATGCTGCCGCGACGCCGGATGCCGGCCGTATCGATGAGCTTGATGCGCACACCCGCCCACTCGATGACGGTGTCGATAGAGTCGCGCGTGGTGCCGGCGACGTTGGAGACGATCGATCGGTCAGTGCCGATCAGACGGTTGACAAGTTCCGACTTCCCAACATTCGGGCGGCCAACGATGGCGATTGAGGGGATCTCCTCCTCTTCCGCCTCCTCCCCGACTGTAGGAAGATGCTCGACGACCACATCCAGCAGGTCGCCGGTGCCGATGCCATGCAGGCTGCTGAACGGTATCGGTTCGCCCAGGCCGAGCTCGTAGAACTCGATCGCATTCTCCTGCCGCGCCTGACTCTCGGCCTTGTTGACGCCGAGCACGACCGGCTTCTCAGAACTACGCAGGACATCTGCGACATCGTGGTCCGCAGCAGTTGGCGAGGTCGAACCGTCTACCAGAAAGAGAATGACGTCTGCCTCGTCCATCGCCAGTTGCGCCTGGAGCTGGGTGCGCTCTGAGATGGTCGATGGAGCGAGTCGATCATACTCGTCCTCGTCCTGCAGGCCGCCGGTGTCAATGAGCGTGAAATGATGCCCAAGCCACTCAGTGTCCCCGTAGAGCCGATCGCGCGTCGTACCGGGCATGTCTTCGACAATTGCCCGCTGTTCGCCGATCAGGCGATTGAAGAGCGTGGACTTGCCCGCATTCGGGCGTCCGATTATGGCGACAATCGGTTTCAATGACATCAATCTCTTGTCTGAGCGAAGGGTCGATGATTACCGCCCTGAGTGTATCAATGCTCAGGGGCGCAATGACTCTAGGATATGTCGCTAGTATTGCCCGTTCGCCTAGCCGGTGCTAAGCGGTCGCGGCAATCCGAACGAATTCGTCTATGTCGTTCTTGCCGACAGTCTCAGTTGCCGAGAGCAGGATGTGGCCGGAGAGATCACCGTTCACGCGTGCGAGGTCGAGTCCTCCGATGATCCCGGCCTCCGACAAGCGCGCATTGAGTTCCGCTGGATCCACATCTGAACGCACGGTGAACTCATTGAAGAAGGGGACCTGGTTGACAACCTCGAAGCGTCCGGTCTTTTCGAGCTCACTCGCCAAATAGTGCGCGTTCTGATAGCAGATCTCCGCCACCTGACGGAGACCGCTCGGGCCCATCGTCGCCAGATAGGTCGTTGCGGCAAGCGCCATCAAACCCTGGTTCGTGCAGATATTGCTCGTCGCTTTCTCGCGGCGGATGTGCTGCTCGCGCGTCTGGAGCGCCAGAACATAGCCACGCTTGCCTTCACTATCCGTGGTCATGCCGGCCAGCCGCCCGGGCATCTGCCGCACCAAGGACTGCCGCGTCGCAAGCAGCCCGACGACCGGGCCACCGTAGTTCTGGCCAGTGCCGAGTGGCTGCCCTTCCGCAGTGACGACATCCGCACCGAGTTCGCCGGGTGGTTTCAGCAGGCCCAGTGCTGTGGGATATGTCGACACCAGAACCATGCCACCAGCCTCGTGCACCTTGTCGGTTACAGCCTTGACGTCCTCGATGGACCCGTAGAAGTTGGGATATCCGACGATAACGCAAGCAAGGCTGTCGTCCAGGTGCTGGTCGATAGCGCCCAAATCCGTGGTCAACTTGCCGCTCTCGAGCGGAATCGTCACGACCTCGACGCCGATACCGGTGACGTAGGTATCGAGAACCTGGCGATAGTAGGGATGGATCGCTTCGGAGACGACGACCTTGTTCTTGCCCCGGCGGGTAGAGACTGTCAGCAGCGCTCCTTCGGCAAGCGCTGTCGCTCCGTCATAAAGCGAGGCGTTCGAGACCTCCATGCCGGTAAGCGCGGCGATCATCGTCTGATACTCGTAAATGACCTGGAGTGTGCCCTGGGCTACTTCCGGCTGGTAAGGCGTATAGGCAGTGTAGAACTCGCCCCGGAAGACCAATTGCTGCACAGCCGCTGGCACATAGTGCGTATAGCTTCCCGCGCCAAGAAACGACGGGCTGCTCATACCGTCGCGGTTGCGCGCTGAAAGCTGGCTCAAACGCCGATGCGCCTGCTGTTCCGACAAGCGGGGCGGCAGATCGAGATCTGGAAAGCGATGCGCTTCCGGTATCGCGTCGAACAGCTCCCGAACGGTCTTGCCGCCGGTCGCATCGAGCATCGCCTGCCGATCTTCCGCCGTATGTGGATTGAAGGTCATGTGCTTTGAACTACCCTATCTTGTCCTGCTCGAACGCCTGCAATCAGCTCCGGTGACTAGTGGCCGCCCTCTTCTTCGAGGTACTTCTCGTAGGTATCGGCGTCCATCAGCGCGTCGAGTTGCGCGGCGTCGGACAGCTTGACGCGAATCAACCACGCGTCCTGGTATGGCGAAGAGTTAAGGAGCTCAGGCGCGTCTTCGGTGTCGCCATTTGCCTCGGTAACTTCACCGGCAACCGGCATGTAGATATCCGACGCCGCCTTGACCGACTCGACAATGCCGAACGAGTCGGACTGTCCCAGGTCATCACCGACGCCCGGCAGCTCAACATAGGTTATGTCACCCAGCTCGTTCTGAGCGTAGTCGGTAATCCCGATCGTTGCGACGTCGCCATCAACGAGCACCCACTCGTGGGTCTTGGTGTATTTTCGATCCGTTGGCACGGCCATATGAAGCTCCCTTTCCTACCTGGTCCCTAATTACGAGAGTAGAACGGCAATTTGATCTGCTCTGCCTTGACGTTGCGATTGCGAATCGCGATCTCCAGCGGCCTGCCGACGCCGGCATATTCCTTGTCGATCACAGCAATACCGATGTTTTCGCCGAGGGTCGGCGACGCAGTCCCGCTGGTGACGAAACCGACCGACTTGCCGTCGACGAGGACATCGTAGTGCGAGCGCGGAACTCCGCCACGCTCGACGAGCTTAAACCCGACCGTCCGCCTTGATATTCCAACCTCGCGCGCCGCGGCCAGCGCATCACGCCCGATAAAGTCGCCCTTCTTAAGCTTGACGACCCAGCGCAGTCCTGCTTCAAGCGGGTTGATTGTGTCGGAAATCTCATTGCCATAGAGCGGCATCCGCGCCTCAAGCCGGAGCGTGTCACGCGCGCCGAGCCCGATGGGCTGAAGCCCATGCGGCTCGCCGGCTTCGAGCAAGGCGTTCCAGAGCGCGAGCGTGTCGTCTATTGGACAGTAGAACTCCCAGCCATCTTCCCCGGTGTAACCGGTTCGGGCCGCCAGAGACGCGACGCCGGCAACAGTCGTGTCGCGGCACGAGAATGCGCTCATGTCGGCCAGATCGACGCTCGAAAGCTCTTCGACGATAGCTTCTGCATGCGGTCCCTGGATCGCGATCATCCCGTAGTCATCGGACACGTGTTTCACACTGACATCCAGGTCATCGCGCGCTTCAGCGTGCTCAAGCAGCCAGCTGACATCCTTGTCAATGTTTGCGGCGTTGATCACGACGAAGTAGCCCGGGCCGGTAGGTCGCCGGTAGACGATGATGTCGTCAACGACGCCGCCGTTGGGGTAGAGCAGCATCGAGTACTGCGCGTCCCCAGGAGCGAGCTTCGAGACATCGTTCGTTGTCATGTACTGGAGATACGCAAGCGCATCAGGACCATCCACATCGACCTGGCCCATGTGTCCGAGGTCAAAGAGTCCAGCGGCGTTGCGGACAGCATTGTGCTCGTCGACGATGCCGGTGTATTGCACCGGCATGTACCACCCGGAAAAATCGATCATCCTCGCGCCGAGCTCTTCGTGGCGCTCCGCCAGCGGCGTTCGCTTTGGTTCGGTCAATTGTTCTCATCCCCCCGCTTCAGTTCGGCCTGCGCCCGCCAGAGAACGGAACGCGCCGGGGGATTCTAGGATGACCTGCCGATCTCGCGCCACCCCATTGCCATTGTGCGAGCGATCATTGGCCTCAATTCCGAACTTGCCGGTAGCTTCACCAACATCGACCGGGTAGCGCCCCGTCAGGCAACCGGTGCAGAATCCGTTCTCGGGACTGCCGATCGACCGGAAGAGCCCGTCAAGCGAGAGATAGCGTAGCGAATCTGCGCCAATTTCTTCCTGAATCTCCTCGACGGTCTTGGACGCTGCGATGAGCTCGTCGCGGCTCGCCATATCGACGCCGAGATAGCAGGGATGCTGGATAGGCGGCGCGTGTATCCGCATGTGGACCTCGCGCGCCCCGGCCGAGCGCAATAGATCGACAATCAGGCTACTCGTTGTCGCACGTACGATCGTATCGTCAACGAGGACGACGCGCTTGCCGCCGATAATCTCCGGCAGCGCGCTGAATTTCAGCCGCACACCGACCTCACGCAGCTTCTGATCCGGCTGGATGAAAGTCCGGCCGATGTAGCGATTCTTGATCAATCCTTCGGAAAACTGGATACCGCTCTCTCGCGCATAGCCGATGGCCGCCGGTATCGCCGAGTCTGGCACGGGGATAACGACGTCAGCCTCTGCCGGCGCTTCCCGGGCGAGTTCCTCGCCCATGCGCTGGCGAGTGAGGTATACCCGCCGGCCGGACATGAGGCTGTCTGGCCGTGCGAAATAGATGTACTCGAAGAGGCAGCTCGCGGTACCAGCTGCGCCGGCAAGGCGGTGTGAGGTGATGCCCGCGTCATTGGCGACGACGATCTCGCCCGGTTCGACCTCACGGACAATATCCGCGCCAATTGTCGAAAGCGCGCAGCTCTCGGACGCGATGACAGCCCCGCCGTCGAGGTCGCCGATGACGAGCGGCCGGATCCCCTTGAGATCACGCACCCCGACAATCTCGCCCGCCGTCAGGATACAGAGACTAAATGCGCCGACGCACCTCGGCATAGCTGCCTGTAGCTTCTCGACGATTGTCGCGCCTGGCGAGCGCGCGATGAGCTGGGTCAGCACCTCGGTGTCTGTCGAGGTCGCAAAGCGCGCGCCCTCGGTCTCCAACTCCTGCCGCAATTGCACAGCATTCACGATATTGCCATTGTGGGCAACCACGATAGTCCCAACCGACGACTCCGCCGACATGGGCCCGGCATTCTCCGGGAGCGTCGAACCGGTAGTCGAGTAGCGCGTGTGGCCTACTGCCAGGTCGCCACGCAAGTGCCGCAGGTCCGATTCGTCGAAGACAGTCTGCACCAACCCGAGGCGCTTGCGAATGCGCATACCCTCAGGCCCTGACACGGCGATACCGGCGCTCTCCTGGCCCCGGTGCTGGAGCGCGTGCAGGCCAAAGTAGGTCAGGCGCGCGACATCGAGCCCCGGACCGTATACGCCGAATACGCCACACTCATCCTTCGGCTTGTCATCCAGGATTGATTGACTGGTCAATGCGCCCTCCGGACGTTGGTGTATCAACACTCCCGCTGCTCGGTCGCTAATCGTCCAACCCGCCGCGCCAGGCGCCGGCGAGTTCACTCACTTGCATCTGGGACACGCCCAGGACATTCAGCGTCGGTCCCTCCACCTGGCCAAGTCTGACCACCGGCACGTCGGCTGCACGCGCCTTAGCCACGATCTCGTCGGCCATACCCACAGGCGCGCTGACGACAACTCGCGATGCCGCCTCGCCGAACGCGGCCCGATCCAGTCTCCCGCCATTCACTTCGAGCAATGCCTGGAGATCGATCGTCGCGCCGGTGCCGCCGGCAATAAGCATCTCGCTGATACTAACGAGCAAGCCACCCTCACTCGTATCATGCGTGCCGGTCACAATCCCCTGCTCGATCAGGCCAATGACCAACTCCTGGAGACGGCCTTCGAAGTCCGGATCGATGTCGGGCGGATCGCCGGCGATGGTCGTGTGACGAACGGCGAGGTACTCGCTCGCGCCGAGCGTGGCGACCTGCGTGCCAAGCAGCAGGAGCTCGTCGCCGGCTGACGCGGCCATGCCGCACGAACGACCTACGTCTTCCAGCACGCCGATCATGCCAACGACGGGCGTTGGCAGCACCGGCACACCATTGGTCTCGTTGTAGAGGCTGACGTTCCCGCTCACAATCGGCGTGCTGAGGCTCCGGGCAGCATCCGCCATGCCCGAGACTGCCTGTTCGAGCTGGAAGTACACGTCCGGTTTCTCAGGGTTGCCGAAGTTGAGGCAGTTTGTCATCGCCACTGGCGTTGCGCCCGTGCATGCGACATTTCGCGCAGCCTCGGCCACGGCATGCATGCCGCCCTTTCTCGGGTTCAAGAAGACATAGCGTGGGTTGCAATCCGTCTTCATTGCGAGCCCGCGGCCGGTGCCTTTGATCCTGATCACTGCGGCATCGCCTGCAATAGGCGGAACCACCGTATTTGAGAGGATCGTGTGATCATATGTGCGGGTCACGCGCTCCCGTGAGCAGACGTTGTGCGACCTCAGAAGCTCAAGCAGAGCACTCTCGAGTTCGTCATGCGCAAGATCCTGCAGCACGTCGGGATCGAACGCCCGTAGCTCGATTGTGTCAGGATTCTCTATCGAAGGCCGCACATAGGTCGGACACTCATCGGTATAGTAGGTCGCCGGCACATTCGCGACAATCTCGCCATCTTCGAGAATACGAACCATGCCGTCGTCAGTCACCGTGCCGACGACATCCGAGTGTAGGTCCCAGCGGTCGAAGATCTCGCGCACCGCGTCGAGACCGTCCTCGCGGATGATCACGAGCATGCGCTCCTGGCTCTCGCTGAGCATGACCTCGTAGGCGTTCATCGCAGCTTCGCGCCGGCTCACCTTGGCGATGTCGATCTCGATTCCGACGCCGCCGCTACTGGCGCACTCGACAATTGACGAGGTCAACCCGGCTGCGCCGAGGTCCTGCATCGCCACCACGTAATCGGTTTCGAGCAGTTCCAAACACGCTTCGAGCAGCAGCTTCTCAAGGAACGGATTGCCGACCTGAACGACGCCGCGATGCGAGTCTTCCGGGTTGTCGACAGAGGCGAAGGTCGCGCCGTGAATTCCGTCACGCCCGGTGTCCGCGCCAACGACGACGACAAGATTACCGGGCCCGCTCGCTCTGGCGCGCATGATCATCTCGTGTCGCACGACACCCACGCACATGGCATTGACCAGCGGATTCGCTGAGTAGGAGTCCGCGAAAAAGATGTCGCCCGCGACTGTGGGAATACCGAGGCAATTTCCATAGCCGCCGATGCCGCCTACGACACCAGACAGCAGATAGCGGTTGCGTGGCGAGCTTTGTGGCCCAAAGTGCAGCGAATCGAGCAGCGCTACCGGCCGCGCACCCATCGTAAAGACATCGCGGACGATTCCCCCGACGCCGGTCGCAGCCCCCTGATAGGGCTCGATCGCCGAGGGATGGTTGTGGGACTCGATCTTGAACGCCGCGCCCAGACCATCGCCAATATCGACAACGCCGGCGTTCTCGCCGGGCCCCTGGAGCACGCGTGGCGACTCCGTCGGAAACTTCGACAACAGCGGCCGCGAGTGCTTGTAGCCGCAATGCTCGCTCCACATTGCCCCGAACATCCCGAGCTCGACCGGCGTCGGCTCGCGCCCGAGCAGCTCGACGATCTGGTCATACTCTGGGCGAGAAAGTGCGACCTCGCGCAGCGCCTGCTCAGTAATCGTCACGCCGTGATAGCTTCCTTCGTTGCTGCGCCGAGCACCGCGCCGAGCAGCCGCAGCCCGTCATCCCCGCCGAGCACAGCGTCGAACGCCCGCTCGGGGTGCGGCATGAGCCCAACGACATTGCCGGGACCGTTGCTGACGCCCGCGATATTTGCTACCGAGCCGTTTGGGTTTGACTCCGGAGTTTCCACTCCGGCGCGGTCCGTGTACGTGAAGATGATCTGTTCGTTGCGTTTGAGCTCGTCTAACCCATCGGTGTCGATGTAGTAGCTGCCCTGGCCGTGTGCGATCGGCAAACGCAGGACCGTGCCGATGTCGATTCCACGGGTGAATGGCGTACGGTCGCTATCGACGCGGACATCGACCCAATCGCAAACGAAGCTCAGGCTCGGATTCTTCATCAAGGTCCCTGGAAGCAATCCCGCTTCGGTCAATATCTGAAAGCCGTTGCAGATACCCAAGACCGGCTTGCCTGCCGCGGCGAACTCGGCAACCGCGCCCATAATCGGCGAGAAACGCGCAATCGCGCCACCACGCAGGTAGTCGCCGTAGCTGAAGCCGCCTGGGACGAGCAGCGCGTCGAAGCCGTCGACACTCGTTGACTTATGCCAGACCGGCGCGACTTCTTCGCCAAGCCCGTACTCCACTGCTGATAGCGCGTCGTGGTCGCCATTCGATCCAGGGAATGTCACAACGCCAAACTTCATGCAGTCAACGTCCCTCCAGGTTGATCCAGGCTAGGTTGCCTGGGGCTCCAGAATTGATACACGAAACTCCTCGATTACCGTATTGCAGAGCAGCCGCTCGCACATCTCATTTACCGACGCAAGCGCTTCGTCCTCGTTCGCCGCTTCGACCTGCAGCTGCATGTACTTGCCCGCGCGTACCTCGCTGACATCGTCATAGCCGAGATTGTGCAGGCCATTGCGAATCTCGATCCCCTCGGGATCGTTGACAAGACGCTTCAGTGTGATGAATACGTCGGCGTGGAACTGGCGTTTCGCAGCCGTCACTCGTCCAGGACCTTTCCGGTAATGCGTTCATACGCTTCGAGGTAGCGTGCCGCTGTGCCGTCGATGACTTCCTGCGGCAACGGCGGCGCGGGCGGATTGCGGTCCCAGCCCGACTCTATCAACCAGTCCCGCACGAACTGCTTGTCGAAGCTGTCCTGGGCGCGTCCCGGCTCATAGGTCGTCGCATCCCAATACCGCGAGCTATCCGGCGTGAGTGCTTCGTCAATCAGCGTCAATTCGCCGTCGATATAGCCAAACTCGAACTTCGTGTCGGCAAGGATCAGGCCCTTGGCCGCGACCGCTTCGGCGGCAAATGCATAGAGCGCCAGACTCGCCTCAATCGCCTGGTCGGCAACGTCAGCGCTGACGAGCCGCTTCATCTCGTCGACGGAAATGTTCTCGTCGTGCCCCTCTTCGGCTTTGGTCGCGGGAGTGAAGATCGGCTTCGGCAGCTTGTCACTCTCGACGAGCCCGGCCGGCAGCGGCTGGCCGCATACTGTCCCGGAATCCCGGTACTCGCTCCAGGCAGACCCGGAGAGATAGCCGCGCACGACGCATTCAACGTCGATCCGGTCCGCCTTCTTCACGATCACAAAGCGGTCGCGTAGTACCTCGACATGCGGTCCGAGCGCCGCCGGCAGGTCGTCAACGCTACTGGAGATCAGGTGATTGGGGATGAGATCCTGGGTTTCCTTGAACCAGTAGACGGACGTCTGCGTAAGCACGCGGCCCTTGTTCGGAATGCCGTCCGGCAAGATGACATCAAAGGCAGACAGTCGGTCGCTGGCGATCATCAGGAGATCGTCACCGAGCGCGTAAGTGTCCCGCACCTTCCCGGAATGCACCGCCTTGAGCTCGCCGATGCTGATTTCGCGTACCGGAATTGCCATGCCTAATCTCCCACCAACGCGGTCTCGCCCAGGCCGAGCCGATCGAACGCAACATCGACATGGCGCAGGTGATAGTCGTAGTCGAACATCTCGTCGATCTTGGCCTCGCCCAGCGCTGCCACGACACGCTCATCCTGCTTTAGCTCATCGCGCAGGTGACCGCCCTCGTCCCAAACTTTGAGCGCCGAGCGCTGGACCAGTTTGTAGGCCTCCTGGCGGTCGAAGCCATGCTCGACCAATTCGAGCATCACCCGCTGCGAAAAGATCGCTCCGCCGGTCATCTCGACGTTATGTCTCATGCGATCAACGTCAATCGCCCAGTTGGAGACGAGCCGTTCAAAATCCACGAGCATGAAGTGAATCAACGTGCAGGCGTCGGGGAACAGGATGCGCTCAACCGACGAGTTCGAGATATCTCGCTCATGCCAGAGCGGCACATTCTCCAATGCCGGCACCGCATATCCACGCAGTAGTCTGGCCAAACCGCTCAGCCGTTCGCTCTCATGCGGGTTGCGCTTGTGCGGCATCGCCGATGAGCCCTGATTGCCGTCATCGAACTTCTCTTCGAGCTCGCGTACCTCGGTGCGCGCGAGATGGCGAATCTCAGTTGCGAACTTATCAATCGATGACGCGAGCAGCGCGAGCGACAAGACGAACTCGGCGTGCCGATCCCGTTGGACCACCTGGTTGGACACCGGAGCGGCGCGCAGGCCCAAGCGCTCGCAGACTTCTTCTTCAAGATCCGGCGGCACATTGGCGTGTGTGCCGACCGCCCCGGAGATCTTGCCGACTGACATGCCGTCCCGAGCCGCCGCGATACGCTGTCGCGAGCGGCGCAGCTCGTCGTACCAGATAGCGAGCTTGAAGCCGAAGGTGGTGGGCTCCGCGTGGACACCGTGTGTGCGCCCGATAGTCAACGTGGCGCGGTGCTTCACGGCTTGCGCTCCGACCGCGTCGATTGCGGCATCCAGGGCACTGAGGATCAGGTTCGCGGCATCGACTGCCTGGAGCGCCAGTGCCGTGTCGATGACGTCTGAACTCGTAAGGCCAAGATGGATGAAGCGCGCGGCGTCGCCTACTGTCTCGCCGGCTGCGCGCAAGAACGCGATGACGTCGTGATCGGTCTCCGCCTCGATCTCCTTCATCCGCTCCAGGCTGACGGTTGCGC
>JAUIIK010000179.1 GCA_030431755.1 Chloroflexia bacterium
GTGACATCGGCATCAACTGCGAGCTGGAGCTCTTCGACTGGCCGACAGTTGTCGAGCGCTACGCTCAGGGTGACTTCCACTTCCGCATCCACGGCCTCGGCACGGGCGGTGTCGACCCGGACACGACGCTGACCCAGTACTTCGACAGCAGCGCGGCGGCGGCCACCAACATCGCCTTCGCCGACGACGAAGTCGACCGCTTGCTGGCCGAGGGCCGCTCGCTCGTGACGCAGGAAGAGCGCAAGCCGATCTATGATCAGGCGCAGGCGCGTATCGCCGAGCTTTCGCCCTACAACCTCCTGACCTATCGTGTGCAGGCTGAGGTGACGCTTTCGAACGTCCTCGGGTACAACCACTTCACGGGTGGCCTGGGCTTCCAGTCCGCGCGGACGCTCGAGCAGACCAAGGTCGACTGCGAATAGCTTAAGATGTCCCGTAGCTGAAGGGCGAGATCCGATCTCGCCCTTCAGTTCTACTCGTACGGAGCGCCCATGGGCCGATACATAATCCGCCGACTGATCCAGGCCGCGATCATGATCTTCATCGTCGCGTCGCTGGTGGCGGTGTTCATCCAATTCATCCCGGGCGATCCAGCCTACGTCATCCTTGGCGAGGAGCGCGCGACCGAAGAGCGTGTCGAAGCAATCCGTGACGACCTCGGCCTCAACCGGCCGATCTATGTCCAGTACGCAGATTGGTTTGGCGGAGTTCTGACCGGCGATCTCGGTAACTCGCTGATCTCCGGCCGGCCGATTGCGACCGACCTCCGGCTGCGGATTCCCCGGACCTTTGAGCTCGGTGGGGCGGCGGTGCTGATCTCGGTCATTGTCGGTATCCCGCTCGGGGTCATCGCGGCGCGTTACCGTAATTCAGCGCCCGACGTGCTGGCGACCTCGTTCGCGATTCTCGGTCTGTCGGTGCCGGTGTTCGTTGTCGGCCCGCTCTTGGTCCTGCTGCTGAGCGTTAGGACCGATATCCTGCCAGCTTCGGGCTACGTACCGTTCCAGGAGGACCCGGTCGAGCACCTCAAGCGGCTGGCGCTGCCGGCCTTCACGCTCGGCATCCTCTCGTCGGCGACGATCATTCGGATGACGCGCTCGTCGGTGCTGGAGGTGCTTGGCGAGGACTATGTGCGCTCGGCGCGCTCGCGCGGTTTGGGTGAGCGCTCGGTGCTCTTTACCCACGCGCTCCGCAACGCGCTCATCCCGGTGATCACGATCATCGGCTTGCAGATGGGGACCTTGCTCGGCAGCTCGGTGCTGGTCGAGTACATCTTCAACTGGCCGGGCGTGAGCACCTATCTCATCGACGGGATTAATCGCCGGGACTATCCGATCGTCCAGGCCGTCATCCTCGTTATCGCCGTGACGTTCATTCTGCTGAACCTGCTGACTGACCTGATCTACGCCTGGATCGACCCGAGGATCAAATATGACTAGCGGCGAGCAAACACAGTCCCAGGTCGTATCCGAAGGCCAGCCAGGCGCGGGCGAAAACCAGCCGTCCGACGCAGTGCTCCAACTCTCGCGGGCGGTGCGGAACCGGACGCCGACATGGCGGATACTACTGCAGAACCCGCGTGTGACGATCCCCGGCGTCGTCATCATTCTGCTGTTGCTGATGGCGCTCTTCGCGCCGTGGCTTGCGCCGAAGGACCCGCTTCGGATCAACGCCCAGATTCGCCTCGAGGGCCCGAGCAGCGAAGCCTGGCTCGGCACCGACGAGAATGGCCGCGACCTCCTGAGCCGGATCATCGTCGGCTCACGGACGTCAATGACTGTAGCGCTCCTGTCGGTGACGGTAGCGACGGTGTTGGGGGTTGCCTTCGGGCTTGTCGGCGGCTACTTCGGCGGCTTCTGGGAGTTCGCAACGATGCGTAGCGTCGATGTGCTGCTCGTCTTCCCGCCGATTCTGCTGGCGATCTCGGTCGTCGCCTTCCTCGGGCCGAGCACGCGGAATCTGATCCTGGTGATCGGGTTGCTCTACATGACGCGCTTTGCCCGGATTGCCTTTGGCTCGGTTGTCCAGGTGAAGTCGCGGGAGTATGTCGAAGCCGCCAGGGTCATCGGCGCTGGAAACACCCGCATACTCGGGCTGTACATTCTGCCGAATATCCTCGCGCCGATCTTCGTGCAGGTCTCGTTGAGTCTCGGCTTCGCAATTCTGCTGGAGTCGGGCCTGTCGTTCCTTGGGCTGGGCACGCCGCCGCCGAACCCCTCCTGGGGCAACATGATCGGCGCGGCGCGCGGCTACCTCCAGCAAAATGCCTGGTTCGTCTTCTGGCCCTCGCTGATCATCTCGATCGCCATCCTCAGCTTCAACACCCTTGGCGACGGCCTGCGCGATTCGCTGGACCCGCGCTTGCGGCAATAGGGCAGGGATTAGGGATTAGTGGGGAGCGACTGATCCGCCTGCTGCCCCGTATCCCCTTCCAAATGAGAAGAACAAGGGGCACACGATGGGGTTTGGGACGTCATATCAGGACCGCTGAGAGGTCGTCATCCTGAGCGGAGGCTTTGCGAAGCCGAAGGATCTACGAGACTGGCTTGGGGCACTCAGGAAGCGGGTCCAGGCTTCCGGCGTTTCGAGTCGAAACCGCTCGCATTTCCAGAGGCAGTACACACGTCGAACAGATCCTTCGGCTCCACTCTGTTCCGCTCAGGATGACGATCTCGTGGTTGTTCTGGTGATGCATCTGGTTTGAGACATTGGCGGTGGAAAGCCGCATTGCAGGGGAGAGACATACGCAATGGTAGACACACGTTTCATGAACTGGGTCGATTTCGATGCGCTACGCAACGAGACTGACCTGGTGCTGATGCCCTTCGGGGCGGTCGAGGTCTATGGCCCGCATCTGCCGATGGGTGCGGACGGCATCTCGACAATGGCGCTGGCCGAGCGCGTCGCGACCGAGGAGAAGGCCTTCGTCGCGCCGTTGATTCCAATCGGCTACTCGAAGGCGCTGATGGACTTCCCCGGCACGCTCAATGTCCGGCCCTCGTCGCTTGTCGAGTATGCGCGCGACCTGGCTGAGAGCTACATCGGCTGGGGCTGCAAGCGCATCCTCTTCATCAACGGCCACGCCGGCAATGTGCCTTATCTGTCCGAGCTGGCGACGCAGCTCGAAGAGCAGCATGGCGTCCGCGTCGCTCAGATTGACTGGTGGCGCTTTATCCAGCCGTTGGTCGAGGATATGGTCGAGGCCGACATCCTCCCGCACGGCCACGCTTCCGAGTTCGGCACCAGCGTCATGCTCCATTTGGCTGGTGAGCACGTCAAGATGGACCGGGCTGTCCGCACCGAGCCGAAGATCGCGAATGAGTACCCCGACTTCCTCCGTCCGCGCAAATACGGCGACGCGACCGATACCGGCGTCGTCGGCGACGGCACGCTCGGCACTGAGGAGAAGGGTGCTGAGACCGTCCGCCGCGCCGTGGCCCGGACGCTCGAATTCATCCGCAGCGACCAGTTCGAGTCGCCCTCGTAGGTACCAGACACGCAAAGGAATGCTACGTTGCGAAAGGTGGCTCACTGAGTCACCTTTCGTGTGATGCCGGTAGAAACCCGACGCGTCCCGTAGGGCAGGGGCTCGTCCCCTGCCGTGTACGCATTGAGTCTCGCCAGACCGGCAGGGGACAAGCCCCTGCCCTACGGGGTTTCGTGCCTCTCTATGACACGAGCCGCAGGCCCGTCAGGCCACGCAGGATCGGGTTGTCGCGCCATACGACGTTTTCCTGGGCGACCTCCAGGTTTGGGTAGCGGCGCAGCAGCTCGGCGATGGCGATCTGGCCTTCGGCCCGGGCCAGCGGCGCGCCGAGACAGAAATGGATGCCGTGCCCGAAGCCGATGTGGCGGTTGGGACGGCGGGCGAGATTGAGCTGATCAGGTTCGTCGAACTGCTCCGGATCGCGGTTGGCGGCTCCGAGCAGGAACTCGATCTGCATGCCCGGCTCGATCAGATGACCCTCAAGCTCGATTGGCTCGTTCACGAAGCGGGTCGTAAGCTGCACCGGCCCGTCATAGCGCAGGAGCTCCTCGATGGCCGTGCGCATCAGGCTCGGGTCGGCGCGTAGCTGCTCCAGCGCGTCGCGGTGGCGCAGCAGCGCGAGCATGCCGTTGCCGATCAGGTTCGTCGTCGTCTCGTTCCCGGCAAAGAGGATCAGGAAGATCGTCGAGACCAGCTCAGGCTCGGTCAGCTTCTCGCCCTCCTCCTCCGCCTGCACCAGTCCCGTGAGGAGGTCGTCGGACGGGCTCTTGCGGCGTTCCGCGATCATCGCCCGGATGTAGTCGGAAAGCTCGCCGGCGCTCTTGTTGGCGCGCTGACGCAGCTCTTCGTCGGCGCGCCACGCGCCCAGCCAGGCGCCGTAGTCGTTGGCCCAGCGGGTGAAGTCATCCTGGTCCGTGGTCGGGACGCCGATCAGCTCAGCGATGACCAGCCCCGGCAAAGGGTTCGCCAGCGTGTCGATAAGATCCCACGGCTGGCCCGGTTCGACATCGGCCAGGAGCATATCGACAAGCTCGCCGATGCGCTCCCGCAAGCCTTCGATGCGCCGGGCCGAGAAGGCCTGGGCAACCAGGCTGCGGAGGCGACTGTGGTCGGGCGGATCGAGGAAGAGGATCATGTAGCGGTTGGCGTCGATGAGCGCCTGAAACTCCGAGCGCTCGCCCTCCTCCAGATAGTTCAGCTGGCCGCGGATCGCCGACATGCGCCGGTCCGGCAGGAGCGCTGCGACATCCCGGTGCCGGCTCAACATCCAGGTGTGGTCACGTTGGATGACCGGGATGTCCTCGCGGATCTTCTGGTAGATCGGGTAGGGATTCTGCTGTGCCGTGGGTGTCCAGAATTCATAGCCGGTAGCCGTCGTCGTCGACATCATGCCTGTCCTTTGGTTGTCTGGGCAGTGGTCTGCCTCACAGTGTAGACGGTTACGTCGTCTGCGGCACACTGTCGACGTGACTCGGACGCGGCCGGACATCGCAAATGAACGCGCCCGCTCGAACACCGAGCGGGCGCGGGCAGGTTGGACGGGGCGGATTATTCGAGCGGGTGCTTGCAGCCGGCTTCGTCCGGCAGCAGCGGCCGGACATGGAGGATGTACTCCTCGCCGGCGCTGGTCCAGCGCGTGATCGTCGTCGCGTCGTTGAGCAGCGACATGACTGTGGCGAACGCGTCGCCTTCGAGCACGAAGCAGCGGGCCATGTCGAGCGTCGTGTAGGGCTCGCCCAGCTCTGCCAGCGGCGTGTCGAGCGGCCATTCGATCTCGTTCGGCGCAATGTCCTCTTCCGGTCGCACACCGGCCGGCTGGGAGACCAGCTGGAGCCGTTTCGCCGGGTACTCCTCGGTCACATCCCGGAACGCGTCGGCCGGCAACCAGCCGGCGAGATTGCCGAGCAGCCCCACGAATCCGTTGAAGCGCGTCCGGAACTCAAGCTCCTCGTCCGAGACCATGTCGCCGACATCGGTCATGCCCGGCGCGTAGACGGAGACCCGGTGGGTTTCGCCGTTGGCGTTGATCGTCAGCACGCCCGTCTGCGCGTCGGCGAGGTACTGCGTCAGCTCGTCCCAGGTCTGTTCGCCGGCGAGCAGCCCGGCAGATTCAGCCTCAGCCAGGACCATTTGGACGCCCTCGGGCGTCAGGCCCTCGACATTGAGCGCCGGCAGGACGGGCGGCGGGTAGATCGTGATCTGCGGACCTTCCGAGATCATCCGACCATCGCCGTAAAGCGAGTGCACCGGCATACTGGTCACGAACCATTCGAGCGGGACGAAGCCGCCGCTGAATTCATAGCGCAGCACCAGCTCGTCATCGCCCTCCGGGTAGCTGATTCCAGCGCCCTCAGGCGGGTTGGTTGTCTCGCCAAAGGGACTGATGCAGCCTTCCTGGCCAGGGATCAGCGCCTTGACGATCACGGCCGCGTACTCGCCGTCGTGCTCCCAGCGGTCCAGAATATTGGCCCCGGCCAGTGCCGCGAGCATGGTGTCGAGATCGCCGCCTTCGAGCACGGCGCAGTGGGCAGCGTGACCCGGCAGCGCGTAAGGTTCGCCCATTGTCAATGGCGCGTCCGCGAGAGGCCAGTCAAGCGGCTCCGGCGGGGCGTCGAAGTCGTACGGAATCTCATCCCACGGGTAGGCGATGACCTCCAGCCGCTCCGGCGTGTAGCGGGCTTCCTGTTCGGCGATATGGTCGGTTGGCAGGCTTGTCGGGGCGCTGGTCAGATAGCGCAGAAGCTCCGCCAGCTGTTCACGGTCGCCGCTCTCCTCGGACGGTTGTCCGGGCAAGCCTGCTCCGAAGTCGAGCGCAGGAGCCGTGACTCTGACCGGCTCCTGCCCGGCAAGGCGCACCGTGAAGACCGTTGTTGGCGCGTCGGCAATGGCAGGTCCATCGTTTTCGAGCGTCCGGTCGCCATCCTCGAAGAGGCCTGTCGCGAGCACCTGCTCGCCGACCGCCTGGAGCCCAACCTCGGAGAGCACCGTCACCAGGAGGTTCGGCGCGGCGGGCTGCGGAAAGATCTCCGGAATCGGGCCAGGATAGATCAGCGCGCCGTCGTTGAAGAGCGACACCAGCGGCGTGCGCCGCGCGATATCTTCGACCGCCAGGAAACCGCCTTCATATTCGATGGTAATAGCGGCCGCATCGCCCTCGGTCGCGAAGATCGGGTCGCTCGCGGCAGCAGTGGCCGTCGGTTCGGGCTGCGATGGCGGGGTGGCGGTTGCGTCCGCCCGGCCCGTGCCGCCATCTCCAGCGGGGTCGTCATCGGCTTCGCCGCAAGCTGCGAGCACGGCAGTGGCCGCCAACGCGGAGCCGGCGGCGAGCACCCTCCTGCGGCTGAGTTTCATGTCATGCAACATTGGTTGGTGTTCCTCTCCAGCGTATTCCTCCGCCGCGCGGCTTGGCGTCCCGCCCGGCGTTCAATGAGTAGACGCCGCTTACGGCTGATTTGTTCCGTAGGCCAGGAACAGCAACGTCGGGCAATCGATTGTCTGAGTGAACATGTTTCGGTTCGTGCTAACCAGCTATAGCCCATTGGCATCTATTATAGAGAGACGGGGTCGCGCGGGCGCGGGCCGTGAGGCTATGCCAGGTCCTGAGAACTACAGGACCATCGTCCATGTGTCCCGCATGACCTTTAGCCTAGCCTTGATGTGGCGGGAGAACGGCTGTTAGTGAATCAACAAAAGGTGAACGCATCGTGCTGACCGGGGACGTACTGGGAGAAGTTCGCTCCGCGCTCAATCAAGCGCTTGATCGTGAAGCGCGGCTCCAGCGAGTCGTTGAAACGCTTCCCAACGCCGTCTACATCACATCTGTCGAAGGCACGATCCAGAGCTGGAATCCTGCTGCGGAGCGCATGTTTGGCTACGTGTTCGAGGACATCGTTGGCCTGCATGTCTCGTTGTTGGGGCCGTCCGGCGCTGGCAAGCGTATTCGCACCATTTTGGCGCGCGTTGTGGCGGGCGAAGAGCTCGAACCCTTTGAGGCGCTGCATCTGGCCAACACCGGCGCAGAGATCGCGACGATCGATAGCGTGGCCGGTATTTCAGACGTTGCCGGGAACGTCGTCGCGGTCGTCTGGAGCAGCCGCGACAATGACGAGCTGAAGCGGCTCGAACGCATTGTCTGGGAAGAAAAGGAACGTACCGAGGCGGCCTTCGACCTCGTTGCCGATGCGGTCCTGATGACTGACAGTGAAGGCGGTGTGAGCTATCTCAACGCCGCCGCCTCACAGCTTACCGGCTGGTCAATCGCCGAAGCGCACGGCAAGCCGATTGAAACGATCGCGCCGCTCGAACACGAAGAGAGCCGTGAACCGGTCGGCTCGCCGGCCAAGCGCACGCTCACCAGCGGTCAACGGATCGAGCCTGGTTTCCACAACGTGATCGTCCGCCGTGACGGTGTCGTCTTCCCGGTCGAGGACGCCGCCGCGCCGATCAAGGCGCGTGATGGCTCCGTCGCCGGGGCGGTCCTGGCGCTGCGTCCTGTTGGCCGCAAGGCCCCGATGGTCGCCGCGACCAACTATGTCCCGGTTGAAGATCCCGCCACCGGCGAGCTTGGCCGGCGCGAGCTTGAGCACCGGCTCGAACAGGCCCTGCTGACGGCCGGGCGCGACAATGCCGAACACGCGCTGCTGGCGATGAAGGTGCAGGACTACGACACCTTTGTCCAGACGAACGGCCCGACCGCCGGCCGGGAGCTGCTGCGCCAGATCGCGATCATGCTGCGGACACAGATTCGCAACATGGACCCGCTGGCCCGCATCCAGCGTGGCGAGTACGCCGTCCTGCTGCAGCACTGCCCGCTGGATCAGGGCGAGCGTATCGCCCAGCAAGCGCGGCGCATCTTGCGAAACTTTCCCTTCTACTGGGACGGCGTCACCCACGAGATTATCGTCCAGTTCGGCGTCATCCCCGTG
>JAUIIK010000272.1 GCA_030431755.1 Chloroflexia bacterium
CCCGGAGGTCATCCCGGGTCTCGCCGAATCGTGGGAGGTCGGCGACGACGGCCTGACCTGGACCTTCCACCTGCGCGAGGGCGTGACGTTCCACGACGGCGAGGAGTTCAACGCTGAGACCGTCCGCTACAGCATTCTGCGGCCGTTGAGCGACGAGACGCCGGGCGACGCACGCAGTACCTATTCGATCATCTCCGATGTCGAAGTCGTCGACGAGTACACCGTCAACGTCATTACCAGCGAACCGGATCCGGCGCTGCTTGCCCGGTTGACCGGCTTCCACATGGTCATGGTCCCTCCGGCCTGGATCGGCGACGACCAGGAGCGGCCGAGCCGCGAAGGCAACGGCACCGGCCCCTACAAGTTCGTGAGCTGGAGCCCCAATGAAGACCTGGTGCTCGAAGCAAACGAGAACTACTGGGACGGCGCGCCACCGATCACCAACGTGCGCCTGCGAACGATCAACGAGCAGTCGACGCGTGTGTCGGCGGTACGCTCCGGGGATGTCCAGGTCGTCAAGGACGTCGGCCCGGAAGAGATCGACATCATCAACAACGAGGACGGCGTCCGCGCCGTCCGGGCCGTCAGCAATCGCGTGCCCTTCTACTTTATGACCACCGAAGTCGAGCCATTCGACAACCCGCTCGTGCGCCAGGCGATCAACTACGCGGCAAACGTCGACGGCGTGATCGATGCGATCCTCCTTGGCAACGGCGAGCGTGTCTCGACGATCCTCGGCAAGTGGATCTTCGGCTTTGACCCGACGCTCGCACCCTACCCGCACGATCCGGAGCGGGCGCGCGAACTGCTAGAAGAAGCCGGCTATCCCGACGGCATCGACATCAGCATCTGGTTCCGCCAGGGCCGCTATCCGAAGGACAAAGAGGTCGCCGAGGCGATGGCCGCCGAGATGGCGCAGGCCGGTATTCGCTGCACGCCCGAGCTACGCGAGGCAGCCGTGCTGACGGATATGCAACGCGCCAACGAGACGCCCGGTCTCGTCTTCGCTTCCTGGGGCAACTGGTTCTTCGACGCCGACAACTCGTTCATCCCGCTCTTCGGCTGCGAGCAGTGGGCTGAGCGCATGGACTGGACCCGGCCCTACGGCTGCAACGAAGAATTCGAGGAGATCATCCAGGCGGCCCGCACCGAGCTCGACGTCGAGCGGCGGCTCGAGCTCTATGCCGAGGCACAGGAGTTCTTCTACGAGGATGCCGCGGCGCTCTTCATGTACCAGCTCGTCGACATCTTCGGCGTCAGCGACTGGGTCAAGTGGGAGCCGCGCCACGACGAGATGATGTGGGCCCACGAGATGGAATGGAACGAGTGAGCTAGGGAGCCGGTAGCAGGGAACAGGGAATAGCAGAGCAGGAAGGAGTCGGGACAGGACACGGTACAGCCGGGACAGTAGGAAGCACGGCCTACGCGCTTGCTACTGTTCCCTGTTACCTGTCGCCTGTTCCCTACCCACATGGCCCAATACATCATTCGGCGACTATTGCATTCGATCTTGGTGATCTGGGGCGTCATCACGGCCGTCTTCATCATCACGAACCTGACCG
>JAUIIK010000022.1 GCA_030431755.1 Chloroflexia bacterium
CGACATCGCCGGCAATTGGAATCTCTGCGGGCAGGTGTGGCTCAAACTCCTCATTCCCAACCTGCGCCTGCCCGGTGATCAATTCACGTGCGAGCAAGCCACTCGTGACGTACCACGGGCTAGAGGGATCCGCGTCAGGATTGGTGAGTTCAAGCCGCCCTTTGTCGTAGTAGTTAACCGTGCGCACTCCGGCAGGAGCGTCCTCATACGGCTCGGACACGATCGTCGCTACTGGAGTCGGGCCCCACATCCAGGTCCGCTCAACAATGCCCGCTTCGACAGGGAGGTCGGTACGTGACCAGACGTCGTAGATCGCGGCAGCGGCACTTGGCGGCTCTGCTGCGGTGTAGAGAGGCTCCTTCGTCGCCAGAAATGCCAGGTCTCCGGCCGCGCGGTCAATGATCACGGTGCGATCGCACCAGGAGGTGTCCCAGACGCCATCCTCATCAAAATCGTAGGCATAGACGAGGTAGCTCTCCCCTTCTTGGAAATAGACACCACAAGCAGCCCCATCGGACGCAGTTTGCACGACGTGCGTCTCGCTGATTTGCCCCTTCCAGAGAGTCTCAACGGCGAAGACCGCTTGTAACTCTGTGTACAGGTCATCCTCAATCAATTGGGTTTCGATCACCGTGCCCTGGAATATGAGGTCCGCGTATTCGTTGAACATGAGTTCCGGAGTCGTTTCAGCACACGAACACGCGGCGCAGGGGTTGACTTGCCAGGCAAACCCGAGCAGGGCAATCACCGGGGCGAGGAGCAAGAAACGCTGGCGGACGATCATGGGCGATGTCTCGTGCTTCGTAGTATTGCGAATGCATTCGGAATCGAATTCGGGCCATTACGCAATATACGGCAAGCGCGTCATTGCAGATGTAGAGGTGAACCGTGTCTGTAACTTCTACTTTCAACGCGGGCTCCGAGGGAGAGTAGGTTGCGGCGAGAACAGCAGGCTTCTCGCCTCCGCTAGACTGGCTCTCGAAGACATCGACGGCGACAAGTACCGAAGAGCCCCAGCCCTACGATGTTGAGCGGCCCGAGTCGCAATCGGGCCATCCAATGATTCCGGAACTGAGAGTAGAACCTACGAACTACAAACTCGCCCTAAAGTTCCTCAGCTGCGCCAGAGGCGTTCGGCGAGGGTTTCGCCCTCGGGGCGCTTACCCGTTGCCTCGGCCTTGCGTTCGTTGCGGTGGCGGCTCCACATGACCATCTGCGAGCCGAGCCAACGCAGTGGTTCCGGTTCCCAGCGGCGCGGGCGGTGGCGGGTCATCGGGAGCTCGGTTAGCTCCGACTGCGTCTCGGTGATCAGGTCGGTCAGCGTCCGGCCGGAGAGATTGGTCGTCGCGACGCCGTCGCCGGTGTAGCCGAAGGCGAAGGCCACGCCGGTCGGCCGGTTGTAGGCCATCGTCGGCATGTGGTCGCGCGGCATCCCCAGCACGCCGCCCCAGGAGTGTGTGAACTCGACGCCCTCGAGCATCGGGAACCACGATAGCGCCGACTTCCGGCCGTGCGCGAAGATCTCTTCCTGGAGGTTGATCGCGTCAGTGATCTTCGATCCGAAGGGGTAGTGCGAGCGGTAGGGGCCGAACGCGATGCGGCCATCAGCCGTGTGGTTCAGATACGCGCCTTCGCTGCCGAAGCCGCCAACGACCTCCCGGCGCTCCCAGCCGATCTCGCTCCAGACATCTTCACTGAGCGGTTCGGTCAGCACGATGTGGGAGGTGATTGGTAGAATCCGCCGGCGCATCTTCGGCTGCTCGGCGAGGTACGCCTCGCCCGCCAGGACGACCACCTTCGCTGTCACATCGCCGCGCTCGGTGTGGAAGACCGGCGCTGGCGGTCCGGGAGTGAAATCGAGGACGCGCGTCTGTTCGTAGATCTTTCCGCCGTGTCGCTCGACCGCCCGGGCCAGGCCGCGTGCCAACCGAGCCGGCTGGACCGCCGCGCCCTCGCGGTTCCAGAAGGAGCCGACTGCCCCGGCGACCTGGAGCCGTTCGACTGTCTGCTCGGCGTCGTACATCTCGTAATGATCTTCGAGGCCAATCGAGCGGAAATCCTCGTACATCTCCTCGATGATTGGCAGCTCATGCTCGGCCCGGGCGATCTCAAGCTCGCCGCCCTTGGCGTAGTGCGCGTCGATGCCTTCGCGTTCGCAGACCGCGCCAACGTCATCGACCGCGTCATACATTGCCAGCGAGATCGCCCGGGCGGCGTCACGTCCGTAGCGCTCGGTTAGCTCGGTTGGCGAGAGTGGGAAGCCCGCAAAACACCACCCCCCGTTGCGGCCCGATGCGCCGAAGCCCGCGATCTCCGCTTCGAGCACGGCGACATTGAGCGAGGGGTCCCGCTGGAGCAGATGGTACGCCGTCCAGAGCCCCGTGAACCCTGCCCCGAGGATTGCGACATCGACGGTCTTCGAGCCATCGAGCGGCGGGCGTGGCGTCAGGTCATCGCCGGAATGTTCGAGCCAGTAGCTATAGGACGCGTAGTCTTTCATGGGCGGCTTTTCTCCCTCATTGTCCGGTGCAATCGACCGGGGTACGGGGAATGGTACCAACGGGCGGTTGCTGGATAACCGCGTCGGATTTAAACCAGAGTAGAGCCTGCAAACATATCGTTGCCGGCTTCGTATTTTCGTTCACAGTCGCCAGGCGTGCGCGTGACAGGCAGGCAAGATGGCCCAGACCCAGACCGGCAAGCTCCGCAAACTCGGTATACGGACCAACCCGGCCGCCGAACAGACCAGCAGCACCGCTTCGAAGACCTTGCGCTGCCAATGGTGCATGGTCGATCTCGAACCCGGCGTCAACGTCTGCCCGACCTGCGGCTCGCCCGGCATCGACACGGCGATGGTCGTGCCCGGCTCCGAACGCGCCAAAGACCCGAACCAGCTCGATGTCGTTGCCCAGTCCGAAGGCGAGCTGGACGAGTGGTGGAACGATCCCGAGGAAGAGATCTACCGCAACAGCTCCGCTGACGAGCCGGACCGCACGGCTGTCATCGTCGGGCTGCTCGGGACCGCCGTCATCTGCGTCATCCTCGGCGTCATCGCCGCGCCCATCCTCCTGGCCGATCTTTTCGAGTCAAGCCTCGGCGTCACGGTCGACAACCCGAACGATCTGCGGCCGCTGGGCGGCATCCTCGGGCTGCTGACCGGCGCGTTCATTGGCGCGATCGGCATGTGGGTCACCGCTCCGCGGCGCTAGTCCTCCGCAGCCCGCTCGACGAATTCATTCGTGAAGGCATCGGAGCCGTCGACGTCGTCGCCGAGCAACCCGTTCTCCTGGAGCCAGTTCGCGTAGCGCTCCCAGTTCTCCTCGGTCTGTGTGCCGAATGTGACCGCGCCCTCGTCGGTCCAGAATGGCGCGAGCAGCTCGATGCTGGCGTTCTCGACCTCTTCGACGGCGTCTGCGTTGTTCGCCAGTAGCGCCTCGATGGCCGCATCAGGATCCTCAGCCGCCGCGTCGTAGCCACGCTGGACGGCCCGGACAAAGCGCTCGATCACCTCCGGCGAATCGTCGACCATCCCATCGCTCGTCACCAGCACCAGCTCGTAGTAGTCCGGCACGCCCCACTCGGTCAGCGGCAGTACCGCGACCTCCTGGCCGCTTTCGTTTTCGATCTGGAAGGTCTCGTAGACCCAGTACGCGCCGATGACCGCGTCGACCTGCTCGGATACCAGGGCCGGCGCAAGGCTGAAACCGACGTTGACCAGCTCGACGTCATCAAGGGTCAACCCATCGGACTCGAGCACGGCTTTGACCAGCGCCTCGTCACTCGGCAGCCCGGCATAGCCAACCTGCTTCCCGGCTAGATCCGCTGGACGGGTGATCCCGGCCGACTCCAGGCTCATGATGCTGTTCAGCGGGTGCTGCACCAACGCCGCCACCGACTGCACTTCCAGGTCCTCGCCGCGCGCCAGCAGCACATCCGCTTCGTAAGAGATCGCGAAATCCTCCTCGCCGGAGGCAACCAACCGCAGGCCATCTTCTGGATTGGCCGGGACGTGGAAGTCGACTTCCAGGTTCTCATTATCGAAGTAGCCGCGCTCCAGCGCCAGATAGAGCGCCGAGTGCTGTGCCCACGGGAACCAGTCCAGCGCCACGCTCACCGACGCCGGCTCGGCATCCCCCGCATCATCGTCGTCATCATCCCCGCAGGCTGCCGCGAGCGGCACGACGAGCAGTAGCAACGCGAGCAATCGGATGTTCAGAGCTTTCATAGCATCTCCTTCTCTAAGACTTCCCTCACCCCCAGCCGCGACCCGCTACGCGGGTACCCCGCCCACTTCTCCGCTGCGCTTCGCGGGGAGAGGGGGAGGGAGATAGGTGTTAGCAGTTCGAGATGTACGTGGTCCGCAGGGTCTTCCTACAACCTACGTACTACAAACTACAAACTCATCAATTCCTAATCCCTGGACACCCGCTGGGCACCTCTTCCCTCATCAGCCCACGGCACGAGCAGCCGCCCAACCAGGGCCACGATCACGAACAATGCAATCCCCAGGGCCGCCGAAATTGCGACGGTCGCGAAGAGACGCGCCGTCAGGAACTGCGACGCCGCCCGGGTCATCAGATAGCCGAGGCCGGACGACGCGCCGACCCATTCGCCGACGATCGCGCCGATGACCGAGACCGCCGCGGCGATCCGCGCGCCCGAAATGAGATACGGCAGCGACGAAGGAATGCGGACGATCCTCATCTGCTGCCAGCGGCTCGCGCCCATGCTGCGCAGCAGGTTGAGCGCGTCGCGGTCGGCGGCGCGTAGGCCATCGGCCATGTTGACGGCAATCGGGAAGTAGCAGAGCAGCACGACGACGATCACCTTCGGCGTCATCCCGAAGCCGAACCAGATCAGCAGGATCGGCGCAAGCGCGATGATCGGGATCGCCTGGCTGGCGACGATCAGTGGGTAGATCGTGCGTTCGGCGATGGGTGAGTAGGCGATCAGCAGGGCCGTCGTCACGCCGACGAGCAGCGCGATAGCGTAGCCCAGCAGGACCTCCTGCAATGTCGTCCAGGTATGTTCCCAGAGCAGCGCCCGGCTGGACCACAGCTCTTCGGCGACGGCGCTCGGCGATGGCATGAACCAGGCCGGGGTGTCGTCGATCCGCACCCAGGCCTCCCAGATCACCAGCGTCAACGACAGCAACGCGAGCGGCACCAGCCAGCTCGTGAGCCGGCGGACGTCGAACTGCCGCGCCCGGCGATTCCCGACAGCAGCGGCATCCCGGCGAGCAAGGTCGATCAAGGCGCGCTGCCCGGCTCGCGCAGCTCCTCGCGCAAGAGCGCCAGCAGCTGCGACTTCTGCTCGATGAAGCCTTGGTCGGCGGTCATATCGGCGGTTCTGGGGCGGGGCAGTTCGACCGGCGCAACTGCCTTGAGCGTGCCCGGACGGGCTGTCATCACCGCGACGGTGTCGGCCAGCAACAGCGCTTCTTCGACATCGTGCGTGACCATCAGAATCGTATGGCCGAGGTCGTTCCAGAGGTCGAGCAGCCATTCCTGCATCGTCCGGCGGGTGAGCGCGTCGAGCGCCCCGAAGGGCTCGTCGAGCAGCAGCACCTCACGGTCGGTCAGCACCGTCCGGAGGAAGGCTGCCCGTTGCCGCATGCCGCCCGATAGAGCCGCCGGGTAATGCCCGCCAAAACCCTCCAGCCCGAAACGCGGCAACAGCTCTCGCGCCCGCTCCAGGGCGGCGGCCCGGCCGGAGCGGTGAACCTCGGCGCTGAGCGTCGCGTTCTCCAGAACCGTGCGCCAGGGCAGCAGGGCGTCCCGCTGCGGCATATAGGCAACCCGCCCCAGCCGCGAAGCGCCGTTCGCCGGCACGACCGTCTCGCCGTCAAGCCGCAGCGTGCCCGCTTCCGGTTCGACGAGCCCGGCGATGGCGTTGAGCAGGGTGCTCTTGCCGCAGCCCGACGGCCCTAGCAAAGCAACGAACTCGCCCTGGTGGACAGTGAGGTTGACGTTGCGGACGGCAGTCACGCCATCGAAGCTGACGGTCAGGCCAGCGACGGCCAACTGCACGGCGGCAGCGGCCCGATGGGGCGCATCCTCTGTTGTTTGCTTCGAGATGGTCATGGCAATGCAAAAACGCCGGTCTATTGACCAGCGTTGCGATGCTCTTCCTTCCGAGATGGTCCGGCAGTCTCCCTCGCCGCACCCATCGTCACATCCCTACGCTGGCATTACCCAGGTCAGGTCCCAAACAGTCGGTAGTGGATCGACTACCCTCTCAGCCCGGCGCCTCCGAGCCCCCGTTGCTCCCTCGGAATATTCACTTAGCCTCATTCAATCAGGCGCGGGGAACGGCGTCAAGCGCGCCGCCGTCCGCCATCCCGATAACTGCCTGGCTGTAATGTGGTTAACAATCCAGCCGGCGGCGCAGACCGTACAATCCAGGGAAGTACGGTAATGTCTGGGAGTACCGACGATGACATTCGATCCGCTTGATCGGACAAATGAATCAACCCTTGAACCCGCCACCGACGAATTCGAGAAGCTCGAGTTCCTGCCGGAGCAGCCCGCCAGCGCCGACCAGCCGCCGGACGACACATCCAGCATCGACTTCACGCCCGATGCACCCGTCGTCGAGGAGCCACCGGTCTCCTTTAGCCCGGTCGCCGGGGATGAGCTCGACACGAACTTCGATACCCTTGAAACGCCCGATCTCGCTGCCTCGACGCCCTTCGAACTCTTCGGCACCTCGCTCTTCGACGCCGATCTGGATGAAGACCTTGACGATCTTGGCACCGATGACGACTTCGACCTCGAGTTCTAAGTCTTATTTGCGGAGGGGCCAACTTCCGTAGAGACGTCCATGAGGGTTCGCCCGTATACGGACGCGGTTCCTCAGCCACGCAACCACGGGTTCAGTTACGCCAGGCAATATGACGCCTTACGGCCTGTCCCGACGCCCTTTGGCGTCTTCGCAGGGCGGCACACGGTGATCTATGTACCGCAATCTACCCACGTGCCAGATCGCAGCCCGTCGTCCCGCCGTGAGTTGCTCCCTACACTCGATGGAGTGATGCCGTCGGGTAGTGGGGACAAGGACGCGGGCAATCGAAACAGTGATCAGCGCCAGCGGCGCTGGCAAATCATTCGGGTCGGTCGACGCCGTTGAGGAGATCGACCTCAATATCTCACGCGGCGAGATCGTCAGCGTCGTCGGGCCCAGTGGCTCCGGCAAGACAACGACGATTCGCTTGCTGCTTGGTCTCTACAAACCCAGCCGGGGCCAGGTCGACGTCTTCGGCATGCCGCCGGAGGATTTCACACGCGAGGAGAGCGAGCGTATCGGCTACCTGCCGCAACAGTTCCTGCTCTATAACGATCTCACTGTGCGCGAGAACCTGCTCTTCGCCGCCGGCATGTACGGGCTCGGGCCGCGCGAGCGCCGCGACCGCATCCCGAAACTCCTTGAACAGCTTGACCTGACTGCGGCAGCCGACCGCCTGGCTCGCGATATCTCCGGCGGCATGCAACGGCGGGTGGCGCTGGCGGCGACGCTGATCCACCAACCGGATCTGATCGTGCTCGACGAACCGACCGCTGGCCTGGACCCCGTCCTGCGCGAGTCGATCTGGCAGATGTTCGAGGAGCTGCGGCAGGCGGGCGCGACCTTGCTCATCACCACCCAGTACATCACCGAGACCGAGCGCGGTGATCGCATTCTGCTCATCAGCGACGGTTCGATCGTCGCCAGCGGCACGCCGGACGGGTTGCGGCAGCAGGTCTTCGGCGGCGAGGTCGTCCGGCTCACAACGAGTGAGACGCACCCGGAGATGATCGAGGTCATCAACGGCCTGGACTTCGTCGCCGATGTGCGCCAGATCGAGCCTGGGGAGCTTGAGATCGTCGTCGATTCCGCCGACACCGCCATCCCGCGCCTGCTCGAGGCGTTCGGCGGCCGCGATTTCCAGATAGACCAGATCAGAGAAGTCCAGCTATCGCTCGACAGCGTCTTCGTCGAGCTCGTTCAACGTTCGTCGGAGCCTGCCTAGATGCGACACCTGCTTAACCGCCTCTGGCGCATGATCCTGCGGCCGGCGTCGTTCGTCGGCAAGGACATCACTCAGATCCGCCGGCAACCGCAGCTCATTGTTGCGCTGATCATCGCGCCTTTCCTTGTCCTGCTGCTCTTCGGGATCGGCTACGAGGGCCGCACCCCGCCCGTTGAAACGGTGCTCGTCGTGCCGCCGGAGAGCGATCTGAGCGCCGACCGCGCCGACTATGAAGACGATTTCGTCTCGCCGCTCGTGCTCGTCGATGTTGTGACCGATGAAGGGCCGGCGATCGAGGCGCTCGACGGCCGCGAGATCGACCTCGTTGTCGTCTTCCCCGAGAACGCCTTCGACACCATCTCGGCCGGGGAGCAGGCCGAAATCACGATCTACTACAACGAGCTGGTGCCCTTCCAGCGCAACTGGTTGGAGTTTTACTCCAGTGTGCAGACGGCTGAGCTCAATCAGATCGTTCAGCGGGAGGTGCTCGAACAGGGGCTGGCCCAATCTCGCTCCGGGCTTGAGGAGCTCAACCAGTATCCCCAGGAGCTCGACGCTGGCCTGGAACGTCTGAACACCGCCCTCGCGGCGGGCGACGCAGAGCAAGCGCAGGAAGAGCTAGTAACGCTGCGCGAGCTGACCGAAGATACCCGTGACGCCGCCGGTCAATCGCGCCTCATCCTGCTGGCGACGGCCCGGTCGGTCGGAGCCGGCGGCGCGCCGGAGAGCCCGCCAATCCAGTCGCTCGAAGCCATCGACCGAAACCTCTCCGAGATCGAAACGGGCCTGACCAATACCTCGACAGCCATCGCCAACCAGGGTGCGGAGCCCCAGGTGGTAGAGCCCGACCTCCAGTTCATCGCCGAACGCCGCGATGCCTACGCGACGACCGCCGCAAATCTGCCCGCCATCCCGGTCGATGTCCTGCTCGCGCCGTTTGAGGCCGACGAGGAGAACCTCGCGCCGACCTCGCCGGACTTCGTCGACTTCTACGCCCCGGCGGTCCTGGCGCTGCTGATCCAGCACATCGCGATCACCCTGACAGCGCTCGCCCTGGTGCGCGAGCGCACCGGTGGCACCTTCGAGCTGTTCCGGGTGGCCCCGATCAGCCCGCGCGAGGTGCTGACCGGCAAGTATCTGTCCTATTTCGTCATCGGGGCGGTCTTGAGCGGGGTGCTGGCGTTGGTCATCGTCTACGGTCTCGGCGTGCCCTTGCTCGGGAACTGGCTCCAGATGGCATTGATCGTGGGGCTCGTGCTGGCCGCATCGCTCGGCATCGGCTTCCTGATCTCGGCCGTCGCGGGAACCGAGACTCAGGCCGTCCAGGCGGCGATGATTCTGCTGCTCTCGGCCGTCTTCTTCAGCGGCTTCTTCCTGCCGCTCGATAACCTCATCACGCCGGTCCAGCTCGTCGCCTACATCCTGCCCGTTACCTACGGCATCAGCGGCTTGCAGGAAGTCATGCTACGTGGCAACACCTCGCCGGACTGGACGATCATCGGGCCCGCCGCGATCGCGCTCGTGACGACCACTGCCGCCAGCCTGATCCTCAGTCTCCAGTTCCGGCGGCAGTAACGCCGGCCAGCTTCACGGCGTCTCCGCCGAGGCCGATTGCTGCATGTCGCCCTCCGCGTCCGGCCCCGTCAGCGCAATACGTAGCGCATAGGCGGTCACCGATGCGAGCGCGATTGCGCCGAAGTATTCGAGGCCGGCGCTGATCAGGATCGCGGTCAGCACCGCCATCGAAAGCGGCAGCAATGCGATGGCCGCTCCAAGCGCCGCCATCACCGCGCCAACGGCCAGGATCAACGGGACGTCGGGGAAGAGCGCGTTCACCGCAATGCCCAACACCGCGCCGATGAAGAAGGTCGGGAAGATCGGCCCGCCGTAGAAGCCGCCGCCCAGGCTGAAGCCGAGCGCAACGGCCTTGAAGAGCGCCAGCGCCAGCAGCATCTCGATCCCGAAGCTCTCGTATTCACCGAGAATCACCGGCAACGATGTCTGGCCGGAAAAGAGGGTCAGCGGCAGCATGTAGGCGATTGCCCCGACGGCCAGCCCGCCAACCAGTCCACGCAGCACCGGGCGCGCGTCGAGCGGCCGCATCAGCGCCGCCAGGCTGGTAAGAATCATCCCAACGATGACAGCTGCTAGCGTCCCGAAGACACCCAATCCGACCGCTGCCAGCAGCATCCACGACTTGAAGTCGACTCGCTCAATGGCTAGCAGACCGCCGAAGGGCGCGCCAACGACCGGCCACATGATCCCGAACGCAACAGCCCCGGCAATCACACCCGGCACGAGGTTCGTGTAGTAGTAGTTGTGCGTTTGATCGTGTTCGAGCTCGAAGGCCAGCAAGGGTCCGCCGATGGGCGTCGACAGCAGCCCGCCGAAAGCGCCGCTGATGCCGACGAAGCTGCCCTGGCGCACATCCTCGGCGTTGCCACCTCTGCGGCGCGCCAGCCAGGTGCCGGCCGCGCCGCCGGCCGCCCCGAGCGGCGCCTCCGGCCCCAGCGAGCTGCCGCCGACCAGCGAGACGACGGCGATTCCGACCGCGCCCGGTGTCGTCTCCGGGTCGACCTCGCCATCCTTGAGGTCGTCGATGAAGCCCGGGAAACGGGTCGGTAAGTGGAAGATCCGGTAGACCAGGCCCACCAGCAACCCCGCCAGCACGGGAATCAGGACCATCCAGAGATTGCCGGAGAACCATCCCGCATGTTCCCACTCTGGCCAGATCAGCTCGGTCAGCTCCTCGATCCCGGTGAGGTACGCCAGTCCGAAGAGCCCGGTAAAGACGCCGAGCGCGACGGCACGCGCAAGCACGACACCATAGCGCTCGGGAGTTTCTTCAGCCCCAGCCGCGGTCCCGGATCCTGTCACGCTCGCCCTCCTCGCCGCCGTCGTTCATCACTGCAGGCGGTCGCGTTTGACTGCCGGCGACAGAGCCAAACTACTCAACGACGGTGATCGATGGCGGTGTCCAGCTACCATCGAGAATCGCCTCTTCGCCCCAGTAGCACCGGATAAAGAGCGAGAAGGTCCCGTCTGGCGCCGGCAGCCAGTTGGCTTCCCGATCCGCTCCAGGCGATGTCGCGCCAGCGTAAAGGACAAGCGCTCCATCGCTCTCGTAGGTCAGGTCCTTGTTCTTCGTTCCGAGCGAGTAGCGGCCGAGGTCATTCGGCGCAAAGAAGTGATGCTCGTTGTACAGAGTCAGCGACCAGAAGCCCCTGACCGGCGGCAGCTGACCGTCCGGGAAGGTGATCGCGTAGAGCTTGTCGCCACGGAGCTGATTACCGTCAGAGTCGTTGTCCGTATAGAAGTACTGCGTTTCCGCTGGCCGGTTGTCGTACATGTTCGAGCGTGCCGTGCTCGTCCGCATGAGGTAGTCATAGCCCCAGACGGCATTGTTGGCCGAGCGGTTCCAGCCATTGCCGGCCGGGACGCCATTGTGCTTCCAGGCGAACATCGGCGCGATGACTTCACGCTCTGCCTCGGCCGCCACCGCGATCAATTGCTGCATGACATCTTCATCCTCGGCAGCCGTGCCGAGCAGTTGGCGCACGCTTGCATAGAGCGCCTCCTCGCCTGGCAGCGGCGGAACGGCGCCTAGTACATCCGGTAGCTGGTCAAAGAATCTCTCAGGGTCGACCCAGCGCGTTTCACCCTCGGACTCCGGGGCTGGAAAGGAGGGGAGGTCGCTCCAATCCTTGGTCTTCATCGTGCCGTCAAACTCGCTCAACGGGTACACCAGCACCTGATTGACCAGCGGTTGTATCGCGGCCCGATCTTCGGCAGTATCGTCCATGAAGATCCGTGGAATCGTGCTCGCATACTCCGACGGCGCGCGGAAGACGTCAATGATGCCGTCCGGCACATCGCCGTCCCAGTTCGGGCCTGCGATCAGATAGAAGCCCGGCTCGCTGCCATACGGCCGGCCCAGTTCGCCGAACTGCTCGCTGCGGGCGTCGTACAACGCGTAGACCCAGAAGCGTTCACCGAAATCCGGAACCTGTGCCACGACAGGCTGCTCGTCAACCGAGAAGAACCCGAGGCCATAGACGACATCCTGGTTGGGGCAGGTGACAAATGTCTCACCGGGCGCGATGTAGTCGTTCAGCATCGCGATCCGCCCGCGTGGCGCAACCGGCAGCACCCCGCCGAGACGGCCCGGCTCGGGCGCCTGCGTGATCGCCGCGCGCCGGTTGAAGCTATTCACCAGCGGCCAGCCCCACATGTAGGCGAAGCGGCCAACCGTCTCGACGTACCCGGCGTGCATGATCGGATTACTCGCGAGCTCTTCCATACTGTGCTGCTCCTTCATCTCAACATTGCCTCTCTTTCACCACCAGCTCCTGGTCAGGTTGCGGCCATCGGAGCGCCTGCGCCCGCCAACCGCCGTTAGTCACTCTTGCGACTCTTCAGAACTACTGGCGCCGATCAGCTCCAGCGCTCGATTCCAGGCACGCTCAAGCCCTTCAGTAAGCGCTGCGCCGGGCGGGATCACATTCTCCCGGCCGATCTGGTCGAGGGTGCCCGAGCGCTCCAGCGTCGCAAGCACCGCGGGCCGGACGCCCTCCAGAATCAGGTGGTTCCCGCCCTGCCGGAGGGCGTCCGCGAGCTTTGCGAGCAACCCTTCAAAGGTGCTGTTGATGCGATCCAGGTCATGCAGCCGCAGCACCAGCACTGCGCCTTCAGCATCACCGCTCGTTGGGACATGGGTCCGGAACTGCGGGACCTCGGCGAAGAAGCCCGAGCCGCGGTAGTCGATAACAGTGATCTGATGAGATTCCAGACGCTCCGGCAGCGGTGTCTCGACCCAGCGGCCGTCGCTGGTTCGCGTTAGCCCGGACGAGTCCGCCGCAGCGTGACGTTGCTGGACGAAGACGAGCAACGACAGGCCCGATCCGATGAAGATCGTCCATTGGAGCGGGATAAACAGCGCTCCGAAGAAGGTCAGCCCCAGCGCCACGCTCGATGCCGGCGAGGTCCGCAAGACCAGGAGGACGCTCGGGATGCGAGCCAGGATCAGCTCGCCGGCGATGACGAAGAGCAGACCGGCAATGACCGCCAGCGGCACGAGCTCGGCCAGGTTGCCGAGCAGCAGCACCAGCAACCCGAGCCAGACGGCGGCGAAGATCCCGCCCCAGCGCGATGTCGCGCCTGCCCCGACCGAGATGCCGGTCCGGGATAGCGAACCGCCCGTTGCCATGGACTGAAAGAACGAGCCAGCGACATTCCCGAGACCCTCGCCGACGAAGTCGCGGTCTTGCGATGCGATCCGGCCGCCGGGATTCGGGTAGGCGGTGCTGATCCCCGCTCCCTGGACGAGCGCCACCAACGCGACTGAGACGGAGCCAACCGCCAGGTTCGGAATCAACGAGAACTTCGGCAGCTCGGGCTGGGGCAGGCTGTTCGGGATCTCCGAGATATCACGCACCAGCGCCACCGAGGCCGGGTCGATCAATGTTACGATAATGGTCATGATCAACAGGGTTACGATGGCCGCCGCTTTCTCGGTGCGCGGCACGACCTTGAGGACTAGCATCAGCGCCATCGTCGCGCCGCCCACAGCCACCGTTGGGCCATCCCAGCTGCCAACGTTGGCGAACCAGTTGACGACTTCGCCGAATTTGTTCTTGCCCTCCGGATCGTAGCCGGAGAAGTCGCCCATCTCGCCGATGAGAATCAGCAGCGACGCGCCGAGGACGAAGCCGGTCATTACCGAGTGCGAGACGAAATCGACGAGCCCGCCCAGGCGCAGCAGCCCCATGACGAGCATCACCGCTCCGGTCATGAGCGTTAGGGTGAAGATCGCGCCGGGCAGATCCTCGTCGGCGATGTTTGCCTCGCTGAGGACGCTGGCCGTCGTCAGGGCAATCGCGCTCGTCAGCGTCGAGATCATCAGGATCGTGCCGGTCGTCAGGGCGGCCACCAGCGTCGCGACCATGCCCGAGTACAGGCCGAAGACCGGGTTGACCCCGGCAAGCTGGGCGTAGGCCATGCCCTCCGGGATCGAGAAGAGGCCGGTGGCGAAGCCCGATACCGCGCCATCCTTGATCCCGCCCGTGTCGAGCCCGCGCTCTGTCAGTTTGTTCTCACTCATTGTTTACCTACCGGCCGGCGCGCGGTAAACGTCTGCAACACGCTGCTTCAATGCTCATAGCTGGAGAATACTCGTGTCGATCTCATCCCAGATCAACCATCGGGTGGAACCTGGGGGGCGTAGCAGCAGGGCGGCGTTGCCGGGACTACTCGCGTCGACGCTATTGCAGGATCTCCAATGCTTGCGAACGCTCGATTGCTTCAGCCCGGTTGGAGACGCCGAGCTTGCCGTAGGCGTTGGTGATGTGCCGCTTGACGGTGGAAACTGAGATACAGAGCTCTTCGGCAATTTCCTTGTTTGATAGCCCAACGGCAATGAGGCGCAAGACCTCGATCTCACGCGGGCTGATCGGCTCGACGAGCTCCCGGTGAGTCACCCGGCGAATCGTCACTTCCTCGCCGGCCAGGTTCAGCAGCGTTGCGATCGGAATGGTTGACACGTTGCGGCGCAATGCGACTCGCAGCAGGCGCACCATCGACGTCCCTTCCTCCAGGAAGGTCCGGATGTATCCCGCCTGCCTCACCAGCTCCAGCGCGGGCTCCAACGTGTTGATCGCCGCGTCGAGATCGAAGAGGTCCTGGTATGCCAGCGCCAGCGCGACCCGGATGCGCAGCGCGTCGCCGTAACGTCCGTCGGACTCGGTCTGGATCAGCAGGCGTTCGAGAAAGCAGACGGCCGTCGGTGAATCGTCGCTCGCCATCAGGACGCGGACGTAGGAAAGATGCTCCTCAAAGCTCCCGTAGTCGAGATCGGTGTCTGGCGCGAGACCGGCCTCGCGCGCCCAGGCGCGTGCCGCGTCCAGCTCGCCGTCGCGCAGCCAGAAGCGGGCCCGGAGGGCGCGCGCGGCGCGTGCGTAGACTTCGCTATCGAGCGTTTCGCCCGCCTTGATCGCCTGGGTCACGCGCTGATAGGCCAGTTGGCTGTGGCCGCGTGCCCACTCGAGCTGCGCCCAGGTCAGGTAGAGCTCGGTCCGTAGTGTCAGATATTGAATCTCATCCGACATCTGCTCTGCCTCAACGAGCAGCGGGAGCGCGTCGTCCAAACGGTTCCATTCGCAGTAGAGGCCGGCCAGCTGAATCAGGGCCATGCGCCGCACCGGCGGGGAGGGCAAGCTTAGATGCTCGATCACCCGCAGCCAGGCGTCGTGCGCCTGGTGCAGCCGGCCCTGCTGGGACCAGACGATGCCGAGATCGGTCAGCGCGGCGCTGGCAATGAGCGTTGGCCCGTGGCGCTGCGCGTAGTCAAAGAGCTGTTGCAACTCGCGCTCAGCCTCCTGGGATCGGCCGAGCATTCTCAGACCGGTGCCGCGCTGCACCAGGCTCGCGGTGTTGCTGACACCCGGCAAGCCGGGGATGTCGTAGAAACAGATGCCGTTAGGGGTGACTGGACGCGACGTATCTCCCGCACGGGCCTCGTCGAGTAGTTCGAGCGCTCGTTCAGCCTGACGCACAGCTTCTGCGCCATCGAGCCGGAAGCGGGCCACGCAGCCGCGCACGAATGTAGCAATCGACCGCTCATCCAGTGATCCTTCAGCGTCCCAGATGCGCTCGGCAACGGCGCCCCACTCAAGCGCTTCCCGGCCATGCCCGAGCCGCGCCAGGGAAAAGGCCAGTAAGAAGGCCAGCAGCGCGTCGTGTTCCAATAGCTCGGATGGGAACTCTTGCAACCACTCGGCAATCTCCGCGCTTCGATCTTGCTCAAACCAGCGCACGACCTCCGGGCGGATCAGCAGGCTCGCAAGCTCCCAATCCTGGGCAGCGACGGCGTGATCCAGCGCATCCTCGGTCAGGCCGTTGGCGGCCAGCCACTCACAGGCGCTGCGGTGGAGCGCCGCGACCTGCTCACTCCCGCGCTCGCGCAGCAATTGAGTGCGTAGGAACTCCGCGAAGAGCTGGTGATAGCGGTGCCACTCGCCGCGGGCGTCGAGCGACACGACAAATAGCCCGGCCCGCTGAATACGGTCCAGGAGCTCGGCTGCATCATCCCGGCCGGTGACCGCCGCACAGAGATCGTGGCAGTAGTGTTCGCAAATCGAAGTCTGCAGCAGGAACTCGCGCACCTCTGCCGGCTGGCTGTTCAGCACCTCTTCGAGCAGGAATTCACGTAGCAGGAGGTCGTCGCTGCTGAAGCTCTCGAGGATGCCGAACATGTCATCCGGCGGGCGGCGGTTCACGGCCAGCGCGACCATCTCCAGACCGGCCGGCCAGCCCTCCATGCGCTGCACAATCTGTCTCGTCACGTCATCGCATACGTTGTAGGTCAGGCGTTCGGAGAGAAGCTCTTGCGCTTCATCGACAGAAAAGCGCAGATCCGACGCATTCAGTACATCGAGCAAGCCGCGGACGCGGAAACGGGCGACTGGAAGCGGCGGGGGCGCCCGGCTTATGATGATTGCCCGGAGACCTGGCAGGTTGGTGTCGATAAATTCCGATACCAGCTCGAAGATCGCCGGATCGCTTGCGAGGTGTATGTCGTCCAGCACGATAGTCGCCCGTTGGCCGGACGCCGCAAGGTCGGTGTGCAGCGCGTGTAGCGCCGTATCCACATCAACGGCATCAGGCCCGGCGACAACTGCTGCAAGCGCGTCGGCCCGCACGCCCGCAGCCTGGAATGCTCCGCAAAGCAGCTGTGCAAAGCGCTCCAGGCTCCTGCAACGGCGCGTAACCGTGAGCCAGATGACCGGGCGCTGTTGTGCCTGCGCCCATTGGCCGACCAGCGTCGATTTGCCGTAGCCGGCCGGCCCAATTACCAGGAGCGCCGGCGCGACGCTCGCTTCGATGCGGTGCAGCTGCCGCCAGCGCGCGATATCCTCCGGCCTTCCGGCCGGTCGCCCGGCACGCATGGCAAGCAGTGTCGCAATGTCGTTTTGGCTACTGGCGTCATCATCCACTACAGTCGTCACACTCATCATCCCTTCGAAGCGTGACACTGTCTCCTCAGTGGCGCGGATACTGCATATGTCAAGATCAAGCGAGATCCGGAATTAGCTGGCGCGTCATCCTTGCCTGATATGCCCATCTCATCGCATACATTGCATTAGCCGCCCACATCATCGTAGCCAGTATGATTTCTGGCTGCAAGCATCCGTCGTCTTGATTTGCCTGATGCAACCCAAAATGGGGCAGAAGTCTGCTCCTGCCCCATTGGCTCTATTGGCGCGGCATGCGTCTACGCGCTGGCGGCCGCGTCGCGCAGACGCTGTTCGTCCTCGGACGAGAGATTCGTGTAGATGATCTCGCCGCCAAACTCGTGCTTCTTCATCTCGCTGACAACCCGGTCTGGGCTGTCGGTGTCGGCCATCAGCAGCAACGCGGCCTGGCCCGGGTCGACCTTCGAGCTCAGGTCTTTGGCGAAGTCATCGTCGATGCCGTAGTCGCTCAGCTTGCCGGAAAGCGCGCCACTAGCCGCGCCGATGGCCATACCGGCCAGCGGCATCAGGAAGATCAGACCGACCAAACCGCCCCAGAAGGCCCCGCCCAACGCGCCTGCGCCAGTCAGATTCACCGCCTGATCGAGCTGGATCTTCTCGCCGTCGTTGGTCGCAATGATCGCGTCCTTGATGCTGATCAGCTCCTGCTTCTGAAGCTGGCCCAACGTCGCCAGGGCGCTTTCGGCGGTTTGCTTACTCGGATAGGTAATCGCAACAAGCGTGCTCAAGACTCGCTCCTCTTTCTAAGGACTGCACGAACCAGTTTCACACTACCAGCCTACGCGCGCCTGCCGCGGGCGCAATCAACCACGGGGTGGTAGTTCCTGGGATCAGTCGGCATTCAGTGTGGGCTACTGCCGGCTGCGCGTTCTACGCGCGGCAACTACAACCGGAAACTGCGACTAGGGGGCGGATGCCGGCGCAGCGCCTTGCCGTTATGCTCCGCTACAGAGTCAACGCACAGCGACGTAGCCCGAACCGGCCGTGGGAGCCGGAGACATCAGGAGAGGACCGCGACATGCTGGAGCTCATCCAGGATCTGCCCGACAATGTCATCGGTGTGCGGGCAAGCGGCGAGGTCGATGACGACGATTACGAGGACGTGCTCGTCCCGGCTATCCAGGCAAGCCTGCAAGACCATGACAAGATCCGCCTGCTCTATGTTCTCGGGGCGGAGTTCACCGGCTACGACGCCGACGCGATGTGGGACGACGTCAAGCTGGGCATGCGGACGTTCAATTCCTACGAGCGCATCGCCGTCGTTACCGACGCGCCGTGGATGCGGCGCTCGGTCAAGGCCTTTGGCTGGCTCATGCCGGGCGATGTCAATGTTTACCATCTCGATGCTATCGACGAGGCCCGTGACTGGGTCACCGGGTAACACAACCACTGCGCGGAAGCCGTCGTTGCACGCCCGCGCCACACGAGGGGAACACGCACTATGACCGGGCTCGAATGGCTTCTTAGCTTTACGCTCTTCGCCGTCTATATCGTATGCCTCTTCACCGTCTGCCGGTTGACCTTCGTCAAGGGCTACACGCTGCTCGGTGTCATCGGTATCTTCTTTCCGCTGCTCTGGCTGGTTGGCGCGATTCTGCCGGCCAAACCCGGTTCGCGCCAGGAAGTCGCCGAAGCGGCCCGTTACCAGGCACAAATCCGCGAGTACACAAACTAGCGGAGCGTTTGTCAGGATCTATTGCTGAACCAAGGAGGTCGCTACGTGAGTCACGGTCCTATTGAATTACTCGTCGTCAAGTTCCCGGGCAACAAGTTCACCGGGCAGATCGTTCCCGCGCTCACCGAGCTCGTCGACAACGGCACCGTTCGGATCATCGACCTGCTCTTCGTCCAGAAAGACGCCGACGGCGATCTGACGATCGTCGAGCTCACGGAGCTGGATGAGGACGAACGCGCGGCGCTCGACCCGGTCGTCGCCGATGTCAGCGGGATGATCTCGGATGACGACGCGCTGCTCTTCGCCAACGCCCTGGAGCCGAATTCCTCGGCCGGCCTGCTGCTCTTCGAGAACACCTGGGCGTCGCGCTTCGTCTCGGCCGTGCGCGAGGCCGACGGCGAAGTCATCGTCAGCGAGCGGATACCGCGCGCCGTCATTGAAGAGCTTGCCGCAGTCGAGGCTGAAGACTGATACCCACCAATGCGAGAGGATAACCACCGATGATGCGACGAAGAGCGATGCGCCGACGAGGGCCAGGGCTGGTCGGGACGATGGCCCGCACCGCCGTCATCGCCGGCACGGCCACGGCCGTTCACCGCGGCATGAGCGGCGCGATGGACAGCCGTGCCCAGGCCCAGCAACAAGAAGCCGCCGCCCAGGAAGCCGCGTTCCAGTCACAACAAGATGTTCAGGCGCTCCAGAATCAGATGGCGGCGATGCAAGCGCAGCAGGCCCAGGCTGCCTTCGCGGCCCAGGCCCCGCCGGCCGCACCCGGCAATGACCTCATGGCGCAGCTTCAGCAGCTCTCCCAGCTCCACGAGAGCGGCGCGCTGAATGACGACGAGTTTGCCGCGGCCAAGGCCAAGCTCCTGGCTGGATAGCGACCGCGCTCACCGGCGTTGCTGGGGCGGTGTTTCCGCTCTGTCCCGGCAACGCTGAGACTCACTTCGCATACATCGCTAGGACTACTGCGACGCGCCGATGAAATGTAGGCCGGCATGATCTCGGAAACCCTGACAACCGTCGCCCAGGTTGGTGTGCTGGCCTTCGTCGTTACGAGCATGCTGGGGCTGGGCATGAGCCTCTCAATCGGCCAGATTGTCGATCCGCTCCGCAACGGGCGCTTGTTGGCCGCGCTCCTGCTTGCCAACTTCATCGTCGTTCCGGCGCTTGCCTGGGGTATTGGCGAGGCGCTGCCGCTGGATACGCCCGGTCAGACGGCGTTGATCCTGCTCGGCGCAATGGCAGGCGCGCCGTTCCTACCGAAGCTCGCCCAGATGTCGCATGGGGATGTCCCGCTATCCGTCGGGGCGATGGTCGTGCTGATGGTCGTTACCGTGGCCTATGCGCCGCTGGTCGTCCCGCTGATTCTGGAAGGCGTCGAGATCGCGCCGTGGGACATCGCCAAATCGCTCATCTTTCTGATGCTGCTGCCGCTCGCTCTGGCGTTGGCTTTCGCGGCCCGCTACCCCGACACTGCCGGCGGTTGGGCGCCGGAGCTCTCCCGTATCGCGACCTTCAGCCTCGTCATCGCTATCTCAGCCGGGATTCTCGTGTCGTGGGAGCAGATCATTGACGCTATCGGCAGCTGGATCTTTATCGGCACGGCGCTCCTCGCGGCCGCAAGCGTCGTCGCCGGTTGGCTCATGGCCACCGGTTCTCGCTCAGCTGCTCGCAAGACCATCGGCTTCGGAACCGGGCAACGCAATCTAGCCGCCGCCTTGCTGGTTGCTGGCACGAACTTCGACCCAGACACGCTCGTGATGACAATGGTGGCGGCGCTGATGCTCACCGTCTTGCTGATCGTTGCGGCGGGAGAAGCCGGCAAACTCGGCGATGGCGACAGCGTTGAAGCGCCGTCGGATGCCGGAGCGTAACGCCGCGCTTGCTACTTGGCGGCGGAGATCTGGCGGATCTCTTCGGGCAGAGCGGCCGTTGAGGCGGTGTGCTCGGTCGCCCGGGTGATCGGCGTCACCTTGGCCATATCTTCGGCAACGTGCAAGAAGCTGGCGACAACCTGCGGGTCGAACTGGCTCAACGCGCCCTTGCGAATTTCGTCAATTGCTACCTCGTCCGGCAGCGCCTTGCGGTAGGGCCGGTCCGAGGTCATCGCGTCGAAGGCGTCGGCCACGGCGATGATGCGCGAGCCAATCGGAATATCATTGCCTTTGATGCCGTCCGGATAGCCGCGTCCATCCCAGCGCTCGTGGTGGTGACGGACAATGGTCGACTCGTGACGGAACTGGCGGTAGGGGCCGAGCAGCTGTTCACCGATGACCGGGTGTGCCTTCATTAGATCCCACTCGTGGTCTTCCAGCTTGCCCGGCTTGTTCAGAATCACGTCGCTGATGCCGATCTTGCCCAGGTCGTGGACGCGCGCCGCGAGCTCGACCCGGTCGATCTCCTGGGCGCGCAAGCCGTAGCCCTCGGCGATTTGGACCGCCAGATCGGTCACGCGCCGGGAGTGTTCGGCGGTGTACTGGTCGCGGGCGTCGATGGCGTCGGCCATCGCGATCATCGCGTCCTGGGTCTGCCCCTGGAGCCGTTTGATCGTCTCGAAGGCCAGGTAGGTTGTCACGGCCGGCACGATTAGGAACGGGATCGCCGCCGGTGCCGTGCCCCAGAGCGCGGCAAAGAGCATCCCGACGACCTGGAGGCTGACATAGGGGAGCAGGAACTCCGCATCCTGGGTTAGCCAGATATAGGCGAAGGGGCGGCGGTTGGCGACCGCCAGATAGCCGTTGAGGGTAAAGACATTGACAAGGTAGAAGATCGCGAGAATAGAGAGCACCGCCACCAGCGACTCGATGGTCAGCGGTAGCTCGTGCAGGGCACGACCGTCGCTGAAGTAGTACCAGGCGAACGACGCCAGGCCGAAGGTGAGCGCGTAGTTCGAGAAATTGAAGACGAGGCTTCGGAACGGCTTGCGTTCCCAGATGTCGTTGACCAGCACGACGATGGCGCCGAGCAGCGCCGGGGTAGGGAACGGTAGCAGAAAGATCATCGCCATGAAGGTCACGGTTGAGAAGCTGGTTGCGCCGTGGATCAGCAATGGGAAGGCGATACCGACCTCGAAGATGAGGCTGAGGATCCCGAGCAATGCCGCCGTCACGAGCAGCGCCGTGGTGATCTCTATTGGAACCAGCGCAAATGATGCGCCGAGAAATGCGATTGCAGCAATCGCAACGGCGGCAACATACGCATTGCATTTATAGGTATGCAGTTGATCCTGAGTCAAACTGGTCGTTCGCTTCCCAGCGTTGGAACCACATCCGGAACAGCCACTGCGCTGCAAACGCGCTGCTGCCCCTCCCCACGATTGTCGTGCCAGTCGCTCCGGGAGCCCTGGTCTATTCTACATTTTCGAATCTTCGCGCTCGATCATAGAGGGTAGAAGGTCCTGATGACGCCATACTTCCGTTGCCGGGGCACATATCCAGGGCTGCCGCGCGGCTATGACCCCTGCCTGCTCCGGAAGCGCCGCAAAGCAGCCCGGTCACCGCTTTTGACGTAGTTTTGGGAGTAATCGGCTACCAATTAGGGTATGGCAACGGGGCTATGCTCCATATAATGCAAATGCTGCGGTCTTAGCTTGCCGTAGTCCGGGCTACGTGCATTTTGCCCGGTGGCGAGCGTAGATAGATGCCGAAACATTCAAGGGTGCAGGTAAGCCATGAGTAACTCGCTCGGTTCGACAATCGATCAGGTGCAGGTCGCCTTCGACAACGGAGACTATCGCTCGGTCGTCGAATCGTGTACACATATCATCGACCAGTACCCGCACTACGCGGCAGCCCAACGGTTGCTCGGGCTGGCCTACCTTGAACAGGGCCAGGTCGGAGAAGCCGAAGGCTGGTTCGCGCGCCTGCTCGCTCACAATCCGCGGGACCCTTCGGCCTACCTCGGCCTCGGCCTGATCGCCGAGGACCGTGGCGTGCTCGACCACGCCCTGGCCTACTGCCAGGTTGCCTGGGAGCTGGCCCCCTATGATGAGCAGTTCCGCGAGCCGATCAACCGCGTCGCGGCTAAGCGCTACGGCATCGACGGCCGCTTGCGGCTCACTCACGCCGCGTTGGCGCAGATCCACGCCAATGCGTCGCGCTTGCGCCGGGCTATCAAGGAGTATCAGTCAGCGCTGATCGCCCTCCCGGACCGCATCGACCTCTGGATGGGCCTGGCGACGACGCTCTGGATCCTCGGTGAGAACGACGACGCCGCCGAGATCGCCCAGGAGTTCCTGAAAGATCACCCTGACCTGATCCCGGCCCTGGTTATCCTGGCCGACATCGCCCAGCGCGACGGCGACACCACCGCAGCCGCCAGCTACCGCGAGCGCCTGCGCCGGCTCGACCCGGACAGCGCGGTGACGGCGCTGCTGGTTGCGCGTCAGCCGCGGGCCGATACCGATTTCCTGCTCGTCAAGCCCGACGAGCAGCCGGCGCTGGCCGATGTTGTCGATACTGTCGTCAGCGAGCGGCCACAATTCGCGCCTGCGCCCGACTTCACCTTCCAGCCGGAGTCCGACGATGATTATGCCGAAGCCAACATCGACGACCTCCAACCAATCCGGCTCGAAGAGTTCACCGACGAGCTGCCGCAGATTCCTGTGGAGCCAACAACTTCCTCATTTGTCCCGGAAGCTATCGAGGAAGAAGACGAGGAACCAGACACCGTCGAGGTCGAGCCGCTTCCAGCCGAAGAGATCGAGGATTTCCAGCCTCTGAACCAGTCGCTGGATGAGCTGATCGCGGAAGCGCCGCCGGTCGCCCCGGAACCGGCGCAAGCGCCTGTCCCGGCCATCAACCTGCTTGACATGGACCTCGATGACGAGCCGCTGCCCTTCTCGGACGAGGATGTCGACGAAGCTGAGCTGGCGAGCCTGCTCGGCGGTATCGAGGGCATCGAGCCGATGAGCCTCGACGACTTCGGGGCGGAAGACGGCGCAGCCCTGCCGGAAAGTTCGGGCTTCTTCGAAGGCTCTGAGATCGACTTCGACATCAAGATCGAGGACCCCGACGCCGTTCAGATCGGCGGCGGCCCGCCGGCAGTCACCCCCGGCGTCTTCAGTGGCGGCGGTAGCTTGAGCGACACCTCCGGCCTCGGCACAGACCTCGACGACGATGATTTCCCGGAACTGCCGGAAGTCGAGGAGCCGAGCCGGAACGCGCCGCCGGTCGCGGAAGAAGACCAGGCGACGGTGATTCTCGATATCGGCGCAGAAGTTGACGAAGCCAGCGTGGAGCCGCCGGCCGAGCTGCCCGCAGCTGAGCCAGCCGAAGCTGCTACGCCCGAGCCTGCCGCGCCGGCAACACCACCAGAAGAAGCACAGGCTATCGTGCCTTCCGGCACCGGCTTCACCCGCTTGCTTGGTGAACTCGGCAATGAGGGCCTTGCGCCCTTCGACCCCACTCGCACGGCAACCGGCGCTGCAGACAGCGCTGCCGCGGGCGACGAAAACGCGGCCTTCCCGTCGCTGGCCGATGGCTGGGACGACATCGACGCCCAGCTCGCCTCGGCGACACCCGGCGGCGAAAGCTCCGACGAGCTCCTGGACCTCGACGCGCTCGGCCTGGAGCCGTTCGCGCTCGAAGATGAGGATATGGACCTCGTCACGTCGGTCGACCCGGTCCGCAAACCGGCGGAGCCCGAACCCGCCCGCAGTCCGCAACAGGAAGTCGAACAGCTATTGCAGCCGGCCGACGACCAGCCAGCCGAAGCCGTCGATGTGGTCGACAGCATCCAGCCCTTCGCGTTTGAAGATTTCGATGAGGTTGACGAGCCCGACTCGTTCGAGTTCGGCGTGCTGCCGTGGGAGCAGCAAGACGGTGGCGCGGGTATCGACGTCCAGGAGCTGTTGGCGGAGGTCGCCGACGGTGATGACGTGCCGTCGATCACGCTCGACCTCGAGCTCCCTGCTGCTGCGGAGGAGCACCTCGATCTCAGCCAGGAGCTGAGTAGCGGCTCGCTCGATCCGCAGTTCGAGCGCCGCATGGCCGAGGTTGAACAAGCCGCGCGCCAGAACCTCGACCGGCACAACCGCGACCAGGGCCGTGATCCGGTCGAAGCGGTTGCCGCCGCCGATGTCGGCGCGGCCGCGCTGGACCCGGCACAGTCGCACACCAATGTGTCGACGCCGTCGGCCGAACACCTGGTTGCCGACACCGGCATCTTCGAGCGTTCTCGCGCCGCCAAGGCTGCATTGGTCCAGCAGGGCGTCATCACCGGCGACCGCGAGTTTGTCAGCGTTGCTGAGGCTGCGCCGCGCCAGGCGGCTGCGCCGGAGCCCGAGCCAGTTATGGAGGCTGAGCCAGAAGCCCCGGTCAGCGTGCCGGAGCCCGAGCCTGTTGCTCCGGAATCCACTGCAGCCGATGTTGTCGTCGAGCCCGCGCCGGAACCAGCGCCGGTGGCGCAGGAGAGCGTAAGCGACATCACCGCGCTCCAGCAGGCGGTCGAGAGCAACCCGCGCGACGACGAGGCGCGCTGGCAATACGCCGAAGCGCTGCGCGAGCGCGGCGAGATCCACGCCGCCTTCACCGAGTACCGCTGGTTGATTCGGCACGCGCCGGGACGCCACAACGCGATCATCGCGGCGCTCGAGCTCTGCGCTTACCACGATCAGGAAGCGGATCTCGCGCACCGTCTACTAGCCGACATCTACCGCCGTCGTGGCGATAGCGCCCAGGCCCGCAACCACGCCTCGATGGCGATGGCCACGCGCCGCCTCATGCGCGAGATCAAGATGTAGCCGGCCACGCGCCGGAAAGCGTCGCGTTTGACCGCGATCTGAGGAAGAGGAACCTGATATGTCGTCTGCCGGAACGCGCGGTTCAGGAGTCGAGAGCCGCCTGCTTGATCTACTCGAATACCGTGTCATCCACGGCGCGGTGCTCACGACGGTCGATGGCCTGCTCGTTGCCAACGCCGCGACGAGCGTCGCTGATGCCGAGCAGCTCGCGGCGACGGCGGTCTCCATGAGCTCCACGAACGATGATTCCCCGGCCTACTGGGACATCACGTCCGAGGAAGGCGCGATCAGGATCATCAGCGGCAACGACCTCCGCCTGATCGTGCTCACCGACAACAACCTCGACGACGCTGGGATGCAACCGACGCTGATCGACCATCTGCTCGATATCGAGCACATGATCCGCATCTGATCTTCCGTCGCAAGACGCAACCGGCGCGCTTCCGGTCGGTACACTCAGGCTGATATTGCCAGCCAGAGACAACCGGGAAGCGCGCCGTGCCACTACCGATCACCATCCGCCTCAACGCTGCTATCGTCGCCGTGACCGACGGCACCCCACGCATCCTGACTCTGCGGGGTGACGACGACCGCCAGCCTACGTTGCCCTTTGGCCGGCTCGATACCGAACGCGACCGGACGCTGGAGCTCGGCGTGCGCCGCTGGGTGCGCGAGCGTACTGGCCTTGAACTCGGGTACGTCGAGCAGCTCTACACCTTCGGCGATCTCAACCGGGAGCCATCCAGCCCGGCCCGCGTTCTCTCCGTCACCTATCTCGCTCTCGTCCAGGAGCATGAATTGCCGGCTTCGTCAGAAACCTGGTGGCAGGACTGGTACCAGCTGTTTCCCTGGGAGGATCATCGCGCCGGCGTGCCCGCGCTCATCGCGGAGCGCATTCTGCCGGCGCTCGAGCGCTGGGCGGCGGGCGCGAGCGACGATCTCGATCGCCACCGCCGCGACCGTGTCGCCGTCGCATTCGGCGTTGGGCCTTCAGCCTGGGATCCGGAACGCGCCCTCGATCGCTATGAGCTGCTGTGGGAGGCGGGCATGGTCGAGGAGTATTACCAGGATCAGGCGGTCGTCAGCGGCGAGATCGTCGATCTGCCTGCCGCCGTGCTCATCCCCGGTCGCTCGCTCGCCTACGATCACCGCCGCATTACCGCCACGGCGATCAGCCGGATGCGCGGCAAGCTCCAGTACCGGCCGGTTGTCTTCGAGCTGCTGCCGGACACCTTCACGCTGCTCCAGCTCCAGCAGGTCGTCGAAGCGCTAAGCGGCAGCCGTCTGCACAAGCAGAACTTCCGCCGGCTGGTCGAACGTGCCGGTCTCGTTGAGGGCACTGGCCAGACCGCCCGCACCGGCGGCCGCCCGGCCGAGCTCTTCCGCTTCCGCCGCGAAGTCCTCCTCGAACGCCCCTCTCCCGGCGTCAGCCTCCCCGCCCGCAGGCAGGGCACGTAGGAGCGCGACAGGCGATCTTTTCCATGTCGCACCGACCGCGTGGTTGGCGGCGCTTACCTGAGACATACCGAGCGGTTGCAAGAACTCTTCCAGAAGGATCTCGCCAGCCGGCACGGGAGCGCTATCTGTCGGGATCACGAACCTGCTCCAATGGCCATCGTGGCCGCTAGTGGTAGTCTTCGCAGACTACGTCGTAGGCGTTGCCACCTTCAAATCGAAACGTGATGCGGTATTGATCGTTCACGCGAATGCTGAACTGACCGGCTCGCTCGCCGCGTAGCGCTTCCAGGCGGTTTCCAGGTGGGATTCGCAAATTGCCAAGAACGTGCCCGGCACTCGCCATCACCGGCTGACGTATCATCATCGGCAAGTCTCGACATTCAAACTCGCATATGAACGAAGTCGATCATTGAGAAACCAACGGACAGTACAACTCAAGGACCACATTGCTCAGGGCGTGGAGCACCTTTCACGGCAATCCGGCCAGGAATTCTCGACGGTTGTGCATGAGCTACTTGATGAAGCGTTGAAGATGCGCCACGTTCCTGGGATCTACTTCGCGGATACGCCTTCAGGAAGAACGGCAAAGGTGACAGGTTCTGGGCTGGGGGTCTGGGAGATTGTCATGGGGTATAGGTCGGTCGACGGAGATTGGGAACGACTGCGGGCGGCGTACCACTGGCTGACGGAACACCAGTTGCGTTCAGCTCTGACCTACGCCGAAGCCTATCCCGCCGAGGTCGAAGAGCGCATTCGGATCGACGAACAGTGGACTCCGGAGAGGCTCTATGAAACCTATCCCTTTATGCAACCCCCAGACTATACATAGAAGGCCACTCCTGACTCTATCGGTCTCGGCTTGTTGCTTGTCCTCCATACACCCGCCACAATCGCTTCGCATCGGATGCAGCGGCGGAACGGAGTTGACCATAACTGACTTCGATGATCGCTAAGTCTTGGGCGTGCTCGGCGGCCTCGAGAGCGTTGAAGATGCCCGCGGCACAGATGTGATCATCCTGGGCAATATCGGGAGTATCCAGCACATAACCGGCAATCTGGCGGCAGCGGTCGTCAGGGTAACGCCGTCCGAACTGTTCGAGACGCTCGCGATCTAGCTTGTACATGACCGCACCTCCTCAACCCGGCTGTTGAAGCAGACATCATTACTATAATGCCCTGCCGTGTATACGCCGCGCACACCACCGGGGGATGCCATGCCGTTTGAAGATATCCAGCGAGAGCTTTCGGCCGATAGAGCCTGGACCATGATCGAGGAGATAACCAGCGAGATCCCTTCGCGACTGGCGGGGTCGGAGAACAGCCGCCGCATGGCCGAGTATTCCCGCGAGCGCTTCACCGAGGCTGGTTTGGACTCCCGGCTGCACGAGTTCCAGGGGCTGGTGTCGTTCCCGGAAGCCGGCGCGGTGCGGCTGCTCGCGCCCGAAACGCGCGACATCGAGGCCCACACCCTCGGCCACTCGGCCTCGACCGACGGCATCGAGGGCGTGCTGGTCTACGTCGGCTCCGGGGCGGAGTCGGATTACGAGGGCAAGGATGTGCGCGGCAAGATCACCCTCTCCGAGCTCTCCTATTCCCCGGCCCGGCATGAGAAGGCGCTGATCGCCTGGCAAAAAGGCTCGACGGCGCAGATCATGATGAACTGGGGCGACGAGACGAATGAAGCCGTACCCTTCGGCTCGATGAAGTCGGCCTGGGGCAACCCGACGCCGGAGGCGCTGCAGACCGAGATGCCCGACATCCCCTGCGTCGGCATCGCCCGCACCGAGGGGCTGAAGCTCAAGGCGCTTTGCGAGCAGGGCACAGTGCGCGTCCATGTCGCGGCAAAGGCCGACAACCGCTGGACCGACGTGACGATGACCAGCGCTGAGTTTGGCGCGGGACCGGGGCAACAGTTCATGCTGCTGGGCGGCCACCAGGATTCCTGGTTCGGTCCCCAGGCGACGGACAACGCCGCCGGCACGGCCTGTATCATCGAGCTGGCCCGGACCTTCGCCGCCCATCGGGGCGAGCTGCGGAGGGGAATGCTCTGCGGACTCTGGATGGGCCACGAGACCGGCACGATGATCTCGTCGGCGCGCTTCTCCGACGTCGAGTGGGACCGCCTCAAGGCGCGTTGTGTCGGCTACCTCCAGATCGACCAGCCGGCGATGGCCAACACGACCGATTGGCACCTCAGCTCCACCGACGACGCGCGCGACTTCATCGAGCACATCACCCGCGACATCGCGCCGGGCATGCCGATCCATTGGGGGCGTTCGCGGAGGACGGGCGACAGCTCCTTCTTCGGCGTCGGCCTGACCAACCTGGCCGGGATCACGTCATTCACCGATGAGGAGATCCGCCGGACCGCCCTGGCCTCGCTCGGCTGGTGGCACCACTCGATCCACAACACGCTGGACAAGCTCGACAAGGGCCGGCTCGATCTCCACCTGCAGCTCTATGCCCGCTGGGTCTGGGAGCTGCTGACGGCGCCGGTGCTGCCCTACCGCTATGGCCCGATGACCCGCGCCCTCGCGAGTTCGCTGGCGCGACTCGGCCGAGCCAATGTGCCGGACATCGACATGACCCGGCTGGTTCAGCAGTCAGAAGAGCTCCACCGGCTGGCCCACCGCTTCGACATCCGTGCCGGCAAGGCCCGCTCGCACAGCGCTGGCATAGACGTCACCGAAGCCGACGGCATCAACACGACGATGCTCGCCCTCGCCCGGCTACTCGTCCCGCTGGTCTCGACCGTCACCGGCCCCTACGGCCAGGATCGCTACGGGCACGCCTGGCAGTCCGGCGAGGTCCCGGCCCTGACCCCGCTGGCGATGCTGCCCAACCTAGACCCGGCCAGCGAGCAATACCAGACCCACTGGGTCGCCGCCGTCCGCGCCCGCAACCGCATCGCCGACACGCTGGAACTGGCGCTCGGGGTGCTGGCATAGATGCTTGCTACACTTTCGAGATTGATTCACCAACTTGCACATGAGAAGCACTCGCATGGTTGCCGCCAAACACATTCACGATCTTGTTGATACTTTGTCAGACGAGGACCAGAACGCACTCGCAGGCTTCCTGGAACGGTTTAGCTCGGAGGTTGACCCGGTGGAGCGAGCGTTCTTGCGCGCTGCATTGCTGGAGCCGGAGGATTTGTCAGACGAAGACAAGTGGGCGCTACAAGAGGCCGAGGATGCCCTTGCGGCAGGCGATGTATTCACCCAGGAGGAGATCGAGCGCGAGTTCCCCGGCGAGTCGTGAGCAAGCCAGCCGCAATCTGGACAGGTCCGGCCCAACGGGATCTTCGTCGCCTCGATCTATCTGTTCGTCGCGGTCCGCGCCCGTAAGCGCGTTGCCGACACGTTTGTGCTAGCGACCCGGAAACTTTAGTTGGACATGATCATCTTAGGATTGTCATTCCGACCGGAGCGTAGCGGAGTGGAGGAATCCCAATCTCAAGCGATTGTGGAGCTGAACTCCAACCAACGCTCTCCTCGCTTGTGCGTCCAGATGATGAAGCCGTCATCAGAGCATCGACACCGGACTCATTCATATCGCGCGCGTCATTGGGATCCCTCCATTTCGCAAAGCCTTCAGTCGGGATGACAGCCAGCCAACAAGCTGGCGCGACACACACATAGGAACGATTCAAACCGTTTGCCGCTTTTCCAACGTAAAGTAAGGAACAGAAACACCACTCGGTTGGACACGTAGCTCGTCATCTGGTCCTGAGGTACGCAGTGAACTCTCCACGCATCATCGCCATCCTCATCATCCTCAGCCTGACCATCACCGCCTGCCTGCAAGACGGCGATGACGACGAGACGGCGGAGCCGGCCGAAACTGTCCAAACACAGGAAGCTGACACGACTTCGACCGCGGCGCTGGACCCGACATCCTCAGCGGCAGAGGCGCAACAGCCGACTACGGTACCCGCGTCAACAGCTACCGATCCACCAGCGAGCGAGCCAACGGCGACGATGCTCCAACCAGCGCCGCCGGCCACACCGGCAGCCCCGACCCCCTCGCGGCTCGAGCCGACAGTGACGCCGACAGCCATTCCGGAACCGACGCCGGTAGCGACGATAGAACCGCGCCTGGAGAGCTTCCCAGTGCCCTCGTCGCGGCCGCACGATGTCGCGCCGGCGGCCGATGGCGGGGTTTGGTACACCGGGCAACGCTCCGGCCAGCTGGGCTGGCTCGATCCCGCAACCGGCGACACCCGGACGATCCCGCTCGGCCCCGGCTCCGCGCCGCACGGCGTCATCGTCGGGTCGGACGGGCGCGCCTGGATCACTGACGGCGGCCAGAACGCGATCGTCGTTGTCGATCCCGCAACCGACGAGGTGACGGTCTACTCGCTACCAGCCGAGCGGCCCAGCGCCAACCTCAACACCGCCGCCTTCGACGGCAACGGCGTCCTCTGGTTCACCGGCCAGAATGGCATCTACGGGCGGCTCGATCCGGCCACAGGCGCGATGGAGGTCTTCGATGCCCCGCGCGGACCCGGCCCTTACGGCATCACCGCGACACCGAGCGGCGAGATCTACTACGCCTCGCTGGCTGGCAGTTACGTTGGCAAGATCGACATCGAGACCGGCGAGACAACGGTGCTGGAGCCGCCGACAACGGGCCAGGGCGCGCGCCGCGTGTGGTCCGACTCCCAGGGCCGCATCTGGGTCAGCGAGTGGAACGCCGGCCAGGTCGCCGTCTATGACCCCGCCGACGGCAGCTGGCGGGAGTGGCGTTTGCCGGGCGAGAATCCGCAGACCTACGCCGTCTACGTCGACAATCAGGACATCGTCTGGCTCAGTGACTTTGGCGCAAACACCATCGTCCGCTTCGACCCCGAGACCGAGGAGTTCACCAGCTTCTCACTGCCCCACAACCCGGGCAACGTCCGCCAGATCCTCGGCCGCCCCGGCGAGGTCTGGGGGCCGGAGTCGGCGGCGGACACGCTGGTGGTGATTCGGACGCAGTAGCTCGTCTGTTTCGCGTCGCCGTGCAGCTTGCCATAGCCTCTGTTCCTGCGGAAGCTCAGGATGATGTAGGTTAGGGTCAGCGTTCAACGTCTCAGACAATGACAGCAACACGCCGCGAACCAAGAGGGGGCGTTCATGCACCGCCGAATGTTGCGCGCCGGACTGGCAGGCCTGCTCGCGCTCGTCGCAGCGCTCTCCGGACTGGCTAGCCGGCACACCGGGCCACTCGATTTTGCGGTGCCACAGACCGAGGCGGCAGACAGCGTTGTCATGACCTGCGACTTCGCGACGCTCGTCGCTGAGATCGCAACCGTCCAGGCCACGGGCGGCGGCACCCTCATCTTCGAATGTGCTGAGACGGTCAACTTCACGGCGGCTATCGACATCACCACCGATGTGACGATATCCGGCGGTGGCGTCGTCTTCGATGGGGGCAGCCCCTTCTTCAATGTGGCATCCGGCAGCACCCTGACACTGGTCGACCTCACGCTACAAAACGGCCTCCGGTCCGAGGCGGGCGACGTCACCACGGGCGGCGCGATCTACAGCGAGGGCGATCTCAACATCTTTGGGGTGACCTTCCATAACAATGAGCTGCAAAACGTTGGCACTGGCACCGTCCGTGGCGCTGCGATCTACACAACCGGAGCGACCCTGATCGTCGGCAGCACATTCACCGACAATGCCGGCGGGGGCAACGTTGTCCAGGGTGGCGCAATCGCCAGCTTCCACGCGGCGGACGATACGCTCACGATCATCTCAACCATCTTCGACGGCAATCATGCGGTCGGTGACCAGAGCGCCATGATCACCGGCGCATTCGGCGGCGCAATCTATGCCGCCAACCCGATCTCCGTGAACGCATCCACGTTCCTGAACAATTCAGCTACCGATTCTCAAGACGCTGGAGGCGGGGCGATCTTCCTCATCAGCGCTAGCTCCAGTGTGATCTCCAACTCGACGTTTGTGGGGAATTCTGCCCTCATTGGCGGCGGCATCTTCCTGCAAGAAGCGAGCCTGGACGTGCTGGGCTCGACCTTCGCCGCCAATAGCGCGGGCGCCGGGGGCGCGGTGAATACGCTGGGCGGAGCGGGCAAGCAATTCAACATCTTGAGCAGCACGTTTGCAGGCAATCAGGCTACCGGCGGCGGCGCGGTCAGCAGTTTCCAGGGCCCGACGACGATAACGATTCTAGGCAGCACCTTCAAGGACAACGAGTCGGTCAGTGTCGGTAGCACGCTCTACATCAACGATAACGCTGTGGATGTATCAATTGGCGGATCAATCATCGATTCGACCGGCGTCAGTACCGATGCAAACTGTGACTTGAACAACACGAACAGCACCATAACCTCGCTCGATTACAACATTAGCAACGACACCTCCTGCAACCTGACCGGCACGAACGACCAGCCCAATACCGACCCGCTGCTCGATGCGACGCTGGCGGACCACGGCGGTCCCACCGACACGTATTTTCTGCAAGCCGGGAGTCCCGCCCTGGACAGCATCGCGACTGGCGCGTGCGGAACATCGTCAACCGCTGTCGATCAGCGCGGCGTCTCCCGCCCGGTCAACAGCGCTTGCGATGCCGGCGCGGTCGAGATGGCCGGCGTCCCGCCAGTCCAGATTCACGCCGTCTGGAATACGGGACCGGTCCTGGTCGGGGATGCGGCGGAAGTCTTCATCGATGCGAGCGGTTCCGCCGACGCGGGGCTGACCTACGAGTTTGACTGTGACAACGACGGGATCTACGAAATCGGCCCCGACCTCGTGAACTCGGCGGATTGCGTCTTCGAGGACGCGGGCGCTTATGCGGTAGGCGTGCGCGTCATGGATGGAGACATCGGGGAGGCCATCGGTTCGACGGTCGTCCTGGTTACGAACCGTCCTCCAACGATCATCGCCATCACCGCCGCGCCGGACACGATCAACGAAACGGAATCGACGACCCTCACCGTCGAGTACAGCGATGCCGACGCCGGCGAAACGCACACCTGCTCGATCGACTGGGGCGACGGCACAGCGCCCGAGGCAGGCGTCATCGATCATGACGCTGAAACCTGTATGGCGAGCCACACCTATGCGGACGACAACCCATCCGGCACGCCCAGCGACAACTACACGATCACGGCCACGGTCGATGACGGGGACGGTAGCGACGACGACTCGACGCAGATAACCGTCAACAATGTCCCTCCGATGATTGATGCGATCACCACCGACGGTCCGGTCGCGCCGGGGCAGCCGGTCGCTGTCTCCGTCACGGCGACGGATGTCGCCGGGATCAATGATCCGCTCACCTACGAGTTCGATTGTGACGGCGATGGCCTTTACGACATTGGGCCACAGGCGGCAAGCAGCGCGGCGTGCAGCCTACCGTCGGGCAGCGCGGAGACAGATATCGGAGTGCGGGTGACCGATGACGATACCGGCACGGCAATCGAGTCCGTCGCCGTCAAGCAGGTTGTGACCCTCTGTGTCTCCTCGTTCACCGGCATGCTCTCAGGACAGTCCTCAGGCGGAGGTTGCGCCGCCGGCGAGTACGCGCTAGAGCTGCCCTCGGCCGCTCCGCAAACGCTCTGCATAAACCTGCTCACCGGTCAGATCCTATTCGGACGCTCGGCGGAGTGCGCGCGCTACACGCTCCCTCACGTCATCCCCGACGATGGGCCGCTGGAGTATTGCCGCAGCCTGTACACCAACAGGTTGCGCTATTTCACCCCGAGCAAGCCCTGCCAGTTCTATGAGCTATCGGGCGTCATTCCCGGCACGCTCTAGGCGACGACCGTCAACACGAGCTGCGGTTACCGCGCCGGTTCGCGCCCCATCTGTTCCTGGAATGAGGCGTTGAGCTTGTCGCGCAGCTCCGGGTTCAGGAGGACGTCGGCGGCGGTCCAGGCGAGGACGGTTGCGCCGGTGGCCGTTAGCTCGTCGGCGCGGGCGCTGCCGGAGGCGTCGTTGAACTCGGGCGTGTGATTGCCGATGCCCTTATCGCAGATCTGGAGATAGGGGTGGATCGTCGGGACGAGCTGGCTGACGTCGCCGATGTCGCTCGATCCGACGCCCGCGCCCTCCGGCGGTACCTCGTAGTCGATGCCGACCGCCGTCAGATTCTCGCGGAAGGTGTCGACCAACGCCAGATTGCTGACGCGCTGCTTGTAGCTGATACCTTCCGTGATGTCGACAGTGCAGCCGGTCGCCGTTGCCGCCGCCTCAACGATGTTGCGGAAGCGCTGCTTGAGCTCCTCCTGGTACTCCTGGTCGGCGCTGCGGACGAGGAAGGTCGCCGAGGTGTGGTCGGGGATGATGTTGGCCGCGTCGCCGCCGTGGGTGATGACGCCGTGGATGCGGGTGTTCGGCTTGAAGGCCTGACGGAGCGCGTTGACGCTGTTGAAGACCTGGATGACGGCGTCGAGCGCGTTGATCCCGGTCTCGGGACTCGACGAAGCGTGGGCCGACTTGCCGTGGAACTCGAGCTTGTAGGGCGTCACGGCCAGCGAGCCGCGATCGAGGTAGGTCGTGTCGCGCGGGTGCATCATCATCGCGGCGCTGAGGCCGTTGAAGACGCCGTCCTCGGCCATCGTGACCTTGCCGCCGCCGCCTTCCTCGGCCGGCGTGCCGATGACCTTGATCGTGCCCTCGAAATCCGGCAGCGCCCGGCGCAGCGCGATGCCAGCGCCCATCGCCCAGGTGCCGATCAGGTTATGGCCGCAGGCATGGCCCAGCCCCGGCAGGGCGTCGTACTCGGCCAGAATCCCGACAACCGGCTCGCCGCTGCCGTAGGTCGCGACGAAGGCGGTATCGAGGCCGGAAACGCCACGCTCGACCTCGAAGCCGTGCTCCTCGAGCTCGTTGGTCAGCGCCGTCATCGCCTCATGCTCTTGGAAGGCGATCTCCGGGTTGGCGTGCATGCCCTGGGAGATCTGAATCAGGCGCGGATGGAGCGCCTGCGCTTCCCTCGCTATACGTTCCTTGATTTCAGCGATCGTGTCCGTTGCCGTCATGTCATCCTCCAGCGCTCTCGTTGTGGTGTTCCTGCGTCTCGATGCAGGGCCAGTCTAGGACGGATGGCCGGGACAGTGAAGTGGCAGCAGGCGCTGGGGGGTGCGGTCTCCTCGCAATTGGTGGACCAGCGCTGTGCAATGGGTCCGGCGAAAAGCCGGGCATAGAAAAAGGCGGGGACAGATTGTGGTTAGCGCACCTGCCCCCGCCAGGCTGACGCGTAGCGTGGACTACGCGCTGACCCAATGATACCGCGAACTGGTCACAGGCTGGATACCGAGGCCGCCCGCCGGGGCTCTCCCTCTGCTATCCCCTGTAACCTGTCACCTAACCCCTACTCATCGAAGGTGTCCTCAAAGACATCCCAGGCGCCGTCCGGGTCCCAGTAAAGGTCGCCGTAGAAGACCCAGATCTGGTCCTCAGCTTCGCGCGAGATCATCGCGCCATAGTTGAAGCGCTGGAACGCGCCGTTCGAGCCGGTTTCCGGCGCCAGCGCCCAGCCGAGACGCTCGCGGACTCCCGGCACATCGCGCCAGATCTTGCCGAAGCCAAACTGCGGCTGATAGAGGCCGTCCGGTGGATTGAGCGATGGATCGTCGACCGGCTGGCCGGACTCCCAGGTGTCGTCGAAGCGCTCGAAGGTGCCGTCGTCGTACATGACGATGACCGTCTGCCCTGAGTAATAGACATCCTCGATGCGGATCCAGAGCATCGCGCCGTGCTCGAACTCTTCGTAGGCGGTCGGGATCGCTATCTCACCGCCGTAGTAGGTCTCGGCGCAGCCGATGGCGGCGCGCACCTGGTCGTTGTTCCGCCAGAGCTCGCCGAAGCCGCGGCGCGGGTCATCCGAGCATGGGTAGCTGTAGCTCTCGTGTCGCCAGGTGTAGTAGTGCAGACCGACGTTGCCCATCTCGACCTTGAAGGGGTCCGAGTTCGTCGGTGTATAGGTCAGGCAACGGCGCTCGAAGCACTGCACCATGACATCGAGCTCGGTGCCGTCGACCGTCGACTTGGTCCAGTAGGGCTCGGTCAGCGGATAGCCCATCACGAAGACCCAGTTCGCCGGTTCGACCAGCGGCTCGATCTCCTGCGTCAGGAAGGTCCAGAAGACATCCGGGACATTGTGGCCAACGTCGCCGTCGCCGCTCTCGTAAGTGACGTAGGCAGCCATCGCGCGGTCCTCGGCCGGCGAGAGATTTGCGCCGATCTCGCCCCATTGGTCGATCGTTGCCGTCACCATCTGGCCTGTGCGGTCGTCGGCGGTCTGCATATGCCGTCCTAGCGCCTGGTAGGTTGGCGTCGTCCAGCCGTAGAAGTCTCCAGCCACGGCGATCGTCGCCGGGAGCACGAAGTCGAACTGGTCGGGGTCCTGGCCGATCTGCACCCGACCGGTCATCATCTCCCAAACCAAGCGTCCGTTGGTGACGTACCAGACACTATCGGCGTCACCGTCGGGGTTGTTGATCTCCATCCGGCTCTTATCGAAGTAGGCGACCAATCGCTGGTTGTTGTCGAGTGGTTCGTAGGTATATGGCTCGTTCAGGATCTGGTTGGCTTGCGGCCCCCACAGCCACGAGCGGTCAACCTCCTGATTGGCGACAGGCCGGTCCGTCCGTTCCCAGAGCGCGGCCATCGCCGGATCGAGGCCCGATTGTGCAGAAACACCAAGGCTCGTCAGGATGACGACAAGCAACATTGCCAGCGCGGCCGGTAGCCGCAGCCATCGGAAAAACATCGCTTCTCCTGTCTCTTACCCACCGCGCCATGGCGCGGCTACATTGTCTCCTCAGAGGTAAGACGCCGGAACGCAGGCGCTGGTTGCGGAACTGGATAGACGGCCTTGTTGGATTGGCCATACTCTAGTGTTCAGTCACTCATGAAGCGAAGGGATTGTCCCATCTCATCGGGCAACTCAACCGTAACGAAACTGTCATTTCTCGCTCCCACACCGCGGGTCCCCGCTCGAAATGACAGGCTCGTTGCTTGTTGAGCTATCCGGAAATCGCCAGACTATCAGTCAACTCGTGTGTCACAGACAGGGAATCTGGACCCTCAGTTAGAGATCGGTCACGAGGCCGTGCTGGAAGGCGAAGGCGCTGGCGGCGGTGCGGGAGTTGACCCCCAGCTTGTTGTAGACGGAGCGGAGGTGGCGGCCGACGGTGCGCGGGCTGATGAAGAGCTGCTCGCCAACCTCGGCGTCGGTCATGCCGCGCGCGACGAGCTGGAGGACTTCCAGCTCGCGCGGGGAAAGGCCGCCCGGCACGGCTGCGGCTGCCGGTGTGCCGGCCTTCTCGGCCTCGATGGCCTCCAGCCGCACTAGAAGAGGTTGCGTGCCAAGCCGCTCCGCCGTCGCCCGGACCTCGTCCCCGACAACGCCAGCATCCTCGGCGCGTCCTTGCCGCCGTAATAGCGCGACCCGCTCCAGTTGCACTCGCGCCGACTCGTAGGGCGCGGCGCAAGCGGTAGCGATCTGATGCGCCTGGTCGAGATGCGCGGCGGCAGCGTCGAGTTCGCCTCGTTCGAGCGCGAGGTGGCCGAGATAGCGGTGAGCTTCCAGCAGCTCCAGCGGCTGGCGCGGCTTGCCGGCGAGCTCGAGCGCTTCATTGGCATAGCGCAGCGCCAGGACGAGATCGCCACGCTCTTCGTGGATGCGCCCGCGGAGCAGGCGGCTCTCGGCCCGGTTGAGCAGCCGGCCACTCCAGTCCAGCCAGGCGTCGTGCGCGTCCAACCACTGCGTCGCCAGCGCGGTATCGCCAGACGCCAGGGCGAGCTCCACGGCGGTGCGTTGGAGCCAGAGAGCGCTGAAGAAGTAGTAGTTGCTTGGTTCCGTCGCCGCGCCCTGGGGGAGCGCCTGCTGGAGATAGCTACGGGCAGCAGTCACATCACCCCGGCGAGCGGCCAGGATACAGAGGACGCGCAACGCGTCGAAACGCATGCCGTCGAATTCGAGGTCGATCCGCGCCTGCTCCTCAGCCGTCTCCCAGTCGCCGTCGAGGAGTAGGGTGGCGTAGACCGACATGTCGGTCGCTGGGCGCGCGTCTTCCTGCGTGGACGAGGAACGGCTGCCGGGCATCTCGACCCGGTCCCAGGCAGCCAGGGCGTCCACTGCCAGACGCTTGCGGGCGTCTTTCAGATCGGCGTCGTAGGGCATCACGACATCCATCAGCTCCCAGTTGAGCAACATCCCGGTCAGGTGCGGATCGCGCAGCTGGGCGGCAATTGCCCGGCCCTGTCCGAATGCCTGCCGGGCCGCCGCCGGATCGCCACGGCCGGCAGCGGAGAGGGCCAGCGCCGAGTAGGCCCGGCTGGCGGCTTCGGACACCTCGCCGGGATGGTGGTCGAGGTAGCGGCGAGCCTCCTCATCGGCCCGTGCGTAGTGACCGTAACGGCCATAGGCCTGGGCTAGCGCGCCACCGGTCGGCACGATCATCGTGCCCTGGATACCGGGGTAGTCGCCTGCTGCGTCCAGCGCCCCGGCGACGGCGTCAACCTCGCGCAAAGCGTTATCGCCTCGTAGGCAACGGATCTGCGTCTGGCACCACAAGCCATAGAGTTCCAGGGCATCGTCGCCGGACTCCCGCGCCAGGCGCATCGCCCGCTCGCTATAGCCGAGCCCGCGGTCGGCGTCAGCAAAACGAAAGGTCATCGCCAGATCGCAGAGCAACCAACCCTGCTCGGCCGCCGGGAGCTCCCCTTCGCCAAGGATATTCAGCGCCTGCTCGAAGCGTTGCGCCGCCATCTCATAGGCGAAGCTCTTGACCGCCCGCCGGCCGGCGTCGATCAGCCAGCGGCCGGCGCGGGCATCGCCGGCCAACTGGTAATGGTGGGCGACGATGTCGGGGTCGGGGCTTGTGCCATCTTCCAGGTGCCTGCCGACCCGCCCGTGCCAGGCCCGGCGGCGCGGCAGGCTCAGGCGGTTGTAGAGTGTCGCCCGGAAGAGCGCGTGGTTGAAGCGGTAGCCATTGCCGCTCGGCAGCTCTCGCAGGATACCGATCTCCTCGGAGACTTCGATCACGTCGATCAACGCCGCCTCGTCAACCGCTGCCAGCTCCGTCCAGAGATCCAGCGACACCTCGTCGCCGATTACTGTCGCAACTTGCAGCACCTCAACCTGCTTCGGAGTCAGCCGCTCCAGCCGTTGATCGACGAACTGCCGAACCAGCAGGGGTACCTGGACCGATCCGAGGTCTTGTAGCTTCCAACCATCATCCTGCTGCTGCAGCGTCCCATCGGCTTCCAGGTTGAAGAGCAGCTCGATGGTGAAGAAGGGGATGCCCTCGCCGTGCTGGTAGAGCCAGGCCGCCAGCTGTTGTTGTGCTCCGGCGTCCTCCATTGGGTATCGCGCCGCAACCAACCCGACGACCGCGTCGGCGTCGATCTGGCGCAGCTCGATGCGCGTTGCCCGCGAGTCGCGCACCAGCCCCGGCAGCCGGCTATAGAGCGGGATGCCGCTGGTGACTTCGATATCGCGGTAGGAGCCGATAAGCAGCACTGGCAGGTGATCGATACTGATGGCGAGGTGGTGCAGCAACTCCAGGCTGGCGTCATCGGACCAGTGCAGATCCTCCAGCACGATGATGACCGGGCGCTCTGCCGCTAGCCGGGTGACGAAGGCGAGGACATCAGCGAATAGCTCACCCCGGCCAGTGGCTTGCGCCGGATCTGTGTCGCCTGAGAGCGCGGCCGGCAGCTCGATCTCCTGCCCGACTTGCGCCGACCGCCGATGAGCCGCGAAGAGGTCGGCCCAGAGGCTGAATGGTGGGCTTGTCATAAGCTCGCGGCTGGCGGCTATGAAGATCGCCGCGCCGGGAGCGTCGGTCGCCAGCGCGTGCTCGATCAACGCCGTCTTCCCGATGCCGGCCTCGCCGCTCACCAGCACGAGCTTGCCGGCCCCAGCGCGCGCGTCGCTCATCGCACCCCGGAGCGCCGCGAGCTCACGTTCGCGGCCGAAGAGCGGTTCGGTATCGCTGTGAGTTGTCTGCATCGTCGTCTTCATACCCGCCAGTATGCCCGCTGTCAGATCGCGCGAGACATTGAGATGGCCCGGCGATGCTCTATCGAGAAACCACAATGAGTAGTTCGTCTCATCCTAGCGCGAATCGAAATACGCATTCCTCTCCTGTTCGGTAAAGCGCGGTTGATCCATCCTCTTGAACAGCGGTCGCAACGGCGCGGCCGGCAGCGTTCGACGAGGAGGTCATGATGAACGCAGGGATTCACCAGCAACCGGTAACGAACAGGCAGACGCGGCGCGCGACCCGGACGGTCACGCTGGTCTGGGGCCGCGGACCGGACAGGACGCTCCGTGCCCACTGGCTCGACGGCCCGGAGCTGGTAACTCGCGGGAGCCGCCAACGGGCGCTCGCGACCTGACACGGTTTCAAAGTCAGCAGACGGCCGCGCCAACGCTGGCGCGGCCGCCACGCTACGAGGAGGTAGCCACGATGTCGATTCGATTGACTGATCCACCAGGCTCAGCAGGATTTCCCAAGCGCCGGTCGCCACGGCCGGACCTGTTCATCGGGAGCGCGCGCAGGTTCGCCGGCATCGCCGGTTTGACGCTGGTGCTGCTGGTGACGATGTTCTATCAGGCCTTGGCGGCCGCGCCGGTTGGCGACGCCTTCCAACGCACCTGGGAGCGCCCCGATGAGCCCGTGCGCTCCGGCCAGGTCTCGCGCACCTGGATGTGGGGGCCGGAGGCGTTCACGAACGCGCTGCAGGAGAGCTATGGCGAAGCGCCGGATGGCCGGCGCGCCGTCCAGTACTTCGACAAAGCCCGCATGGAAGACAACGGCTTCCGGGCCGCCGAACCCTGGGACATCACCAATGGCCTGCTCGTTGTCGAGCTGATGACCGGGCAAATGCAGGTGGGCGACGGCCAGTTCGAACAGCGCGAGCCGGCACTGGTCAATGTCGCCGGCGACGCCGACGACCTCGGCGGCCCGGCCTACATGACGATGGGGCGGGTCAGCGATGAGCCTGGCCGCGACGAGGGCAGCCAGATCATCGAGCGGCTCGACCGCTCCGGGAAGCTCAATCTGGACGAGAGCCTTGCCGGCCAGGGCGTGACGGCGGCCCACTACGTGCACGCGACAGGTCACACGGTCGCATCGCCCTTCTGGACCTTCATGAATAGCAGCGATCTCGTCTACGTCGACGGGCAGCTGCAGCAGGCGCAGCTCTTCTCCGACCCGTTCTACGCCACCGGCCTACCGGTGACGGAGGCCTACTGGGCTGAAGTGAAGGTCGGCGGCGTCTACAAGGATGTCCTGATGCAATGCTTCGAGCGCCGCTGCCTGACCTATACCCCGGACAACTCCGAGGGCTGGCAGGTCGAGGCCGGCAATGTCGGCCGCCACTACTACGCCTGGCGCTATGGCGCAGACGGTGGTGAGCAGCCGACGCCGGAACCAACCCCGGATCCGTCGTCGACGCCGGGCCCAGACCCCTCGCCGACCCCGGAACCCGATCCATCGCCAACGCCTGAGCCGACACCAGACCCGACGACGGAACCGCTGCCCGAGCCGGTGCTGGAGTACACCCTGGCGGCAGCGCTCGGCGGTGACCAGGAGCGGATCAACGCCTTCGACAAACCCTACGGCGTCGCCATAACCACGGACGGCACGATCCTCGTCGCCGACAAGGGCAGCGAGCGCATCCAGGAATTCTCAGCTGCTGGCTTCTCGCTCGGCGGCTATGGCGGTGATGGCGAGGTGCCCGATCCCGTCGATATGCCGGAGGATATCGAGATCGACGCCGAGGGCCGTATCTGGGTGCTCGACCGCGGCAACAGCCGGATCGTGCGGCTCGACGAGAACGGCGCGGTTGTCAAGGCTATCGGCCAGGTCGGCAAGCCGAATCTACGGCTGCGCGATCCCTCCGGCTTCACGATCGGCCCGGATGGTAACTTTTACGTCGCCGATACCGCCAACAAGCGCGTCAAGGTCTACAAACCGGACGGCAACTTCCTGATGGTCGTCGGTGAACCCGGCAACGGCGACGGCCAGTTCCAGCAGCCGTCCGATGTCGCGGTCCACGACAGCGGCAATATCTTCGTCGCCGACCAGGAGACGAGCCGCATTCACATGTTCGGCCCGGATGGCGCGTTCATCTTCGCCTGGGACGTTGCGGGCTCCGGCGAAGAGGAGATCATGTTCCCAACCGCGCTGGAGATCGACGAGGTTGGGCGGCTTTACATCGCCGATCTGGGCAACAGCCGGGTGCAGGTCTTCACGACCGACGCCGAGTACATCCGCACCATCGGAGCCGAGGGCACTGAACCGGGGCAGCTCCGGGGTCCGGTCGATATCGTCGCCGACAACGCCGGCTACGTCTACATCGTCGGGCGCGACGACCGCTACGTCCACAAGTTCACCGACGGTGGCGAGTTCGTCGACCGTTGGAGCGGCGACCAGCGCGCGAACTTCGAGCGCGCAAAGGGGGTCGACGTCGATGACGCGGGACGCATCTATGTCACCGACGATGCCGATCCGGCGATCCAGATCTTCGACGCGGCAGGAGAGTTTGTCGATCTCTGGGCCAACGAGGAGCTTGACTCTCCCCGCGATGTCGCGCTTGCCGGCGAGTTCGCCTACGTCGTCAACCGCAATAGCGTCGTGAAGCTCACCATCGCCGGCGAAGTCGTCACCAGCTGGGGCAGCCCCGGCACAGGCGACGGCGAGCTGAACGAAGCGAGCGGCATCGACGTCGATGGCCAGGGTAATGTCTACATCACCGACCTGGGCAACTATCGCGTCCAGAAGTTCGACGCCGACGGCGCGTTCATCACCGCCTGGGGCGAGCTGGGTGTTGATCCGGGCGAGTTCACTACGCCTTACGCGATCGCGGTACATGGCGATGAGGTCTTTGTGCTGGACCCCTATCTCTACCGGGTGCAGGTCTTCGACCTTGACGGGAACTACCTGCGCGGTTGGGAGACGATGAGCACGACGTTCTTGAACTTCGGCATCGCTGTCGATAGCGACGGGTATGTCTACCTGACCCGCTCCGACCTCGTCGCGCTGGTCGACAAGTTCACCCCGACCGGCGAGCTCGTCACGACGGTCGACCGGCCCGATCCGGGTCCGCTCGGCCCCGACGCCCGCGCATCCGGCGTCGCCGTCACCGATCAGAACACGATCTACCTGACGACCGACAGCCCCAGCCGTCTGGTGGTGCTGACCGCCGTCGAGTAGTAGAGCCAGAAGCAACTACGGACCAGGGGAGGCGCTCGCGTGACGCGGACGCCTCCTCCTCTATTCGATGGCTGCCCCGGACAGACGTCTGTGGCAGGATCAGCGCAGCAACGAACCCAGACAGTCAGGAGACGCCCGCAATGCCCGATCCCATCGAGTTCCGCGCCCATGACGGCTATTGCAACGACGTCATCTTCACACCCGATGGGCGGACACTCATCTCCGCCGGAGCGGACACCCTGATCCGCCTCTGGTCGGTCGATAGCTGGGAGCAGACCGGCGAGCTGGCCGGTCACGAGAAGTGGGTCGAATGCCTGGCGCTCTCGTCCGATGGCGCAACTCTCGCCAGCGGCTCGACCGACCGTAGCGCCTGCCTCTGGGATCTGCCGACACAGTCGCTACGGGCGCGGCTGGACAACCACCGCAACACCGTCCCGGCTGCCGCGATCTCGCCCGACGCCACGACCCTGGCAACGGCCTCCTACGACAAGACCGTCCGCCTCTGGGACATCGAAGGGGCGGAGGAACGAGCGGTGCTGTGCGGCCACCCCCGCAACGTCGTCAGCGTCGCCTACTTGCCGGACGGCGCGCTACTGGCATCCTCCGGCATCGGCGAGGAGATCGTCATCTGGTCGTCGGTGGGAGAAGAGCAGCAGCGCATCGCAACCGGCCAGCAGGCCGTCGGCGCAGTCGCCTTCACCCACGACGGCGAGCACCTGATCAGCTACGGCTCCGCAGGCCGCATCGCCCTCTGGTCAACCGCCGACTGGACCGAGACCCTGGCCTGGACCAGCGCCGCCGCCGGCGGCTCCAGTCTCGCCCTCCACCCATCCGCCCCGCTCCTCGCAACCACCGCCGCCCACAACCTCAGCCTCTGGTCCCTCGAAACCGGCGCGCTCCTGAGCAGCCACACCCTCAAACCCAAAGGCGTCTACGCCTGCGCCTTCTCCCCCGACGCTACCCACCTCGCCACCGCGTCGGCAGATGGGATGGTGCGGGTTTGGGACTATTAGTGGCACGTCTCTACTTCGGAAGCAAGTGACGAACCGTTTCTATTCAGGGCTGTGCTACTCGAATGCCACGACCCGCAGCGGAAATGCATCGAGCCCCTGGACCGGAATGGGGAGGGCGCAGACGAAGACGCGGGGTTGGCTGAGCTGATCGAGGTTGGCGAGGTTCTCGATGAAGGGGATGTCTGCGCCAAGCAGGACGAGGTGGCAGTCCAGGTGGCCGGGCGTCAGCGGTCCTTCGAGACCGCTCAGGTCGGTGCCGAGGAGTTTCACCCCACGTTCGACAAGCCACTTCATCGCCTCGGCCGTCGGGCTGGGCCGGTGCTCAAAGGCCGGGTTGTCCTGCAGATCGACGTAGCCGGTTCTGAGAAAGACGATGTCTCCCTCATTCACGCCACCCGCCTGCTCTGCGACCGCAGCGATCTCGGCAGCGCCGACGAGGCTGTCCTGCGGCAGCTTGCTCAGATCCAGCACGACGGCCTCGCCGACGAACTGCTCGACCGGGATACTGCCGAGATCGCGGCCATCCGGGATGCAGTGGTAGGGCGCTTCGATGTGCGTCCCGATATGGCTGATCGTCTCGACCCGGTGCATGATGTACCAGTCGTGATCGACTGGCACATGGTCGGTCAGCTCCTCGGTCCGTCCCCGCTCGATCGCGAACGGCCTCGCCCCTTGCTCCGGCACGATTGGCTGCGTCAGGTCGATGACGCGGTTGTAGGAGATCATGGCTCTATCCATTCGAATCGAGACGTCTCGTCTATGCTTCAGTCTAGGCTGATTCGCCAGCTGATATGAAATCGGTGTCTTCGCCGGACTGCACCCGAGCAACCGAGCCGCGACCAAAGCCCGCATGCCACTCCGTTAGGAATGGAAATGTAAACCAGATGTAGCCAGCGCTGAGAAATGCCCCAATGACAGCAATAGCGCCGTATATCCACCAGACGGCCAGATAATCCGGCATCCAAGAGCCATAGACGTACCGAAACAATAGCAGCATGATGGCGAAGCCGATGATGAAAGCAATCGCAGTCGCCCTCCAACGCATGACATGGTCGAAACGCGACTGCGTCACGGATGAGCGATAGTGCGGCACCATCAAGGCTACTGCCATCGCGACCGCTGACCCGCCGACAAGTCCGACAATCGGACCGATGATGAAGGCAAGTCCAAATAGGAAAAAGATGAACGTCGCAACGCTTGCGATGTGGCTACCAATCGAGAAACCGATGTAGCCAGTAACGATGATATGCCCACGAGGATCCTCGGTTCCGACAAGCCGAGCAGCACCGTACCCCGCGGCAATTCCCAATAGCGTTCCAGCGAGAACGGCAAGCAGTGTGAGACCGGACCGGTCGATGCCTGCAACAACAATTGTCGCGAGTATCTGTATCGTAAACAGCGCGACGAGGAACCCGCCTCCGGCGCCGAGAAGTGCACCACGCCACAAGAAACCGAAGACATATTGCAGGGAAGAAGGTGGTTTACCTGACATCTGTCCACCGCCAGAATCGAAGCGAAGTCGTGACCTGACGTCGTCTTGAGCTTACACGCCGGTGTGTTGATGCGAAATAGGACTTTCGACCACGGCAACCTTTTCATTGATGCTTGGCGAGGATGACCCCGTGGCTGTCATCCCGACTGGAGGCTTCGCGGAGTGGAGGGATCCCAACGAGGCGCGGACTCAAGAGCGAGATGCGTATTAAAGCTCTCCACAATGTGGCGGGACTACATCGTCCGATTGACCAGAGCTTCGTGGCCTGTCTTGACCCCGCGTTCGACCAGCTTGGGATTCCTCGACTCCGGAAGCCTCCGCTCGGAATGACAGGTTGCTTGGCGTTGGTCTCCGTCGGTGAGTTAGTCAACCAACCGGTACTGCTCGTCCTCGACCACGGCGCGGTCCTCGTCGACGAGCTTCTGGAGGTGCATCGAGATGGTGGCTTTGCCGGCCGGGAGGAGGTGGGGGAGGATCTCGTCGTAGATGAGCGGCGGGAGGTCGTCGAGGGTCAGCGGGCCGTGCTCGGCGAGGGCGTCGATGATCTGCTGCTCGCGTTCGAGGCGGTGGGCGATGTACTCCTCGATCTTCGCGCCGGCGTCCGGGACGACCGGGCCGTGGCCGGGCAGGACGGCGCTGAAGGGCTCTGCCTCGTGAAGGGCCAGCAGCTTCCGCAGGCTCTCGATGTACTGGGCGACCGAGCCGTTGGGCGGGAAGATGCCGACGCTGCCGAAGCCGGAGATCATGTCGCCAGCCAGCAACATGCGCTGTTCGGAGTCGATGAAGCAGAGGTGGCCGGGCGCGTGGCCGGGCGTGAAGACCGGCGTCAACGTGAAACCGTCGCACTCGACCGGCGCTTCGTGGTCGAGCCAGTGATCGACCTCCAGATCGGGCGCGAAATGTTCGATCTGCGCCTGCTCCAGCGGCGGCGCGTAGACCGGCGCGCCACTGAGCTGCTTGAGCTGCTCGGCCCCGCCGACGTGGTCGGGGTGGCAGTGGGTCAGGATGATGCGCTGGATACGGGTCGGGTCGACCCCGGCATCAGCGAAGGCGCTTTCGAAGAGCTCGAAGCCCTCCGGCCGGCCGGCGTCGACGAGCGTCAGCGGTCCCTCGGCGATGTTGCCAAGCAGGTAGCAGTTCGTCGGCTGACCGGCCATCATGCCTTCGTTCGGAATCGCGATCAGATGCGCCGGCGCCTCCGGATCGACCGGCGTCTGCTCGGCCGCGACACGGGCCTCCTCCTCCGCCCGCTTTTGGTCGACCTCAGCGTCGGAGACATCGATGCGGTCCAAAGCCGAGCGGTCGGGGTAGACGGGCAGGAAGCGCCCGGTTGCGAGGGCGATGCGCCAGGTCATGGGGAAGAGGCTCCCTCCCCCGTCCCCTCCCTCGAAACCAAGGGAGGGGGGTCTGCTGCAAGAGCAGAGCTACAGGCGTCATACAAATCTTGGGTCGGTTCCCCTCCCTCGAATTCGAGGGAGGGGCTAGGGGAGGGAGCCTGTCCCACTACGCCGGCTCGAACTTCGGCAGGGTGATCTCGTCGGTCACGTCGTCGTAGACGATCTTGACCGGCATGCCGACCTTGATGACGTCGCGGAGCTCTTCGAACTTCTCTTCGATCGAGCGGTCGTCGTCCTCGACGGCGTTGACGATGTGGGTCATCAGCTTCGGACCCTCTTCGAGCTCGACCATCGCGACGACGTAGGGCGCCTGGAAACCGGGCCAGGCGCTACGCTCGCTGGGGATGATCGCGAAGCCGTAGATCTCGCCGTTGCCGGAGACGGCCTCCCAGGAGAGGTTGGTCGAGCCGGTGAAGGGGCTGATGCCACGCGGGTAGAAGAAGAACTTCCCGGTGTCGTTGCACTTCTGGAGCTTCATCTCGTGATCCTTGACGCTGTCCCAGTAGGGCTTCGTCACCGGATCCGGCTTCGGCAGCGGCTTGTTGTAATCAGCCAATGTTGCGTCCTTTCGGAGTAGGGGGTAGGTGACAGGTTACAGGGAACAGGGAGAGCCCTAAGACCCGGTTTTCCTACAACCTACCCACTACGAACTACAAACTTTCTTACGCTCCTCGTTCGAGAACGACAGTGCCGGCCGATGACAGGAGTCCGCCGGTGCCGTGGACGAGGGCGAGCTCGATGTCCTGGACCTGGCGGGGCGCTTCGAATTCGCGGCGGAGCTGCTGGACACCCTCGATCAGGGCAAACATGCCGTACATGCCGGTGTGGGTATAGGCCAGGCCGCCACCGCTGGTGTTCATCGGGAATTCGCCGCCCGGCTCGATGCGGCCACCGCTAACGAAGTCGCCGCCTTCGCCCGGAGCGCAGAAGCCGAGGGATTCGAGCGTCACGAGCACGGTGTAGGTGAAGGAGTCGTAGATCATCGCCAGATCGAAATCGTCGTGAGTGACGCCGGCCATCTTCATGGCCTGGTCTCCGGAGACCTTGGCCGAGAAGCTGGTGAAGTCGGGCATGGCCGAGATCATGGCGTGATCGTGACTCTCGCCGGCACCCTTGACGAGCACCGGGGTCTGCTTCAGATCCTTGGCGCGCTCGGCGCTGGTCATGACCAGCGAGCCGCCGCCGTCGGTGACGAGGCAGACATCGTGGCGGTTGAAGGGCCAGGCAATGATCGGCGAGTCAAAGACGTCCTGAGTCGTGATCTCGCCACGGCCGTAGTAGAGCGCCCGTGGGTTGTGCTGGGCCCACTTCCAGGCGGCGACGGCGATGTTGGCGAGCTGCTCTTTGGTCGTGCCGTACTTGGCCATGTGCCGCGAGGCCGCCATGGCGTACGCGCCAACCGGCTGGGGCAGACCCCAGGGCGCCTCGAACTGACCGCGCAGCGAATCCGGAGTCATCGGACGGCCCGGCGCACCGACGCGGGAGCGACCGCTCTCTCCGTGGGTGATTAGAACAACGTCAGCCTTGCCTGTCGCGATCGCCATCGCGGCGTGGCCGACGTGGATGACGAAAGACGAGCCACCAACCGCTGTGCCGTCGGTAAAGCGCGGCACGAAGCCCATGTACTCGGCGATCTCGTAGGGCGCGAACCCGGCCGTGCAGATGCCGTCGACGTCGGAAATCGACAGTCCGGCATCTTCGAGCGCGTTCATCGCCGATTCGGCGTGGAGCATGATCGCCGGTTTGTCCGGAATCAGCCCCAGCTCATTGGTCAGTCCCGCCCCAACGATGGCGGCTTTGTTGGATATCGACATCTGTGCGCGTTGTCCTTTCTCGACGTAGGCAA
>JAUIIK010000180.1 GCA_030431755.1 Chloroflexia bacterium
CTTTCTTCATCGGTCGATTGCTCTCTTCCGATGAGAACCACCCGGTGGCTGACTCCGTCAACCCCCATCTCTCCTATTTACACACTTCCGGGGACATTACCCGGCAAACGCTATCCGGGCAATCCCGTACACAGCAGACCACGAGATAAGGGATCATGTTCGAGCAATACATTGATGCAGCGATACAACAGGCGCAGTGCGAGTATCTTCCCGACGAGCAGGGGTTCTACTGCGAAGTGCCCGTCCTGCAAGGCATCTGGGCGACCGCCGAAACAGCAGACGCAGCGCTCGCCGAACTTCGCTCGGTTGTCCAGGAGTGGGTTGCGCTCGGGCTGGCCCACGATCACACAATCCCCGTACTCGATGGCATTGACCTCAACCGGCAGCAGTTCCAGCACGCCTGATGCCGGCATTCGGTCCGATTAGCCGCTGCGAACTCATCCAGGCGTTGAGGTCCGCAGGTTTTTCCGGCCCCTTCTCAGGCGGCAGACACGAATTCATGGTGCGGGACGACATTCGTCTCCGCATACCCAACCCGCATAGATCAGATATCAGCCGCGATCTCCTGTCGCGCATGCTGCGGCAGGCAGGCATAAGTCGCGCTGAGTGGGAAGAGATCTAGCCGGTTAGTCACCGTGCTTGTCAGGTTACGTCACATTGATCTCGCGCTGGGTCGACTACGATGTCCTAGTTGAACCATCAGCGAGGTCAGTCGAGAGGAAACGCAATGTTCTTCGAGTTGCGGCAGTATCATGTGCGGCCCGGGAAGCAGGCCGAGTGGGTCACGTTCATGGAGCAGGAGATCATCCCCTTCCAGGTGAAGCAGGGCATGGTCGTCATCGGCAGCTTCGTCGGCGAAGAGGATGAGTCGGTCTACTTCTGGATCCGCCGCTTCGAGAGCGAAGAGCAGCGCGCGCAGCTCTACGACGCCGTCTACGAGAGCGACACCTGGAAGAACGAGATCGGCCCGAAGATTCCGGAGCTGCTCGACCGGGACAAAATGATTATCACCCGCATCACCGCGACACCGAAGTCGGTTATCCAGTAGCGACAGGCGCGCCTCGTCGGGCGGCGGCACGCTCTTCATCCAACCAGCGGGCCGCCTGCTTGGCGTGGTAGGTGATGATCTGCCCGGCACCGGCGCGCTTCATGGCCATCAATGTCTCGAGCGTCACCCGGCGTTCGTCGATCCAGCCTGCCCGCCCGGCGGCGCGGATCATCGAGTACTCGCCGCTGACGTTGTAGGCGAAGAGCGGCACGTCGAAGCGCTCGCGGGCTCCTGCGATGACGTCGAGATAGGTGACGGCGGGCTTGATCATGATCGCGTCTGCGCCCTCGGCGATATCGGCCGCGATCTCGGCGTAGGCCTCGCGGGCATTGCCGGGGTCCATCTGATGGCTGCGGCGGTCGCCGAAGGTCGGCACGGACTCGGCCGCATCGCGGAACGGCCCGTAGTAGGCCGAAGCGTACTTCGCGGCGTAGGAGAGAATCGGCGTCTCGAGATAGCCGTTCTGATCGAGTGCCCGGCGCATCGCTGCGACCCGGCCATCCATCATGTCCGAGGGCGCGACGATGTCGACCCCGGCCTCGGCCTGGACAACGGCGACCCGCGCCAGCAGATCGATCGTCTCATCGTTCAGAATGTGCTCGCCGTCAAGCAAGCCGCAGTGACCGTGGTCGGTGTACTCGCAGAGGCAGACATCGCCGATGACGACGAAGTCCGGATCGTGCTCCTTGATCGCCCGGATCGCCCGCTGGATGATGCCGTCGGGATTGTAGGCGTCGGTCCCGGCCGGATCCTTGTGCTCCGGGATGCCGAACAAGATCGTCGCGCCGATGCCAAGCGCCCGTAGCTCGTCGATCTCGCCACGGAGCTGATCGACGGAAATCTGGTAGACGTCAGGCATCGAGGGCACTTCGGAGCGCACGTTGAGGCCGTGGGTTACGAAGAGCGGATAGACGAAGTCCTCTGCTGCCAGGCGCGTCTCGCGGACCATATTGCGCAGCCCCGGTGTCTGCCGCAACCTGCGAAATCTTCGGAAGCCGTTAGCCTGTTCCATGTCGGACCACCTGCTCTCTCTGTCCCACAAACACGTTCAGCGTCTCAACGATACCGGCCAGAGACGCTTCACCGGCAATATGCACATCGGATATCCCTGCCTCCCGCGCCGCTGCCGCCGTCGTCGGACCAATGCAGATCACCGGCACCTCGGCAAACCAGCTAGTGCCGGCAACGTGGACGAAGTTCTTGATCGTTGAAGGGGAGGTAAAGGTCGCCACATCGACCGCGTCGGGCGGCGGGGCTTGCAGACCGGCGGGCGCAACGGTGTCATAGACGGCCAACTGCACGACCTCCGCGCCAGCAGCCGCGAGCCGCCCGGACAGCTCCGGCCTGGCGATGCGTGAAGCCGGGAAGAGCACGCGTGCGCCGGCAAGTCCCTGCGCTTCCAGCCGGCCGGCAAGGTTCGCGGCATGCGCTGGGTCGGCAACGACCGCGGGCTTGCCGCCCAGGCCGGTCACGGCAGCCCCGGTCGCGCGACCGACAACGGCGATTGGCACGCTCGATAGTACCTGCTTCAGGTCCAGCTCCAGAGTACGGAAGCGGTCGGCTAGCGCTCGCACGGCATTTGCGCTCGTGAGAACCAGCCAGTCGAAACTCGCGAGCGTCTGCAACGCTGCGTCGAACTCTGCGCGGTTGAGGAAGACGATCTCGATAGCCGGGCAGACAACCGGGCGTGCTCCGGCCACTTCGAGCAAACGCGCGAACGCCCGGCTCGCGTCCCTTTCGCGCGTTACCAGCACCCGCAGTCCGGAGAGGTCATCCTCGCACATGGCTAGCGTCCCGCTCGCAACCGCTGGCCGGCGTCGGCGGCAAAGCCCTGCACGTCGGCCACGCTGCCCGAGTGCTGCTCGCTGCGGACGTGCGCCAGGTCGTCGTCGGCAACCATCACCCGCAGCGTCATCGCGTCACCAGCGAGCGTCGCGTGCGCGCCGATCGGCATCGTGCAGCCTCCGCCAAACTCGCGGAGAAATGCCCGCTCGGCTGTCGTCGTCGCTTCGATTGCAGCGTCGTTGATTGCCGCGAGCAACTCGCGAGCCCGGAGATCGTCGAGCCGGCAATCGACACCGAGCGCGGCCTGGCCGGGCGCAGGGGTGAAACGGTCGAGGTCGAGCGTCTCGGCAACCATCTCGCTGTAACCCATGCGCCGGATGCCGGCCGCGGCGAGGATCGCGCCGTCGTACCCTTCCGGGCTGCCGTTCATCACCTTGTTCACACGTGTGTCGACGTTGCCGCGCAGCTCGACGATCTCGACGTCAGGCCGGGCATGAAGTATCTGCGCCATCCGCCGGCGGCTGCTGGTCCCGACTCGTGCCCCGGGCGGCAGCTCGGCCAGCGTCGCGCCAGTCGGCGACAAGAAGACATCGCGCGGGTCGTCGCGGTCCAACACCGCAGCCAGGATGAGACCTTCCGGCAATATAGAAGGTAGATCCTTGAGCGAGTGGACGGCGCAATCCACCCGGCCGTCGAAGATCGCCTGCTGGAGCTCCTTCGCGAAGACGCCCTGGCCGCCGATGATCGTAAGCGGGGTCTGCTTGTCCCGGTCACCGATGGTGCTGATGATGACCAGTTCACATTCGAGGCTGGGAAACTGCGCCTCAAGCCGGGCTTTGACTCGCCTGGCTTGAATCTGGGCGAGTTCGCTTCCGCGCGTTCCGATCTTGAAGAGCGAGTTACGATCGTTGTCGGTCACGATGGCGATGTGCTCCAATCCGGCGTCACCTGCGCTGGCTAAGTCTACGCTGCATTGGGCGTTCGTCACGGGTGTGTCTCATGTGATGGCATGCAACCTTCGCGATCCGACAAGCGCCGCATTGCCCATAAGGAGCCATAGCCCCGTTTGGCAGTTCGGTGGCAACGAGATCCCCCGGGTGCAGAGCCTTCCTCGGGATGCCAAATCATCGGGCCCGCTGACCACACAGAAACGACGGGGTGCACATGCTCGTCGCGTCGGCGTTGACGGGTTGGCAGGGGCGGGGTACAATCGTCAGTCGGTTCGGACGCCAGGCGCGTCCAGTTTTTGCATGCACATTCGGGGTGCGGACAGCCCCCTGTCGAATTGGCTGGAGGTCCACATGTACGCGGTAGTCAAGACCGGCGGCACACACCACCGCGTCGAGGTGGGCGATGTGCTCGATATCCAGAAGCTCAAGGTAGATGTCGGCGACACCGTCGAGTTCGACGAGGTCGTGATGGTCTCCGGCGAGTCGGGCGTCTCAATCGGCCAGCCGGTTGTCGACGGCGCGAAGGTTGTCGCGACCGTCACACAGCAGCTGCGCGGGCCGAAGCTCACGATCTTCAAGTACAAGCGCAAGAAGCGCTACCGGCGCAAGACCGGCCACCGGCAGGATCTCACCCGGATCCAGATCGACGCCATCGAAGCTGGGTAGGGAATCTCAGGAATATTCGAGACAGTCTGGCGTTTAAGTACAGTGGAAGGCGGGTTTCCCCATGGCACATAAAAAAGGCGGCGGCAGCACTCGTAACGGGCGCGACAGCAAGAGCAAGCGCCTTGGAGTAAAGCTATTTGACGGCAACGCCGTCCGGGCCGGCGGCATTATCATCCGCCAGCGCGGCACACGCATCTTCCCCGGCAACAACGTCGGGATGGGCAAGGACCACACACTCTTCTCGAAGATCGATGGCCTCGTCAAGTTCGAGTACATCAACCGCGACAAGAAGCGCGTGAGCGTCTACCCCTATGAACCGGTCACGGCCGTAGCCTCCGGCGACTAGCCGTCTCGAACACCCGCCAACCAGCCGACGCCGACGAGTATTGGAGCAAGCTAGAGCAATGAGAACCGGAATTCACCCCGAATACGTCGACTCGAAGATCACCTGCATGTCCTGCGGGACGGAGTGGGAGACACGCTCGACAAAGCCCGAGATCCGCATCGAGCTCTGTAGCAACTGCCACCCCTTCTATACTGGCCAGCAGCGCATCGTCGATACGGCCGGCCAGGTCGAGCGCTTCATGAACCGGCTCGAACGGGCCGACGATGAGCCGCGCCGCAAGAAGGCCGAGCGCCGCCGCCGCCGCATGGAGCAGCGCCGGCAGATGCGCAGCCAGGAGGAGCAGCTGCTCGTCGTCGGCGGCTCGCCTGAAGCGGCCGGAGCCGCAATGGAAGCCGCTGCCGAAGCGCCGGAAGGCGAGGCGGAAGCAGAGTCGACGGCCGAGACCACAGACTAGCCAACAGTACTGGTCATAAGAACTAGATGGGAGCGGGGGCATTCGCACCTCGCTCCCATTGTTGTTGGGCCATACCCTGCCGATAATCACCCTGTAGCTGTTAACGTCGCCGCATGGCGGCCGGTTGTCTGACAGTCCGCGAACAGGTTGCCGAAGGTATCTGGCAGGGAAGAGACATGATGAACACCCCGCTCCATCCCACCCGCGTCTCGACCACGCGCAGCGACCTGCTGGCGGCCGGTTTCTCGGTGGCCGAGATCGAAGCTCTCGACCAGCTGCGCACGATCTATCCCTACGTCGAATTCCTCGACTCCCGGCAGGAGCTCGAACGCCTGCGCTTCATGAAGTGGATGATCAACCGCGACCCGGCGGTCCTCCCCTAGCAGTTTCATATACACTTGACGGTTTCGGGGGTGTCGCGGGAACCGTTCCGCGATATAATCCCCGGCCATGTTCCTACTTCGCGGAAGACCCTACCGCAAGAATTACCGTCCAGTACTGCTACTACATGAGGTGCCAACATGTCCGACAAGATTCCGATAACCGCAGAAGGCCTCGAACGGCTCAAGGGAGAGCTCGAGCACCTCACGACCGTGCGGCGTCCGGAGATCGTCAAAGCCATCGCCGCCGCCCGTGAAGAGGGCGACCTGCGCGAGAACGCCGGCTATGACGCCGCCCGGCACGACCAGGCGATGAATGAGCGCCGCATCACGGATATCGAAGACCGCATCCGCCGCGCCGTCATCATCGACCCGACCAAAGCCACATCCGTCCAGGTCGGCACGACCGTCACGATCGATATCGACGGCGAGGAAGAGACCTACACCATCGTCGGCGCAATCGAAGCCAAACCGGCCCAGGGCAAGATTTCGAACGAATCGCCCATCGGCAAGGCACTGCTTGGCCGCAAGGTCGGCGACGTCGTTGATATCCGCACCCCGGCCTCGGTGCTCAACGCGCGCGTCGTGTCGCTTGATGGATCCAGCTGACCGGGCGCATCTCGCGGCTATCGAGGCGCGTTCCCGAGAGCTAGGCGACCAACATGACGCAGCCCACGACATCGCCCATATTCAGCGTGTCCTGGCCAACGCCACCCGGATCGTAGCCGGCGAACGCGAAGCAGCCGCAACACTCGACGAATTTGTCGTCAACGCTGCCTGCTGGCTCCACGATGTCGTCCAGCTACCCAAAGGCAGCGGTCTACCGGGTGAATCCGCCCGCCGCTCGGCGGACGTTGCGAGGGATATCCTCCAGGAGCTCGGCGTCGATAGAGCGCGGGCCAGCCACATCGCCGACGCGGTGCGGACCCACAGCTACTCGGGCGGCGAAGCTCCGGCGACGCCTGAGGCTGGGATCGTCCAAGATGCTGACCGGCTCGATGCGTTAGGAGCAGTCGGTATCGCGCGGCTCTTCGTTGTCGCCGGCACGCTCGCATCCAGCCTCTACAACGCGGACGACCCGTTGGCAGAGCAGCGCCCGCTGGAAGACGCGCGCTACGCCCTCGACCACATCCCCGCCAAGCTGGTGAAACTCCCGGCCCTGATGAACACCGCCACCGCCCGCGACATCGCCGATGAGCGCGTCGCCTACCTGCTCGCATACCGCGATCAATTCATGGACGAGATTGGGATCCGCGCCGAACCATAATACTGAATCAGATAACCGATGGCAGGAAACCAGCGACTGTAGTAGGAGCGTGGACCCAGATGGTGCCCCGCACGCCCGCGCCTGGAACCCGCGTACGTTCGCCGGCTGTGGTTACCGGGCGTGAGGGGCACCCTCTGGGTCCACGCCCCTACACGCGACCGGACTTCCTCACTGTGAAACGGTGTAAGCAGCCAGCGCGCTCAGCCTCAACCCCCGGCCACGCCGGGCGAGGCATCGCTCTGGCTTACGCTACCCCTCGGCTCGACCCGTTGTCTACGGCTCGAACTTCCTCGGTGCGACGATCTCGCGGGGGATACGGCCAGCGCGGCTGAGGTCGCTCGTTTGCCGGTAGCTCTCGAAGATGGCGATGACATCCTTGGCCGACTCTTCGATGGACTTGCCGGTTATGTCAATGATCGGCCAGGGGTAGCCGCGCCGGACGATCCGCCGGAAATGGGTCAGCTCATCGCGGATCTTGTCCGGGTCGGCGTACTCCCCGTCAGCAAGCTGGTCGAGCGACTCCAGCCGGGACCGGCGGATGCGTTCGAGATGGTCGGGATCAATTGTCAGCGCGACGACCTTCTGCTGCTCGATGTGATCGAGGATCTCTGGAGGGTCGACGCCGAGGATGATCGGCACGTTCGCGACGCGCCATCCACGCATCGAGAGATAGATCGAGAGCGGCGTCTTCGAGGTCCGGGACACCCCGACGAGGACGCAATCAGCCTGATCGAGATCGTTGATCGCCTGGCCATCATCGTGCTGCACCGTAAACTGGATCGCGTCAATGCGCTCGAAGTACTCATCGGTCGGCGCCTGGGCGACGCCCGGTTGCAAGATGGGCTTGCGGCCAACCTCCTGCTCGATATAGCCGATCAACGGCCCGATCAAGTCAACGTGCGGGATGAGACGCAAGCGGCACTCGCGCACCAGCAGATTGCGGAGATCCTGGACGACGATCGTATGGACGACGATCGCCTCGCTGGCGGTCGCCTCGCGCACAACCCGCAGCACCTGCTCGCGGGTGCGGATGCCGGGCCGCCTGTTGACCCGGAATGCCACGCCGGGAAATTGCACGGTGGCCGCATTGATCGCCGCGTCGGCCGTCGCCCCGCCGCCGTCGGAGACGACAAAGAGCGTGGCCGACCGGCCCGGCACGCCTCGTTGCTGCCCCCCTCGCGCCGCTCCACTCACTGCAATCCCCACTTCCCTAACTCCTGCGGGTGCCCGACGCCCGTCGGGCATGGCCTGACTCGCGACTAACCGTAGCCGAAACCACCACGTACCTATTATTACGTCAGCCGGCGATGTTCGCGCCGCCAGATGACGAACCCCGACATCTTTGGGTTGTACACTACCTGCGAAGCAGCGCCGGACAGGATCGACAGGCAGATCAGGAG
>JAUIIK010000181.1 GCA_030431755.1 Chloroflexia bacterium
AGCGCTGCGTCGATGGCCTCTTCGCCCACCTGATGATGGGTCACCATGCGCACGCCGCGCGGCGTGTAATTGGAAATCAGCACGCCACGCTCTTTCATCCCCGCGACGAAGTCACCGTGGGCCATGGCAGGCTGCGTGTCGAAGATGACGATGTTTGTCTGCACGGTGTCAAGGTCGACGGAGATGCCCGGAATGGCCGCAAGGCCTTCTGCCAGGCGACGGGCACGGCCGTGGTCCGCGCCCAGGCGGTCGACCATTGTCCGCAACGCAACCAGGCCCGCGGCCGCGATGACACCGGACTGCCGCATTGCGCCGCCGAGGATCTTGCGACCGGCCTTTGCGCCTTCGATGAACTCGGCGGAACCGGCGATCATCGAGCCGACCGGCGCGCCGAGGCCCTTCGAGAGACAGAATTGCACCGAGTCCACAGTCGAAGCAATCCGCTCGACGGGTGTATCCGAGGCGACCGCCGCGTTGAACACGCGCGCGCCGTCCATGTGCACCGGGACGCCGTAGCGTCCCGCAAGTTCGCGCAGCTCGAGCAGATAGTCGATGTCCAGGACTGTCCCGCCGCAGCGATTCTGAGTGTTTTCGATGGCGATAGCGCCGGTGCGCGGGTAGCCGCTACGGCCCGCTGGACGGATGGCGAGCTCGATACGCTCAAGCGGGATTGAACCGTCGGGATCATTCGGCAGGAGGTTGAAGGGCATGCCGCCCAGCGCTGCCGCCCCGCCGGACTCGAACCAGAAGATGTGGGATTCGTCGCCAAGGATGAGCTCGTCGCCGCGGCCACAGTAGGCGAGCAGCGCGGCGAGGTTGCCCATCGTGCCGCTCGGGACGAAGATGGCAGCCTCTTTGCCAAGCATTGTCGCCGCAAGCTCCTCCAGCTCGGTGACGGTCGGATCTTCGCCATACTGATCATCGCCAACGACCGCGCTGGCCATTGCCGCGCGCATGTCCTCGGTCGGGGTCGTTACGGTGTCGCTTCGCAGGTCGTACGCCAACAGATCTTCCTCACACGATATGCTTCAAGTGCCCCGGTCATTATGGCCGAAATCTGCCGCCTATCGAGTGCGGGGCTAACATCATCTGAGAAATTGAACACATAGGTTGACAGTCCTGTATTCCCGTGGCATACTGTATGGTCGCTATCGTTCGCTCGCAGGCGATTTGAGACGATTGACCTGACTGGGGAAATTCGGCAGGAACATTTAACGTTTCAGACGGGGAGGCATCGCCCTCCTTTTTTGGCGTGCAGCACGATGAAGTGTGGATGATAGCAACTGTTCCGGGATCTCGCGCTCAGCGCGCGAGCGCGATTGGGGACCGGGGCACGCGGTTAGCGCATTGGTTACAGAGGGGCATGCTTGATGGCTCACGACCTCGAAACGACGATTGGACCGAACGGCAGGACACTGGACGGCTTGACCAACACTGGTCGCCGTTACTCGTTCTCCCGGGTTCGGCATGACCACCCGCTCCCGAATCTGATTCAGGTGCAACGGAACTCCTTTGAGTGGTTCAAGACGGACGGCTTGAGCGAGCTGCTCAAGGAGATCTCGCCGATCGTCGACTACAACGACAAGATGGAACTCTATTTTCTCGATCACACCTTCCTTGAGCCACGCGTGCCGGTCGATGTGTGCCGCGATCGAGATATGACCTTCTCAGCGCCCCTTGAGATCGGGGTGCGGCTCGTCGTCAAGGAGACCGGCGAAATCAAGGAGAGCCGTATCTTCCTGGGCGACTTCCCGATGATGACGGACGATGGGACGTTTGTGATCAACGGCGCTGAGCGCGTCGTCGTCTCGCAGCTCGTGCGCTCGCCCGGCGTCTACTTCGAGCTGCTCGATGACCCGATTCGCGGACGGCGGCTGTGCCGCGCGAAGCTCATTCCAAATCGTGGCGCCTGGCTTGAGATGGAAACGTCCAACCGCGACGTCATGACCGTCAAGATCGACCGCAAGCGCAAGCTCCCAATCACTATTCTCCTGCGCGCGGTCGGATACGAGGACGACGAGCAGCTCTATGAGCTATTCGAAGATGTCGACACTGGTGAAGAGCACCGCTTCATCGCCTCGACTATCGAGCGCGACCCGACCAAGACACGAGACGAAGCGCTGATCGAGCTCTACCGCCGGCTGCGGCCGGGCGATCCGCCCACGCGGGAGAACGCGACGCAGTTGATCGAGGGTATGTTCTTCGATCCGCGGCGCTACGACCTCGCGCGGGTTGGCCGCTTCAAGCTAAATGGCCGGCTCGACCGCGACCAGGAGCTCGAGCATCGCACGCTCGACCCCGAAGATCTGCTTGAGATCGTGCGCGAGATGGTGCGGCTGAACAACGGCGTTGGCCGGCCGGACGAGATCGACCACCTGGGTAATCGCCGTGTTCGCGCCGTCGGCGAGCTGATTCAGATGCACGTGCGCACCGGACTCCAGCGGCTGGAGCGCGGCGTCAAGGAGCGCATGACGATCCAGGATATCGACCAGGTGACGCCGAATGGGCTCATCAGCACCACCCGGCCGGTGATGGCCGCCGTGCGCGAGTTCTTTGGTGGTTCGCAGCTCTCGCAGTTCATGGACCAGACGAACCCGCTGGCGGAGCTGACCAATAAGCGACGTCTGTCGGCGCTCGGGCCCGGCGGCCTGAGCCGTGACCGGGCCGGTGTCGAGGTGCGCGACGTGCACCACTCGCACTACGGCCGCATCTGCCCGATCGAAACGCCTGAGGGGCCGAACATTGGCCTGATCGGCACGCTCGCGACCTATGGCCAACTCAACGAGTTCGGATTTGTCGAAACGCCATACCGCAAGGTCTACCACCGCATTTCCGGCAGCGACGAGCTGCTCACGCAGGACGAGAGTCCACTGCTTGGGCAGTTGCTGTTCCGGGATCTCAATGTCGATGGCGAGACGCTCGCGGCCGGTACGGAGCTGGATGCCGAATTGCTGGCACAGATTTCCGCGTCGGATGTGACCGCTTTCGAGATTGTCCCGTTCGTTTCGGACGAAGCAGTCTTCATGTCAGCCGACAGGGAGGAGCGCTTCGCAATCGCGCCGGCCAACGAGCCGTTGACCGAGCGCGGCCAGTTCGTCCACGACCGGGTGCCTGTTCGTCACGGGACCGGCGAGTTCGAGATCCGGCCGCCTTCCCAGGTGGACTACATGGACGTGTCGCCAAAACAGATCATGTCGGTGTCGGCGTCCCTCGTGCCGTTCCTCGAGCACGACGATGCGAACCGCGCGCTCATGGGCGCGAACATGCAGCGTCAGGCCGTGCCACTGCTGCGGCCCGAAGCGCCACTCGTCGGCACGGGCCTTGAATATCAGGCGGCGCGTGACTCCGGGCAGGTTATCGTGGCCCGCGCGCCGGGCGAGGTAAAGCGGGTCACCGCGACCTCGATCACCATCGAGGAAGATGACGGCGAAGCGCACGAATACATGCTGCGCAAGTTCGTCCGGTCGAACCAGGACACCTGCATCAACCACCGGCCGATTGTCAAAGTCGGCCAGCGCGTTGACGAGGGCGAGATCATCGTCGATTCGTCAAGCACCGAGCAGGGCGAGCTGGCGCTTGGACGTAACGTGCTCGTCGCGTTCATGCCCTTCGAAGGCGGCAACTATGAGGACGCCATCCTCATCTCTGAGCGCCTCGTGCGCGACGATGTCTACACGTCGATCCACATTGAGAAGTATGAGACCGAGGCTCGCGACACGAAGCTCGGGGCCGAGGAGATCACACGGGACATCCCGAACGTCGGTGAAGACAGCCTCGCGAACCTCGACGAATCCGGGATCATCCGGATCGGCGCAGAGGTGCGTCCCAACGACATCCTCGTCGGCAAGGTGACGCCGCGTGGCGAAACTGAGCTGTCGGCCGAGGAGCGGCTCCTGCGGGCGATCTTCGGCGAGAAGTCGCGTGAGGTGAAGGATTCCTCACTGCGTGTGCCGCATGGCGTTTCGGGCAAGGTCATCGACGTCCGGCTCTACAGCCGTGACGACGAGAGCGAGCACGAGCTGCCGGCAGGCGTTAACCAGACGGTACGCGTCATGATCGCCCAGAAGCGCAAGGTCTCCGAGGGCGACAAGATGGCGGGCCGGCACGGCAATAAGGGCGTTATCTCGCGGATTGTGCCGCTCGAAGACATGCCCTATCTGCCTGACGGAACGCCGGTTGACATTATTCTGACACCCATCGGCGTGCCGTCGCGGATGAACATCGGACAGGTGCTGGAGACGCACCTTGGCTGGGCTGCGAGCGCGCTCAATGTGCGCTTTGCGACGCCGGTGTTTGATGGCGCGGGCGACGAGCAGATCAAGGATCTCCTCCAGCAGGCGGGCCTGCCGCGCGACGGCAAGGTCTGGCTCTATGACGGCCGAACTGGTGAGAAGTTCGACCGCCCGGTGACGGTGGGCTACCTCTATATGTTGAAGCTCGTCCACCTCGTCGAGGACAAGATCCATGCACGCTCGACCGGGCCGTACTCGCTGGTGACGCAGCAGCCGCTGGGCGGCAAGGCGCAGTTCGGCGGCCAGCGCTTTGGCGAGATGGAGGTCTGGGCGCTCGAAGCCTATGGCGCGGCGAACACGCTTCAGGAGATGCTTACCGTCAAATCCGACGATGTCGTGGGGCGTGTCAAGACCTACGAGGCGATCGTCAAGGGCGACGAGATCACTGAAGCCGGCGTGCCGGAATCCTTCAAGGTGCTGGTGAAAGAGCTGCGATCACTCGGGCTCTCAATTGACGTCATTAATGAAGAGGACCAGACCGTCGAGTTCAACGAGGATATGGCGCGTGATTTGCTTTCGAATCTCGACCGTATCAATCTCAGTGGATTCGAGCGGACTGAAGACTAACCGGATGCCTTGGGGCCCAGAGGGCGCCCAGGGCATAGATCCATCCGGGTTGCCGCCACGGGCGGGAACGAACGACACGAGCGCCACAGGCGCCAAGTGGGACCGGTGAGAACAACGCATGCAGACACTTGAACGAATGCACCATCGCGATGAAGCGGCCAGGTCACTGGACGTCAACAATTTCGACGCGATTCGCATTAGCCTGGCATCCCCTGAGGACATTCGGAGCTGGTCGTATGGCGAGGTTACGAAGCCTGAGACGATCAACTACCGGACGCTGAAGCCGGAGCATGGCGGGCTCTTTTGCGAGCGCATCTTCGGTCCGAGCAAGGACTGGGAATGCTATTGCGGCAAGTACAAGCGGATTCGTCACGCCGGCACTGTCTGTGACAAGTGCGGCGTTGAGGTCACCCGCTCCAAGGTCCGGCGCGAGCGTATGGGCCATATCGAGCTGGCCGCTCCGGCAACGCATATCTGGTACGTAAAAGGCACGCCGAGCCGCCTGGGATTGCTGCTTGACATCTCGCCGCGCAACCTCGAGCGCGTGCTCTACTTCGCTTCCTATCTCGTCACCGCGGTCGACGTTGAGTCCCGCGATGAGCTCATCGAGACGATCGAGGCTGAACTAGCCGAGGAGCTCGAGGAGCTGCGGGCCGAGTTCGAGGGCCGTGCCGAGGAGATCGAATCCGAGCGCGACCAGGAGATCACAAACCTCGAGCAGGGCACCGATGGCGTTGCCAGCAACGTCAAGGAACAGCTCGATTCGCAGATCGGTGAGCTCGAAGAGGCCGGCAAGGCCATCATCGAAGCGCTTGAGGCGCAGATGAACGAGTCCATCGACGAGGACGTTGCCTTCAATGGGAAGGTCTTGGTCGAGGCTGGCGAAGCTATCAATGAAGATCGCCTAGCGACTGTCCGCGACGCCATCAACGACGCGAAGGACGAGGCTCGCCAGCAGGCGGAGCGGTTCACGGAATCGACCGAGGCCGAGAGCGAGCATGAGGTCGAGCAGATTCAACTGACCTCCGACCGGACGCTCAAGCGGCTGCAGTCGGAGTACGACCAGCAGGAAGTTGATCTGCGGGCCGAGGCGGACGAGATCATCAACCAAATCAAGGATCTCGAACAGAACCAGGTGCTGACCGAGACGCAGTACCGCGAACTGGTTGACCTGGCTCCCGGCGTCTTCAAGGCCAGCATGGGCGCCGAGGCGGTCTACGATGTTGTCGCGAAGCTCGATCTTGACACGATTGCCGCCGACCTTCGGACGGAGCTTCACAGCACGGTCAGCGTGCAGCGCAAGAAGAAGGCCGCCAAGCGGCTGCGCGTCGTCGAGTCGCTGCGGAAGAGCGGGAACCGGCCCGAGTGGATGATCTTCACTGCGCTGCCGGTGATTCCGCCGGATCTGCGGCCGATGGTCCAGCTCGACGGCGGACGCTTCGCGACATCGGATCTCAACGATCTCTACCGCCGCGTCATCAACCGCAACAACCGGCTGAAGCGACTGCTCGAGCTCGGCGCGCCGGACATCATCGTGCGCAATGAGAAGCGTATGTTGCAGGAAGCCGTCGATGCGCTGATCGACAACGGGCGCCGCGGCCGGGTCGTTTCGGGCTCCGGTAAGCACAAGCTCAAGAGCCTGTCCGACATGCTCAAGGGCAAGCAAGGCCGCTTCCGCCAGAATCTGCTTGGCAAGCGCGTCGACTATTCGGGTCGCTCGGTGATTGTCGTTGGTCCGGACCTGCGCTTGCAGCAGTGCGGCCTGCCAAAGCGCATGGCGCTCGAGCTTTTCAAGCCCTTCGTCATGCACCGGCTGGTGGCCCATGACTTCGCCCACAACATCAAGGCCGCGAAGCGGCTGGTCGAGCGCGTCGACCCGAGCGTCTGGGACGTGCTTGAAGAGGTGATCAAGGACTACGTGGTGCTGCTCAATCGCGCACCGACCTTGCACCGCCTCGGTATCCAGGCGTTCGAGGTGAAGCTAATCGAAGGTTCGGCGATCCAGGTCCACCCGCTCGTTTGCGCCGCGTTCAACGCGGACTTCGACGGCGACCAGATGGCGGTCCACGTGCCGCTGTCGCGCAAGGCGCAGGATGAAGCCCGCGCCCGCATGATGTCGACGGCGAACCTCCTGGACCCATCTGATGGCGATCCCGTCATCGCGCCGACGCTTGAGATCGTGCTCGGTTGCTACTACATGACGCTGTCGCGTGAAGGACGCAAGGGCGAAGGCAAGCTCTTTGCCTCTGCGGCTGAAGTGCAGACAGCTTACGATCTGGGCTTGATCGACATTCACGCGAATATCCGCGTGCTGGATCCGAAGTCGCGCGCCTACCGCTTTGCCGATGACGAGGTCGGCGCTGTCGGGCTGCGCGAGGGCATCGTCGAGACGTCCGTAGGACGCGTTATCTTCAATCAGGAGATGCCGGCGTCGATTCCCTTCCGTGACGAGGTCATGGACCGGGGCGCGCTCAAGCGACTCATCAAGGATCTCTATCACGAGTTCGGCCCCGAGAAGACGTCGGAGATTGCCGACAGAATCAAAGGCGTTGGGTTCCGCTACGCGACGGTCGGTGGGCTAACCATCGGCGTCGATGACGTGGCAATTCCGGACGCCAAGGTGCCGATCGTCGCCGAGGCCGACGCCGGTGTGCTGGAGGTCGAAAAGCAGTTCAACCGCGGCTTGCTCTCCGACGCCGAGCGCCACGATCAAGTCGTCGATATCTGGACTGAGACGCGCGACCGCGTGCAGGACGCCATCGAGGACTCGCTCGATCCGGACAATTCCCTGTATATGATGACCTTCTCGGGAGCCAAGGGTAATATGAACCAGATCTCCCAGATGGCAGGTATGCGCGGGCTGATGCTCGACCCGCGCGGCAACATCATGGACTTCCCGATCCGCTCAAACTTCCGCGAGGGCCTGACGGTGTTCGAGTACTTCATCTCGACGCACGGCGCTCGCAAGGGTCTTGCCGATACCGCGTTGCGGACGGCGGACTCGGGTTACCTGACGCGCAAGCTTGTCGACGTTTCGCAGGATGTGATCGTTACGATTGAAGACTGCGAGACGACGGCGGGGATGCGCGTGCGACGGTCCGAGATCAACGACGACGAGATCTTTGGCGACCGCATCCTGGGCCGGACGCTTGCTGAGCCGGCTGTGACGGCCGACGGCGAGCTCATCGCCGACCGTAATGATGAGGTGTCGGAAGAGATCCTTGGCCTGATTCTCGAACACGATCTGAACCAGGTCACGGTGCGGACGGTCACTGCCTGCAACTCGGCGCATGGCGTCTGTGCGATGTGCTACGGCCGCAACCTGGCGACGGGACGGCTGGTGGATCTCGGCGACGCGGTCGGCATCATCGCGGCCCAGTCGATCGGTGAGCCGGGCACGCAGCT
>JAUIIK010000182.1 GCA_030431755.1 Chloroflexia bacterium
CCGACGCGCTCCTCACGGTATCGGCGGCGGGCGCGCCGGCAGCCGATGGCGGCATCAGCGCGACGCTCCGCGATCTCGCGCGCTTCGGCCTGCTCTTCACGCCGAGCTCGCCGGTTGTGTCGGACACGCGGCTGGTCTCCCAGTCATATCTCGACGCCATCATCGACGAGGGCCGCCCGGCGCTCTTCCAGGCCGGCGACGGTCCGCTGATGTCACGCGTTTTCAAGGAAGATGAACCACATCACAACGCTTGGCAGTGGGACCACGTCTGGTCCGACGGCGCGTTCCACAAGGGCGGCTACGGCGGCCAGGGGCTCTACGTCTCGCCCCGCGCTGACTTCGTCGCCGCCTTCTTCGGCTGTCCCAACCGCGACAACCGCCTCCACCAGATCCTCGCCTGGGTGCGCCGTATCGAGCGACAAGCGACGGGAGGGTAAGGAGTTGTCCTTCACTCAACTCCGGAATCGTAGATGGTTCGATCAACATCGTAGGGATGGGGCTTGTCCCCATCCGTCCAGACATGTGCGAACGTACGCGGATGGGGACAAGCCTCATCCCTACAAGATCCGGGGATCTCCGGTACGTGGCACTTTCATATCGTCATGGATCGGGGTAACGTAGCAGCGTTCCGCTGCCCGCAACGAGAAAGGTCGCAATCGCGCCATTCACGGACGGCGTTCCTTGGAGCAAGAGATCTTACGCCGCTCCGGGAGCGACGTGTCGCTATCGCATTACCGACGATAGACAACCTCGCCGCCGAGGATCGTTGCGTCGACTTCGAGATCGAACAACGCTTCGGGCTCGATCTGAAATGGGTCGTCGGCGAGCACGGCGAAGTCACCGAGTTTCCCCGGTGAGAGCGTGCCTTTGAGTTCGTCCTCGAAGGCCCAGCGCGCCGGCCAGATGTTGAACATCCGAAAGGCATCGCCGACGCTGACCGCCTCCTCGGGATGGTAGACACTGCCACGCTGCGTCCGGCGCGTGACGGCGCACGCGATGTTGAAGAGCGGCGCAATGCCGTCCGGGACGGTGCCGGTCGAATCGCTTGACCCGATCACCTCAAGCCCGGCGTCGATCAGGCTCCGGAGTCCAAAGGGCCGTGGATAGCGGTTGCCCATCGTGTCGCCCTGGCTGTAGATGAACTGCGGCGTTGTCACGACGCCGACGCCGAGCCGCTTGAAGCGCTCGATCTGTGGCTGGTCGATGATGAAGTCGGCGCTATGTTCGAGCCGGTGGCGGTGCGGGCGCGGTTTGCGGTTCAAGGCATACTCATAGGCGTCGAGCCCGAGGTCGATCGAGAGCTGGCTGTTGATGTGCATCCAGAGCTGGTGGCCGGCATCGTGAACCCCGGCAACAAAGTCGAAGAGATCGGCCCGCGTCCACTTCACATCCCAGAGCTTGTTGCCATAGCCATCGTGACAGCAGCCATCGATGAACGCCTTGACGCCGCCGAACGCCAGCAGCTCGTCGCCGAAGCCCGGCCTGATCCCGAGCGCGGCGAGCTCGGCCAGGTCCATGTGACGGCCGGCGTGGACGAAGTAGCGCAGCCGCAAGGGCAGCTCGCCGGCCGCCTGAAGGTCCTGGACAGCGACGAGGTCGCTAGCCGCGTAGGGCAGGTTGTGAATCGTCGTGACCCCGTTGACGACGAATAGCTCGTGAGCTTTCTCCCGCAGCGCGGCTGTCGTGTCTGCCACGCTGAAGGCCGGCAGGAGATCCCACATCTCGGTGACGACACCGGTCGGCCAGCCCTCGGCGTCACGGTGGACGACGATGCCCATCGGCGGCTCCGCGGACTGCTCCCAGAAGCCGAGCTCCTGCAGCGCCAGCGTATTGAGCATCCCGACGTGGATGCTGGAGTAGACGACGATCGGGTGGACCCGGCTGACCGCATCAAGCTCCTGGCGGGTGAAGAGCCGTCCTTCCGGCACCCGTAGCTGCAATCCGAAGCTAGAACGGCCGATGATCCACGGCGCACCTTCCGGTCCCGGCGGCGTGCGTTCGGCGACGGCACTGAGCTCGGCGGCAATCTCGGCGAGGCTCGCGTAGGGCGGCACCGCGCAGGAGACGCAACGGGTCAGCGCCAGACAGGTCATCTCGAGATGGGCATGCCCGTCAATGAAGCCCGGCACGACGGTCTGGCCGTCGACATCGAGCACCGGCGCGTCGCCAGCCAGCGCCAGGATGTCGTCCGTCGTCCCGAGCTGCGCGATCCGGCCATCCCGCACAAAGGCCGCCTCGGCGCGGGGCTGCCGCTCGTCGAACGTGTAGATGTTGGCATTGGTCAGCGCGAGATTCGCCCGGTACATCTGTAGCTCCTATGCGCCTGCCGGCTGGGTGAATGCGCCGGGCATGGGACGGATGCCGCGCGCGAGCCGGGCACTCTGGCCGGAAGCGTGCCCGATGACGACGCTGCCGTAGAAGCCAGTGAAGAAGACGCCAACGAAGCAAAACGCGACTCCGAGTTGACCAATGTAGGCGGCGACGTAGCAGATCGCGGACAGCAGCGCCAGCGGTACGACGCCAATGCGGCGCACCTCGGCAATGATCTCGCCGAACTCGAAGAGCGCGGCAAACCGGCCATGCACCGCGTAGCGGCCCAGCAGAACCGGCACACCAATCACCGCGGCAACGCTGTACAGCATCATCAGCGGGAAGAACAAGCAGCACAGAAGCATCAGCGAGACACCAATGGCCACTCCGCCACCAATAGCCAATCCCAGGCTAATCATGGCCAGCACCGCGCATACGATAAGCAGGATGAAGGGCAGCGCCCAGAGGAAGAGTCCGGCCCAGAAGAAGAACCCGCGCGCCAGATAGCCGCCGATGTCGTCCCACTCCGGCAGACCCGGCGTCTGCGGATCGTTGTAGACACGCCGGGCGATCTCGATCATGTAGCCATAGATGATCCATATCCCGAGAATCGGGATGATCGAGATCAGGCCACCGACCAGGATCTTCTTGACCCATTCGGCATCCTCGAACGGAGCGCTGAAGGCCCGGCCAATGTCGATCTGGAGCGTGGTCTCCGGCGCGGCGCTCATCGCCTACTCCACTCTCTGTCTCAGAACGTCGTTGCCTGGCCGGCCGGCGGTAGCGGCGGCAGTCCTCGCGCCCGCCGGTAGATTTGCCCCGCGCCATGCGCGATCACGATGTTGGAATAGAACGAGGTGAAGATGACACCGACCAGGCAGAGCACGAACCCGAGCTGGCCGACGAAACCGGCAACCAGGTAGAGCACCATCAGCAGCAGCAACGTGCCAACGCCCGTCTGCCGGACTTCCGCGAGGATCTCACTGAACTGGAACATCGAACCGAAGCTGCGCTCGACCGCGAAGCGCCCGGTGATGATCGGCAGAAACAGTACAGCCCAGACGAGGATGACGAGAAAGAGGACGCTGAACAGTCCGATGGCGGCGATTGTGGAGATCGCCACTGCGGCGTCGTCCCCGGTCGCGCCACCGGCCGCCGCGAGCGCCCCGGCAATGCAACCAATGAGGATCGACACCGGCAGGAACCAGACGATCATCGCGATCCAGAGCAGGAAACCCTGCGACAGATAGCCACCGAAATCGTCCCACTCCGGCAACGGGTTGCTCTCCGCCGTGTAGACCCGGCGGACGATCTCCAGGGTGTAGCCGTAAACGACGAACCCGCCGATAAGCGGAATCAGCGAGATCAAGCCGCCGAGGAGAATCTTCTTGACCCACTCCGGATCGTTGAACACGTAATTGAATGCCCGGCCGAAATCCATCGCCGTCTCCTTCCCGATGCCTTCAGAATAGCGCACTCACAACCGCGACTGGACAAGCCCCGGACATTGCGTAGAATCGCATGGGTCGTTGAGACCCAATTTCACCTTGCGGGCAGCTGTCGAAAGTCGAACATGGAACGTGCGGGAGTCACTGCTATGCGGCGTCTAGGTTTCTGGCTGGTCATTCCAGCGCTATTGCTCGTCGCAGGAGCCTGTTCACCGGGCCTCGGCGACGACGAACAGCCGACCCAGACGCCGGTCATCGTCACGCCAACGCCACTCCCGGCGACCAACACCCCGGAGCCGACCGCGACCATGCCCGCAACACCGACATCACCGCCGACCGCGACCCCGGTACCGAGCCCGACGCTGGAGCCAACGGCAACGACACCCCCCGCGCCGACGACCGGACCGGACGCATCGCCGACGGCCGCCAACCCCACCGCGACGACGCCCGAGCAGACCGACAGCGCGCTCATCGTCGCCCAGAGCGGCTTCGGCCAGCTTGGGCCGGGCGAGATCGTCGGTTGGGGCTTCGTCGTCGAAAACACGGACCTGGAGATGGCCTACGAGGACATCGGCTACACGATCAACTTCCTCGATGAAGCCGGCACGCTCATCGACACCATCGAAGCCGGCGTGCCACTGATCTTCCCTGGTCAGCGCACCGGCTACGCCAGCGCCCTCTTCGTCGAGGACGAGATCGCTGTCGCCAGCATGGAAGTTCTGATCGACCCCGGCAGCACGACAACCGTCGAATTCACCGAAGGTTTCGGCGTCGACACGGTGAACTACTTTGGCGACGATCTCTTTCCTCGCGTGACGGCGCTCGTCAGCAATCCGCTGGATTCGATGGTCACCGACCTGCGTGTCTCGGCGATCACCTATGACGCCGAGGGCAATATCAACGGCGGCGGCTTTACCTATCTCACGGCGATCAATGGAACCTCGCAAAGCGGTGTCGATGTCTCGGTCGACACCGGTGGCGATGTCGCGAACGTCGAGCTCTTCGCCGACCTCAGCTACCTCTCCGACGCCATCGACGCCGACCCGGCCACCGATCCGATCATCGTCCAATCGGGCTACGGTCAGGATGCGAACGACATCGACGTCGGCTGGGGCGCGCTGATCGAGAACCCGAACGCCAATGACCACATCCGCGATTCGGAGATCATGGTCTGGTTCCAGGACGCCGAGGGGCGCGTGCTCGACGCCGACTCCTCGTTCCTCGACATCCTCCCGGCCGGGCGGACGATTGGCTACGGGGATGACTTCATCTTCCTGCCCGACGGCACGACCGCCGCAACGATGTCGATCCTCATCCGGCCCGGCACGCTCGAAGCTGCCGAGACGGCCGACTGGTTCACTGCCGAGAACGTCACCTACCTGCCGGACGATTTCTTCCCGGAAGCGACCGGCACGATCAACAACCCCTTCCCGCAGGACTACGAAGATCTCTACGTGACCGGCATTGCCTACGACGAGGCCGGCAACATCATTGGCGGCGGCTATGGCTTCCTTGAGCTTGTCCCGGCCAACGGCTCGGCTGAAGCGACCGTCGGCATCACGGCCTCCGGCGTCCCAGCCCGCGTCGAGCTGCACCCGCTCCCGAGCGGCACGACCGACTTCTAGAGGATCAGTCCGAACCAACCATCAATGACGGCACAGGTCTTGCAGCCCGTCATTGATGGTTGTGTTATGTCATTCAGATTGACGAGCGTCCACGGCTCACCCTCCGCCTCAGCCCGCTTCTGCCGAATGACAAGGCCGGCTCGCCTCCAGCCCTCCGGATGCCCGCACACATCGAACGCAACCGGCGCGACACAAGGTTTTCTAACGTAAGTCTCGGACTAATCGTTAAGTGTATGTGCAGTGCCTTGTACCGCGTTTGAGTGCCCGGACCTCTACGGAACGCGCCCCAACCTCCATAGACTCGCCCTCTGTCCGCGCAACCCCCGGAACGACCACAACGCAATCGTGCGGTCGGGGTTGCGACAGTCCCTGAGGAGGGAAACATATGCACTGGATGAAATGGAAAGAGCGGCTCCTGGCCGGGTCAAGAATCGCCGGCATTCTCCTGCTGGCCGGCGTCCTGCTGGCCGCCTGCGGTGACGACGACGATGATGACGACACCGGCGATGAGCTCGACGCGACACCTACGATCGAGATGACCTCACCCGCTGGCGACAGTACGGAAGTCGAGGTTGATCCTACCGCGACGACAGCCGATGACACGACGGACGAAGGCACCGAGGCCGAAGATGACATGACGGCGACGGATGACGATGCCTCGATGACTGAGGAGGATGACGCCTCCGCGACCGCTGGCGACATGACCGGCACCGGCACTGAGGAAATGGATGACGACGCCACATCGACCGAGGATATGGACGTTGACGGCACGGCGACCGAAGACATGGACGATGGAACCGCCACCGAGTCCGACGATGACGCCGGCACAGCCACGGAATCGGACGACATGACGGCCACCGAAGACGAGGATGGCAGCGCGACTCCTGACGACTCCGACGGCACCGCGACCGAGTCGGACGACGATGACGGCACCGCCACCGTTGACGACAGTGATAGCTCCGACGGCGACAGCGCCGAGCTCGGTGACACTGTTGAGCTGGACGGCTTCTCGATCACCGTCGACGCGGTCGAGCCGTTCGCCGGAATGCCTGGCATGTTCGAGGCCGACGCAGGCAACCAGCTCATCGCCGTCACGCTGACCATCGAGAACACCGGCGCGGCCGACGAGATGTCCGCGCTCCGCGCATTGAGCAGCATGCACCTCGAAGACGGCAGCGGCGAACGCTACGACGTCGACCTGGTGGCCACCGGGCTACTCCTGCTGAATGACGAAGGCATCATGGACAACCAGATCGGCTCCGGCGCCGAGGTCACCGGCAAGGTCGGCTTCCAGATTCCGGAGGATACCGACGAGCTTATGCTAGTGATCGAGGACGAAAACGGCGAGACCACGGAGATCGACCTCTCCGGCGAGTTCTAACCCCGCTGCGCCCAAGTCAGCACCCAGTGAACACCGCCCTGCTGGCAGGGCGGTGTTCTCGCATCTAGCGGATGAGCCGATCGGCTGGCTAGCAGAGGCGGAAGGTCAGGTTGACGTTGTTGTCCTCCGAAAACTCGACGACGTTGTTGAACGGATCGACGACGATTACATTCCAGCGGAAGTGACAGGCGTTGCGTTCGAAGCGTAGATCGTAGTGGGAGCCGGCTGCCAGGCCATTGATCTTCTTCGTGTTCGTCGTGTAGACGTTCTGCTCGCGCACGTAGAAGACACCGGCATCCCGATTGCCCTGGTTGCGGATGCGAATGTCCGAGTAGAAGCCGCCGCTGCCGTTCGGGCCGTAGCTCACGCTCTCGACAACGAGGTCGGGCGCATATTGCGGCGGGATCGGCGTTGCGGTTGGCGGTGGCGTTGCGGTTGGCGGTGTTATCGTCACCGTCGGCAACGGCGGGTCCACGCCGTCCTGGGGCACGGCCAGCGCGACCGGCGCGGTGACGGCCAGGGCCAGGAGCACGAACACGCCGAGCAACACGCGCCGTGGCGTGACCAGCCGATGGTTGGAAGTCATGGGGCTTCTCCTTCAGTTCATATCGTGACCGCGTCTCCAGCATCGGCCAAGATGAGACCGGATGCTATCGAGGCGGCACAACGCCCGGCATCGTGGTTTCTCGACCGCGGCGAACGGCCCGAAACGCAGTACACTGCCTGCGACAGCCCCGTGAAACACCCGGCAGGGAGAGCAGCGTTTGAAGATCGTCGACGTTCACAATCACTTCTATCCCGAAGCTTTCCTGCAGGAGATCGCGCGGGATTCGCAGGCGGCGTCGTTGAGCACCGAGGCCAACGGCGAGCGGCGCATCCACTATGCCGGCGACTACAGCGTCCTCGACCCGGCCCACTACGACCCGCTCAAACGCATCGCCGACATGGACCGCGCCGGCGTCGATATGCAGGTGCTCTCGCTTACCGTCCCGGGCGTCCACGGCGAGACGCCGGAGCGCGGCAGCGAGCTGGCACGGGTCACGAATGACGCCCTGGCCGAGGTCTGCCGGGCGCATCCCGAGCGCTTCCGTGCCTTCGCGACCTTGCCAACGCAAGCGCCCGAAGTGGCGGCGGCCGAGCTGGAACGGGCCGTCAATGACCTGGGGCTGGTCGGGGCGATGATCTTCAGCAATCTCAATGGGCTGCCGCTCGATGACGAGCGCTTCTACCCGCTCTACGAGACCGCCGAAGCGCTCGGCGCACCGCTGCTGATCCACCCGATCGCGCCGCCCTCGCTTGACAACCTGACCGACGACCTGCGGCTGGTAGCCGTCCTCGGCTTCCCGCTCGAGATGACAGTCGCGGCCATCCGCCTGATCCTGACCGGCACGCTCGACCGCTTCCGCAGGCTGACCTTCATCATGGGGCAGCTGGCCGGCGCATTGCCGATGCTGGCCGAGCGGGTTGAG
>JAUIIK010000183.1 GCA_030431755.1 Chloroflexia bacterium
GCAGGAAGCCTTCGTCCGCGCCTGGGATCGACTGGACCAGTTCGACGCAGGCCGCGACTTCCGGCCCTGGCTGCTCAAGATCGTCGTCAACGCAGCCCGCGACCGGCAACGCTGGCGGGGCCGGGTCGACCGGCTCAAGCTCCAGGTAGCCCAGGAGTCGGGAGTTCGCCGCAATCAGCGTTCGCCCGAAGGTGAGGTCGTGAGTCGGGAGCGGATGCAGGCAATCCTGGACGAAATCGACCAGCTGGACGAGACGGACCAGCAGATATTGACCTATCGCTTCTTCCTCGATTTACCGACAGCCGAGATCGCAGAGATCATCGACATGCCACACGGCACGGTCCGGTCCCGCATTTCGCGGGCGCGACGACAGCTCCGCGAGCGACTTGCGACCATCGACGCCGGCGACCTGCCAACGGACAACCGGGAGCAGAGCTGATATGCCTAGCAACCCAACCATGCCTTCCGACCACGACCTCGACGCGCTGTTGGCCGCGATCTCCGACACGCTCGACCTCCCGCCCATGGCCGACGGCGTCACCCGCGCCCGGCAGCGCATCGAAGCACGTGCCGCGACGCAGAGCCGCCAGGAATCCATGCTGCCAGCGTCACCGACCCGGAACGACCGTGCCGCCGCTTTCCAACCGAAAGAGATCCTCCAGCTACCGCTCGAAGAGCAGCAATCGAAGATCCGCGAGTTCGGCCTCCTCGCCGCCGGCCTGGCCGCCGCCGCGATTCTCTCGGTCGCGCTCACCTTCGTCTTTGGCGGCTTTGATAGAGACGGCGGGAGCGCTGCCGATGAGCCCACCGCATTGCCAGACAACCACCCGCTTGCCGCACAGCCGTTCAACCTGCCGGGCTATGAGTTCGAACGCTCTATCGGGCGGCCGCAAGTGCCGAACATCCCGACGGACGTCGTCACGACACCCAACGGCGGCTTCTACGTTGTCGACAGCGGCCTCGGGCGCGTTGTGGCGCTCAATCCGGATGGCAGTGTGCGAGAGGAGTGGGGCGATCAGGGGTTCTCAGCACCTTTCGATGGAATCACCGGGGCGGGGCTTGCGCCGAATGGCCAGCTCTATGTCGTGGCCAACGAGCTCATCGAGTTGGACGCTGACGGCAGAGTCGTGAGCGAAACACAACTGCCGATCTCCGACGCCATCGTGCCCAACTCTGTTGTCACTGGCACGCACACCGGCCCCGCAATCGACAATAGTGGGAACGTCTACGTCGGGCATTCGGGCGAGAATGTCATCTGGCGGCTTGCACCTGATGGAGAGTGGCTCTCGATAGATCTAGGCGAGGACGGTCTGGTCGGACCGGTCTCGGACGCCGACGGCAACATCTTCGCGATGACCTACGCCGGTCGTATCTTGCAGGTTCTTCCCAACGGCCAGCTTGAAACGGTGACACGGCTCGAAGATCTCGGCGACGTGATCGATCTCACGGTCGCTGCCGACGGCTTCAGCGTCCTCATTGGCGATCTGAATCTGCTCGATGAGATGATCGTCGCCCATGTCGACCGCGCAGGCGGTGATCTCAGCGTCTGGAACACCGGGGTTCTCGTAGCCTCCAGCGCCCGTGAACAGATCTCGGCAATCGCAATCACACCGAGCGGCGACGTGATAGTCGCCGACCCTACGAGCGGTCATCTGCAACGCTTCAGCATCGACGGCGAGCACCTTGAGGCGTTAGGCGAGGACGGGCCGGGACTATTCCATTTCCTCTGGCGCATCGCTCTCGACGGCGCCGGCAGCGTCTACGCGCTCGATCCACTCGGTGTCGCAACTGTCCAGGTCTTTGATCGCAATGGGAACTCCACCGATGAATTTGACGTGGTTCAGGGCGATGAATCACCGGGAGAACGGGGCGTCCCATTAGTGTTCGCCAATCCCCTGCTGGATGCACACGGACTAGCAGCGACCGACAGCGGCGTCGTGATCACCGGGGCAAACCGTGGAGCAATGATTCGCGTCTACGACGATGGCGACGTGATTGACAGCTGGGGTGACTTTGGGTTTGGCGAAGATGGATTGTTCGCGCCGACGAGCATCGCCGCAGTGGGCGACGATGCGCTCTATGTCTCCGATGACAACGGCACCATCAAGGAGTACACCCTTGATGGTGAACTCGTCAGAGTACTCGGCGAGCTGGTTTCGGATCGGCGCGACCTCTTGTACCACGACGACGCCATCTGGGCCGTCGACGGCACCCGCATCCTTCGCTATCCGCTCGATGGCTCGGAACGCGAGATCATTGCCAGCTCGACCTTTGCCGAAGACGATCCAGGCGAGATTCCCGGTCAGCTGCTTTCGCTCGCCGTCACGCCTGACGACAACGTCCTCGTCTTCAGCGTCGACATCCTGTCGATGGACGAGCTTCAGATCGGCCAGATTCCGTTCGTTCCAACACTGTCGATGATCGGCCCGAACGGCAGCCTCCTCTGGACCCAGTCCCTCGAACCGTCACCCACCGCATACCTCGACCTCGCCATCGCGGACGACGGAACGGTCTACCTCGGCGACAGCGAACAACGCCAGATCCTCGTCTACCGGCCCGTGGAGCGCCCAGGCAACGTTCTCACTATCACCCCAACACACGAACGTGCCGCAGAGACATCCCCCGCTGATATGTTAGTTATCAAGAACATCAATGAGCCAGGAAGCAGCCAGCAGTACCTACTCATGGACCCGTATACACACGAGTCGATCGCACTCCCGCGAGGCGAGATCGTCGGGGTCAGCCCGGACGGAACCAAGATCCTTCTGATCGACCAGGAGCCCCGCGAGGAGCGGTTGCGGCTAGACCTGTTCGCTGTCTCGACAGAGACGTTCCAGGAACTCTGGCGAACGGATATCGGTGAACGCGCCGAGAGCGGTCCAAACACGATCTATTTCGACACTCTCGTCACCGAGGGCGCCGCTTACGTCGCTTTCCACGACCCGGACTACCGCACCGATATGTTGGAAATTGGTGAAGTGCGACTTTCCGACGGCTGGATGCTCCAGAACGGTGCGGTGGGACTCGATACGAATGTCACGCTTGGGGAACCGGGGATCGACGTCGATCTTCTTGTTGCCGAGTCCTCGTCTCGCCGGACGATTCTCGTCTCCAATACGAACAGTGGTGAACTGCTGGCGGTTGGCCGTGACGTGTTCACGAACTACGCCGACTTCGGCTTGCCCGACGGAACTCCCTACGTCCTACCGAACGACGACGGTCTATTCGTCGTGCCACCCAATGGATTTCATGAGCGCCCAGCTGTGTTCCATCTTCCGTTCAACGGAGGTGGACGTGGACAGGGACCAGCCGAAGTCGTGCTGCCGTTCGACACGGTTCGATCAAACGACGGCGCGTTCGTCACGTACATGCTGGCGCCTGACGGACGTACGCTCTATGCCCTGAGTCTCGACAACTTACAAGTTGCGGTCGTCGATCTGGTGAACCTTGAACTGACTGAGATCGTGGATCTTTCCGATGTGCCGATCTACAGCCTGACCGGCGACACCGAGTGGACTACACTCACTCCCTTTTATGCGGAACATCCAATGGTGCTGTCATCTGACGGCCGGTATCTCTTCTGCCTAGGCTTTCCGCGTGACCACGAGGGTAGCATCACAATCACGCCGGCAATCTGGAAGATCGACACCACCAGTTGGGCAATCGTTGACGACTGGGCGCCTGAGACACCGTGGGTAGCCTACGGACTTTCTTTGGGCAATATGGGCGATACGCTATATGTGAGCCTGGGTGAAATCACAAGCATCGTCGATCCTGGGCCGGGCTATCGCCCCGCGCTCGAATCGCCTGGATTCTCGTTGCTGACCAGCGAGTCTCTCGAAGACGTCACGGGATACGTGCCTCTGGGTGACTTCGAAATCCTCGGAACGCTAGAAGATCTTCAACGTTTCGGCTACCGGGCCGACTAGCTAGCTCCAGCCGCTATCTGATCGGCACGGAGCTGGCCGCAGGCGGCAGTGATATCGAGGCCGCGGGAGTAGCGGATGGTGGCCGGAATGCCGGCGTCGGTCAGGACGGAGACAAAGCGCTCGACGCCCTCGCGGGTCGGGCGCTCGTAAGGCGCGCCGGGGGTCGGGTTGTAGGGGATGACGTTGACGTGGCAGAGCAGGCCTCGCAGCCGGCCGGCCAGCTCCAGAGCGTGCTCGTCGCTGCTGTTGACGCCAGTCATCAGAGCGTACTCGAACGACACCCGGCGGTGGGTCTTGGCGATGTAGCGCCTGACGGCGGCGATCAGATCAGCGACCGGCCAGCGGTCGTTAATCGGCACCAGCGACGAACGTAGCTCGTCGCTCGCGGCGTGGATCGAGACGGCGAGGTTGACCTGGTAGGGCTCATCGGCCAGCCGGTCGATGAAGGGCACGATGCCCGAGGTCGAGATCGTGATCCGGCGCGCGCCGAAGTCGAAGCCGTCGTGGTCGTTGAGGATGCCAACGAAGCGCATCGTCGCCGCGTAGTTGTGGAAGGGCTCGCCCATCCCCATCATGACCAGATTCGTCAGTGGGCGTCCGCGCGCTTCCGCCCGGCGGGCCATGTCGACAACCTGGTAGACCATCTCGCCGGTCGTCAGGTTGCGCTGAAGCCCGCCCATGCCGGTCGCGCAGAAGGAGCAGCCGACGGCGCAGCCCACCTGGCAGGAGATGCAGACTGTGGCCCGGTCGGGGTAGAACATCAGGACCGTCTCGATCAGCTGGCCATCCCGTGCCCGGTAGAGTAGCTTCAGTGTCTCGTCAACATCCGTCCAAAGCTCGCGCACCGGCTCCAGCGGCAGGATCGAAAGCTCTGCCGCCAGCAGCTCGCGCAACGCCCCCGGCAGGTTCGTCATCTCGTCGTAGGAGCCCACCCGCTGGCGGTAGAGCCAGCCCCAGATCTGGCGGGCGCGGTACGCCGGATAAGCCCTCGCAGCGCACCACGCTTCGAGGTCTACTCGCGAGAAGTCATAGATCGACGTTAGATCTGCCTTGCGAGCTTGACGTTGGATTGTTGGAGTCAAATCCGTATTCATGTCTCAAGGATACCGCTCGACAGTTGCCCGAACCGGAGTTCTGCCGTATGATCCGCTCTGGAGATCGCTGTGATCTCCACGACACCGCTCTAGAAAGCGGGGGCCTGATGAACACCCAGAAGACCTTTGCCAGGGTGCTGGCCGGCGAGCGTGCCGGGTAGCCGGTCGGTTGTGCGTTCATCGCAGGTCCGTTTCACAACTTCCACCTGATCTGATCCCAACCTCCAGCTAGCCGCCGCGCCCCTCGTCGGTGCTGCTTGACGTCGAACCGCGTGGTTCGGCGCGACTTCCGTATGCATCTAGTTGGAGGACCATTTGCCACATGTCATGAGCTTCGCGGCCGCCGTTGCGGCTGTCCATCACCCGTGCAATCCGCAACATTTCGCCACAGGAGCTCACCCATATGGGATCACTGCGTGGACATCACGCACAAGACTTTGCCGACGCCTATGACGAGTACGACGACAACCATAGCCACTTCGAACGCAGCCGCTACCGCGAGCCGGCAGACAGGACCGTGTCAGCGACACAGCACGACCCGACACGTGGTCTGCGCTATGGCCAGCCGAGCGAATCGTTCAAGTGCCACAACTGCAAGGCCTTCATCGGCATGCCGCTGACGGGCGGCAGACACCGCAATCACTGCCCGAACTGCCTCTGGTCGCTCCATGTCGACTTGAAGACACCGGGCGACCGGGCAAGCGCCTGCCGCTCGTTGATGGAGCCGGTCGGCGTCCTGGCCCGTCGCAATGGCGAGCAGGCCGTCGTCCACCGCTGCCGGAGCTGCGGCGTCGAACGCCATTGCCGCGTCGCAGCCGACGACAACCCGCTGCTGCTGATGCGCCTGGAGCCCGTCGCTCCGGAGCTGCCGACGCGCGTCACGCCCATCCGGCGGACGGGCGCAGCCTGAGAGACCTGCCACGCCGCGCTCGGTCTCGCTGCCGGGCGCGGCGTGGCATCAACATGCAAGACAACGCAAAGGAATCTATGTGGAGATACGACAACTGCCAGACGCCTCGATTGAACTCCTGCGCCAGATCGATCGCGCCGAGCTCGTCGACTACGCCTACCGGCTCAATGACGGCAAGCTCGAACACTATGCGGTCGAGTGGGACATACCGACCTTTCACCAGGAAGGGACCGGGCCGCACACCGTCCAGGCGCAGATCAACCACTGGCGCGAGATGCTTGCGGCGGGCGGCGTGCTGCTCGGCGCGTTCGAGGGCGACGAATTTGCCGGCATCGCCATCGTCGATCCGGAGTTCGAAGCGCCGATGGCCTGGCTGGCCTACATGCACGTCAGCCGCCCCTTCCGCCGCCAAGGCGCGGGCCGGCTGCTCTGGGACGCAGCCGAGCGCGTCGCCCGCTCACACGGCGCGACCTCGCTCTACGTCTCAGCCATTCCGAGCGGCCCGGCGATCGACTTCTACACGCGGCAGGGCTGCGTGCCAGCAAAAGAGCCTCATCCGCGCCTTTACGAAGAAGAGCCAGAGGACATGCATCTGATCAAACACCTCTGAGCCGCAAGAACCGTCACGCGTGGTTCAGGTTAGCGGCGTGCTCGTCATCAAATTTGAAGATGCCGAGTAGTGTCCTGTCCGGCTCGATGTCCCAGACGCCGCCGGCGCCGGACGACCTGGTGCGTCCATCTTCATCAGCCTTCGTGCCGTCCGGCACGCGGCCCGTGGGGCGCAGTAGTAGTGGCTGCTCTGGCACACTCTAATCACCGGTGCGGGCAAGCGATTCTGCCGCTATCGCATGAACCTCTGGCAGTGGTGGGTGCGTCTGTGACGTGCCGCCATAGGCATAGACACGGTTGCTGATCTGAACCCACACGATTGCGATCTCTCGCGTTGTGCCATCGTCTGCAACGTGCGTTCCCGTCGCCGCAGCAGCGCCTGCGCCAAGCGGAACAACCTGTACGTCGACCATGCCGTCAGTCGACTGCGCATAGCTATGCTCAAATGTCAGCGCCTCTGCGGCCTGTTCCGGCGAGCCGTATTCAACGACCTGCGAAACCAAAACCTCCGTCTGATGCGGCTGAACCCCGAGTAGTGTAAGCGTGCGTATGTGAGCCTGGACAAAACCCCATTGCTGCAAGCGATCCTGATGGGCGAGAGGATCGGCTGCGAATGCTTCGGCGACCTCCTCCGAACTCTGGCTCTGAGCGCGCGTGACGACGAAACCGTTTGGAACATTCAACGTCCAGGGCAGTGTCACTTCAAGGCGGTCATCCGGCTGGGCGAGCGTCGCCTGCATAATCTCGACTGCGTCCGGAAGCGTGTCGTGCTCCAGTGATTCTGCCTCCACCTCCCAGACGGTCGATCCCTGCCGTACCCAGACGACCGCGAGTGCTGGTAGGCCGGTATCTGTCCCGGAGTTGATTCCATGAACTGCTACCGACTCTTCACCCATGTGGACGATGCTTGCGTTACTCATGTCGCATTCACACCGGAGCAAGCGGTCCCGCTCGTAGTACATCCACTCATTGGCCCGATCCCACGAGCTGAACTCCAGAACGTGCGCCCGCATGTGGACCATACGCGTGAGTGCGTCATCATGAGTTGCGCCTATCAGATCGTAGAAGCGCAGAGCCGCTCGTTGCAGCCCCAGGTGCTCCAGATACTGCTGGTACTCCGACCGGGATTGGGGGTTGAGGTAGATCTGCGAAAGCGATTCTGCGGTGGAACGGCCTTCTCGCGTGATTGCGAAGCCCTCGGGGAACGCGACGAGAGGTGGGAGGCGGGAGAGCAGATAACCGGCGGGTTCCTCACTCAGCACATCAGGAATGCCGGAGGTAGCAGTTGGTTCACCCGGAAGATCCGTAGGAGTTGGAGACGCCGGTGACACCGTCGCTGTTGCTGCGGCAATCAGAGACCCGGCACTGGGAGTCTGTGTGGCGGTCGCACTCGAGGCAGCGTTCGTCTTTGCCTGTCGCGTTGCGACCATATTCTGCGTGATCGCTTCCTGGGTTGCCCCTGCGCCGGCAGGGAGATTTGACGGCTCTGGCTCGCCGCAAGCCGCGAGCGGCAGCATGAACACAATGAGGACTATGAATGCGGAACGCTTCGTCATTGGGCCGACCACTTCAGTGCGTGTCAATTTGTCAATGCCGGTGACATGGTGTGAGTCTATGGGCGCCAGGAAAAACAAGCATTAGGAGAA
>JAUIIK010000023.1 GCA_030431755.1 Chloroflexia bacterium
GATAATCCGCCCCTTCATGTCGTCGCTCGGAAGCTGCACGACTGAGACAGTCGACTCCGATACGTAGTCGCTCGAGATGCGCTGGAGCGTCGTGGCGAGGATCATCCGCGAGCGATGCTCGGCCTCGTTCCGCATCTCCAGGTCCATCTCACGCGCCCGTCGGCTGAGAATCTCGGACATCTCCGACTCGACCTGCTCTAGCAAGATCGAGCGCGCGTCCTCGTCGCTCAGGCCCGCGATGCGCTCAAGCTCCGCTACCTGGCGGTCGCGAAACCCTTCAAGCTCTTCGCTGCGCTGCTCGAGCTCCCGCTCGGTTTTGCGCATGGCCTGATCGCGCCGTTCGAGCTGTTCGCCGCGGCGCTCGAGCTGCTCGTCCTTCTGGTCGAGGCGGCGTTCAACGCGCTCGAGATCCTTGCGGCGGTTCGCGATCTCGCGGTCGGCGTCGGCGCGAATCTGGATCGCTTCGTCCTTCGCCTGGATTACAAGCTCACGCTTCTCGGTTTCGGCTGCTTCAACGACCCGCTCAGCGTGGCGTTCCGCCTGGACAATCTGCGAATCCGAACGATTCAAGAGTGCCCAGCGTGTGAGAAACGCCGCGATGACCGCGCCGATGACCAGCCCGAGAATCGTGAGCACAATGGTTACTACCATCTACTCCTTCTTCCAGAATAGGTCATCAGTTGTTAATGTTCAGGATGAATTGATTGCTGAGGATCGGAAGCGTACGTACGAGACGTGGCGTCCATTCTGTCAACTTCACCCATGGTGATGATAGTGGCGCGCCGAGCGGCATGTCAACTTGAAGTGACGGACCGCACTCGCCAGCTCCCCGGTTCTCGTATCCCCTAGCGATTGGATGCCAACGTGCAAGCGCTTAAGAAACTGACCGTCAGCGCGCTACTCCTACTCGTAGCGCTCGCTCTGCTTGACCAACTGGTGCGCGACCCGCGCTACCGCGACTGGCACGGCAGCGTGCTTGGCGTGCCGTACGACTTCCGTTTACCGAACGCCGCACGGTTGCAGCAATCAGTCTGGGCGCCCGACGACGGCCGGCTGCTCACCCCGCACCTCTTCGGCATTGGCTGGACACTCAACCTCGGCAGGTTATTGCGGCTCATTCAAACGGCGCAGGCTCGCGTTTGATCCGCACTTCAGACGGCATACAATCGGTGCAAGCTGGACACAGATATCGTCCAGCAGACCCTCGACGGAGTTAGGAACTCGCAGCTATGGTCCCGATCCGCATCACACTCAAGAATTTTCTTAGCTACCGTGGTTCGGTAGGAGTCGAGTTCGCCGGGCTCGGGCTGGCCTGCCTCTCGGGAGAAAACGGCGCGGGCAAGAGCGCGCTGCTTGATGCCATGACCTGGGCTATCTGGGGCCAGAGCCGCGCCCGGACGGACGTCGAGCTCATCTCGCTCGGTGAAACCGAGGCCGAAGTCACCTTCGAGTTTCGGATGGGCGCGCGCGAGTATCGCGTCATGCGCCGTCGGACACGCTCGCGGCACACACTCGAGTTTGACTCGCGCCAACCCGGCGCGGAGAACTGGCTGCCGATTGGTGGTGATTCGATCCGCGATACCCAGGCACGGATCATCACCGAGCTCAATCTCGACTACGAGACCTTCGCCAACTCGGCCTTCCTGCGCCAGGGCGAGGCGGACCTATTCACCCAGAACAGGCCGAGCGAGCGCAAGCGCATCCTCTCCGACATCCTGGCGCTCTCGGGCTACGACCGCCTTGTCGAGGTCGCCCGCGCGGAGCTACGCACGCGCCGCGGACGGCTCGACGTCATCCAGTCCCGGCTCGGCCAGATCGACCTCCAGCTAGCCAATCGGCACCAGTTCGAGGTTGAGCAGGCCGAGCTGGATGACGAGGTCACAGCGGCGAACGCGCGCGTGGCGGAGCTGCGCGTCACCGTTGACGCTCTCCGCGACCGCATCGCGGCAGCCGAGTTGTCGGAGGCGCATCTCGAACGCACCAACGCGCGGATTCATCGGCTCGAAGAGCAAACAGCCCAGACCAAGCGCGAGTCTGCCAAGCTCGAAGAAGAGAGACTTGCGCTGGAGGCGTCACTGGCGACTGAAGCAGAGGTCAACGCGCGGCTCCAGGATGTGCAACGTTGGAAGGCTCAAGCCGATGAGTTCGCGGCGGCGCTCACCGCTCGTCAGCCCATCCAGCAGCGGATTCAGGAGATTGAGCGCGCGCTTGCAGCGAAGAAGTCCGAGCTTGAGCAACAACACGCGCTGGCGGCGCAGTCGGCCTCGGCTTTGCAAGCACGATTGGACGAAGTCCAGACGCTGCTGGCCGACGCCGAGCCGCTGCGGGCGTCATACGACGAGCAGCGAAAACAGCTCGAACGCCTGCCGCAGATCGAGGAGCGGCAGGCGGAGCTCCAGAGCTCGATCATGGCGCTTACAGAAACCAATGCCGGACTGCGCTCGCGGATGGATGACATCATGGGCCGGATCGATAGCCTCTCGACCGGCGACGCCATCTGCCCGGTCTGCCGGAAACCGATTGGCGCTGGAGAACACGAGCATATCCACGATGAATGGCGCGCGGAGGGCAAGCAGCTCGGAGACACGTTCCGCGAGAACCGCAAACTCATAGGCGCGCAAGAGGATGAAGCGCAAGCGGCACAGCGCGAGCTTTCCGAGCTGCGGGCGCTGTCGCGCACCGTCGCCGGCCTGGAGGCGAGAATCAAACAGGTCGAGTTGCAGGCATCCGGCCAAGGGCAACTCGCAAGCGAGCTTGAGGCAGCACAGCGCGCCGCGTCAGAGCTTGCGGCAGCGCTGGCAGATGACAGCTACTTTCCGGACAAGCGTCGGGAGCTCGACCAACTCTACACACGCCTGTCGGACATCCCGTACGACGAGCGCGCCCATCGCGACGCCAGGGAACGCAGCGCCGAGTTCGAGGCTGTCCAGCAGGAACACCGGCAGCTCCAACAGGCGCGTGATGGCGTCGCAGCCCGGACCGAACAGCTCGCGGCGCTCGATTCCCGGCTCGGCGACATCGCAACCGAGCTCGTCGAGCAGCGCCAGGACGCAGACGAGATAGCAAGAGGTTTGGAAGGCATCGACGAAGCGCGCGGGCACCACAAACAGTTCACGGACGAGCTGACGAAACTATCAACAGATCTCGGCGAGAAGGAGCAACGGCGGGGCATCGTACGCCGGCGGCTTGAGGAGCTCGACGAGCTGGCGGACGAACACAAGACGTTGCGCTCCGAATCGCGCACGCTCTCCAGCGAAGCCGACGCCTACAGCGAGCTTGTCAATGCATTCGGTCGCAACGGCATCCAGGCCATGGTAATCGAGAACGTCATCCCCGAATTGCAGGACGAGGCCAACCGCATTCTCGACCGTATGACGACGAAGCAGCTCGAGGTCGAGTTCCGTACTATGCGCGCCGCCGTATCGTCGGACTCAACGATCGAGACCCTCGACATCATTATCAAGGACGAGTCGGGCCGCCGCGATTACCAGCTCTTCAGCGGCGGCGAAGCGTTCCGCATTGACTTCGCCATCCGCGTCGCATTGAGCCGCTTGCTTGCCCGCCGGGCGGGCGCGTCGGTCGACACACTGATCATCGACGAAGGTTTCGGCTCCCAGGACCAGCATGGCCGCGACGGCCTGATCGAGGCGCTGCAGAGCGTGACCTCTGATTTCGAGTTGATCCTCGTCATTACCCATGTCGACGAGCTGCGCTATCAGTTCCCCAACCGCATCGAGATTGTCAAGACAGCCGAGGGGTCGCGTGCTACCTTGGTGTAAACACGCTACACCCGCTGTCGAAAGGACCGCCCCATGGCAACTATCACACCCGCGCCTCGCATTTCGGAACGCCCGTCGATACAGGCAAGCCGCTACGCCGCAGCGTCCGGTCACTACCTGGCGACCGAGGCTGCCATGCGCATCCTGCGGTCCGGCGGCAACGCTATCGACGCCGGCGTCGCGGCAGGTATCTGCATCGACGTCCTCCTGCCGGATCTCTGCAACTTTGGCGGGGTCGCGCCGCTGATCGTCTTCCACAAGGAGACCGGCGACCTCGTCTCCATCAGCGGCCTCGGCAAGTGGGGTAGCGCGACGAGCCGCGAGCGCTTCGTCGAGGAGGAAGCGGGCGACATCCCGATTGGCGCAAAGCGCTCGATCGTGCCCGGCGCGCCCGATGCCTGGCTCACAGCGCTGTCGCGCTATGGCTGCCTGACCTTCGCCGAAGTCGTCCAACCGGCAATCGAGCTGGCCAAAGGGGGCTTCGTCGTCTACCCGTCGCTGGCCCGGAATCTCGGGCAAGCCGCCCCCAACCTCGCGAGCTGGCCATCAAGCGCCGAGATCTTTCTCCACGATGGCGCTGCCTACCAAGCCGGGACTATTCTGAAGCAGCAGGATCTGGCCACGACCTTCGAGCGCATGGTCCGCGCCGAGGAAGCGGCCGGTGGAGGCCGCTCGGCTGGCATCGACGCCGCGCGCGACGAGTTCTACCGGGGCGAGATCGGGCGTGAGATCGCGGAGTTCATTCAAGCCGAAGGCGGCACCGTCAGCGAAGCCGACCTGGCCGGGTTCTCCAGCACGATCGAGGAGCCGCCATCCACCAACTATCAAGGCATCGACGTCTACGTCTGCGGTCCCTGGTGCCAGGGGCCGGTGCTGGCGGAGTCATTGAATATCCTCGCAGGTTTCGATCTCAACGAGATGGGCCACAACTCCGCCGACTACGTGCATACAGTTGCCGAGGCATTGAACCTCGCCTTCGCTGACCGCGAGCACCACTACGGCGATCCCGAATTCGTCCACGTGCCGCTCGACCGGCTCCTCTCCGCGAGCTATGCCGAACGTCGCCGGTCGATGATCGATCCATCACGCGCCTTCGGCAAGATGCCGCCCTCGGAATCGCTCGCGGTTGCCGCTAGCGTGGCCACATCCAACGCAGCCCAGCCGGGCCCGGACCAGGACACCTCCTATGTCTGCGTCATCGACGCCGACGGCAATGCCTTCTCCGCAACGCCTAGCGACGGCGTCGGCAGCACCCCGGTCATCCCGGGTCTCGGACTGATCTGCTCGGGTCGCGGCTCCCAGTCCTGGTTGGAGGAGGATCATCCGTCATCCGTCTCGCCGGGCAAACGGCCACGCCTCACGCCAAATCCGGCCATGGCTTTCCGCGACGGCGAGTTGCTGATGCCATTCGGCACGCCGGGCGGCGACATGCAATCGCAGTCCATGCTCCAGACGCTGCTCAACATCTTCGTCTTCGACATGGATGTGCAGCAAGCCATCGAAGCGCCGCGCTTCGGGACATTCTCCTTCCCGAACTCCTTCTGGCCACACGAGTACCAACCGGGTAAGCTCAAGCTCGAAGCGCGCATCGCCCGCGAAATAGGCGACGACCTGGCGGACCGCGGCCACGATGTGGAATGGTGGCCGAACTGGACCCGTGAGACCGGCAACATGTGCGCCATCCTCGTCGACCACGACGCCGGCACGCTGACCGCTGGAGCAGACACGCGCGCTGAGGCCTACGCCGCCGGCTGGTAGCGAGAAGCGCCGGCGCGCATTCAGGACCAGAGTGTCCGTACATCGCTGCGGTAGAATGGATCATGCGCGCGTCCGCAATGCGGTGATTGGAATGCTGTCACGACTACCCCGGCTCGCCGTCAGTATCTCTCGCTAAAGCAGCAACACCCCAGCGTCATTCTCTTCTTCCGCATGGGTGACTTCTATGAGACTTTCGACGACGATGCCGAGCTCGTCTCCGAGGTGCTCGACATCGCACTCACCTCGCGGGAGATGGGCCGTGGCAACCGTGTGCCGATGGCCGGCATCCCCTACCACTCCGCCGATGGCTACCTGCGCAAGCTGCTCGACGCCGGCTACCGCGTCGCAATGGCCGAGCAGACGAGCGAACCGACCGGGCGCGGCATCGTCGACCGCGAAGTCACCCGCATCGTCACCCCTGGCACGCTGACCGCACCCGAACTCCTGACCGGCACCGAAAGCGCATTTGTCGCTTCGCTGATCGTGGAATCTAATCGCGCCGGCATCGCGTTCGCCGACGCCTCGACCGGCGAGTTTGCGACTACCGAGCTACGCGCAGCGGACCAGGACATCTTGGAGCTTGTCGCGCGCGAGCTGTTGCGTATCGGGCCACTCGAACTCGTGTTGCCACCAGGCGCCTCACCCGAGACGAGCGTGAATCCGGGCGGCGCGGTCGAATCCGAGCTCGAAGCACGCTTCTGGCGCGCCGACGAAGCGGCCGAGACGCTCTTCGAGCACTTCGGCATCCCGTCCCTTGAGCCGTTCGGATGCGAGGAACAGCCGCTGGCCGCCCGGGCCGCAGGGGCATTGCTGGCCTATCTCCAGCGCACACAGCTCAACCAGCTCCGGCAGATCACGACGCTCTACACATACTCGACCGCGCAGTTTATGGGACTCGACCGACAGACGCGCCGCAATCTGGAGCTCGATGCCTCAACCTCGAAGACAGGCGGGCCAACGCTCCTGACGACGATGGACGGCACGCTCACCGCCGGTGGCAAACGGCTCTTTCACCGCTGGCTCGGCCAGCCGCTGCTCTCAAAACCGGCCATCGAGAGCCGCTACGATGGGCTGGACTGGTTGATTGAGCAACCGCTTGCGCGCGGTGATCTGCGTGACCAGCTCAACAGCCTGGCCGATATTGAACGCATCATCAACCGCGTCGTCAACCGCCAGGCTGGACCGCGCGAGATCTCCCGGCTCGGCAACTCGCTATCGCGCTTGCCGGCAATTTCGACTGCCCTCGATCACGAAACTCGGCCACCCATCCTCGAGCCGCCGCTCGACTGCCGGCACATCGCTGCCGAGATCGAACGCGCAATCGGTGACGAGCCACCCCCCTACCTGGGCAACGGTGAAGCGATTCGCGCCGGCTATAGCTCCGAACTGGATGGCCTGCGTCAGACATTGCGCGCCGACCTCGACTACATCGCCAGTCTGGAGAGCCGCGAGAAACAGGCTACGGGCATTGACCGCATGAAGGTCGGCTACAACAAGGTCTTTGGCTATTACCTCGAGATATCCAACGCCAATCGCAAGCCGGTGCCGGAGCACTACATCCGCAAGCAGACGCTCGTCAACGCCGAGCGCTACATCACACCGGAACTGAAAGAAGCCGAGCAACGTGTCGCCTCAGCCGAGGAGCGCAATGCGGCTGCCGAGGAAGAGGCCTTCGGGAACCTGCTTGGGGAGATCGCGGCGGAGTCGGAGACGATCCGCGAGTGTGCCCGGCGGTTGGCCGCGCTCGACTGCCTCGCCAGTCTGGCAGAGCTGGCGGCACTACGGGGCTACGTGCGCCCGCAGATCGTTGAAGATCAGCCGGTGATCGAGATCGAGCGTGGCCGACATCCCATCGTCGAACAGGAACAGACCGGCGGCGCATTCATCCCGAACGACACACGTCTTGGCGCAGACGACGGCAGCATCGCCGTGATCACCGGACCGAACATGGCCGGCAAGTCGACCTACCTGCGGCAGGTCGCGTTACTTGTGCTACTGGCGCAGGTTGGTTCGTTCGTGCCGGCCGAGCGCATGCGTCTCGGGATCGTGGACCGCATCTTCACCCGTATCGGCGCGCAGGACGACCTTGCCAGCGGCCAATCGACCTTCATGGTCGAGATGCTCGAGACCGCGACGATCCTCAACCACGCGACAGATCGCTCGCTGGTGATCCTCGATGAGATCGGGCGCGGCACGAGCACCTACGATGGCCTGGCCATTGCGACAGCCGTCATCGAGTACATCCACAATACCCAGCGGCTGCGCTCCAACACCCTCTTCGCGACTCATTACCACGAGCTGACGAGCCTCGCCGACACGCTGCCCGGTGTCCGCAACTACCGCGTCGATGTGCTGGAGGCGGGCGACGAGATCACGTTCCTCTACCGCGTCGTGCCCGGCGGAGCGGACCGCTCCTTTGGCATCTACGTCGCCCAGCTCGCCGGGATGCCGCGCGCCGTCGTGCGCCGCGCCGAGGACATCCTGGCCGGGCTCGAGCGCGCCGGCAAGCAGGACGGCGACGCAGGTCGCCGCGTGATATCGGAGAACGGCGGACCAGTCCAGATGCAGCTCTTCGGCGCAAACCACCCCGCATTGGAGCAGCTCCAGGAACTCGAGCTCGACGCCATCTCACCGCTCGAAGCCATCACCCGCCTCTACGAGCTCCAGAAACTGTCGCGCGACTAGCGCCACTCCGACACTCGCATCATCCCAATTGTCACCGAAAGAAGCCCGTCATCCCTCGTAGGGCAGGGGCTCGTCCCCTGCCGGCTGTTGATGCGTGGCCTGGAGCCGGCAGGGGACGAGCCCCTGCCCTACGGGGATGACGCAGGAGGTGCGTTGTACAGGTATGCGGCGCTAGACGAACGTCTCGCCACGAAAGATTGGGCTTTCAAGGTCCCAGACCTGCCGGAGCTGTGCCATCGTCGAGCGCAGCTCCTCGGTTTCCTGGAACTCCTCACGGAACTGCTTCGAGACGTAGCGGAAGATGACGAGGTACATGTCCGGGTGGTCGTCAACCCGCGCATAGTCGACGGAGACAATGCCCTCGATGGCTCGAAAGCGCTCGGCCGCCGCGATGAGTATCTGATCGACTTCGTCCGTCATGCCGGGCTTCGCGCGCCAGACATCGACAACAACATATCCTGCCTGCTCTGACACGAAACCCTGCTTCCATCACTACAGCCCGCAAGTGCTCGACGCAACCGTTTGCTATGATAGCGCCTGTGTTCTAGCTGGGCGTGGGCAATCGGTCCTGGGTATCCATCGTACGTATTGGAACAACGGAGACGACGACATAGACCTCGAAACCGCAGTGATCGGCCTCCTGCGAAATCTGCTATTCATTATCTGGATTGCCATCTTTGGTCGCGCCATTCTGTCATGGTTCGACCGCGGCATGCAAAGTCCGATTTCCCAGGCGCTCTACGCCATCACGGAGCCGTTTATCGCGCCCATCCGCCAGTTCATGCCTCGGACCGGCTTCATTGATCTTTCCCCGCTGATAGCGATTCTCATTATCTCGATGCTTTTGGGACTTCTCGGAGGCAACCCGCTCTTCGGCTGACATCCGTCAGCGGCTGCTCGCCACACTAATCGGCTAGTGTGGGCCAGCGGTTGATCATCGCCATGAGCGCGATGCGAGCCTGGAAGTTGCGGTCGAGGTCGTGGGCGGCACGCCGGGTTGCGCGCAGAGCCTCAGCAATCTCGGCAGTGCTGAACTGTCCGGAAAAGCGTTGGATCGCGTCCCGCATCTCCGGGTAGGCAGCGGCATCGTCGACACCGGCCTGCGCCAGCAGCGCATCCCGCCAGAGCCCCGCACAGTGCTCGAGCACCTGGAACGTGTGGTCCCGGTTCTTCGTGTGGTTTGCTGCCAGCGGCCCAGCCAGTCGCAGACGGCCGAGCGGCTCGCTGATGTAGCCAAACGCCTCCGCGACGTCGGCATTCCAGCGGTCGAGGGAGTCGGGATCGCTCGCCAGTTCCAAGGCTGTCGCCACGCGCCCTCTGGCCACCGACGCCACCGTTGCCGCGGTATCCGCGTCAATGCTTCGGCGCGTCAGCTCAGCCTCGATCGCCAGGCGCGACACCGGTCCAAACTCGATATGGCGGCAGCGCGACCGGATCGTCTCCGGCACGGCTTCGATGCTCGGCGTAACGAGGATGATGACCGCGAACGGCGGAGGTTCTTCGACCGTCTTCAGGAATGCGTCGGGGGCAGTGTCGGACAGCCGCCCGGCATCGTCAACGATCTGCACTTTCCAGCGGCTCAGAATCGGGCGCGAGACGATGTCCTGGCGCAACCACCGGATCGCGTCAATCGACAGCCGTTGTCGCGCCCCGCCGGCCCGGCTGCCCAGCATCGTCGCCTGCCACTCGACGTCGGCGACGGTCAGATCCGGATGCGTCCGCCGGTCCCCGTCGCGCCAGATCCGCCGGCAGGAGTCGCACTCGCCACATGGATAGCCATCGTCACGCCTGAGGCACATCAGCGCCCGCGCGAACTCCAGTGCGACAGTAGTCTTGCCGACGCCGTCCGGCCCGGCGAAGAGGTAGGCATGGCCGACGTGGTCCGCTGCAATCGCTCGCTGGAGTTGGGCGACCGCCTCCGCGTGCCCAACGACCTGCCAGCTTTCACGCCCAGACATCAGGAGCCGGCCACCTTGATCTTCTTCTTAGGACGCGAGGGTCGCGCGCCGGACGTCTCGAAGCGCGTGCCGACGCTCAGGAGCTCGGTGATCTGGTTGCGATCATTGTTGCCAAGCTGGACCTCACCGCCGATCTCGCGGGCAAGCTCATAGAGTTCAGTAATGTGAGCAACCGTAGAAGTAGGGTCTTTCATCTCGATCTCGACATTGTCGGGCATGAAGACGATGACGCCTTCGATCTCGCCCGGCATCGCCTCTTTGTCGAAGAGCTCCTCGACGCAATCCATCTGTAGCTCGTTCTCAGCGCTCGGGTGGCCGAGGCCCGGCGCGCCGAGATTGAAGAACCGCAGGAAGATGAGCTTATGCTGACGCCAGCGGTTGCCTTCGACCGTCACCTTGCCGGAGACGTCCTTCGGGGTAATGACGAGCACGCCGCCAGGACTGACCAACACATGCTCCGGCGAGTTGCGTCCGATCTCCGGATAGTGGATGAGCGAGAAGCGATCGCTCAAGCGTGCCAACGCCGTGTCAAGCGCCTCGTCGATACGCGGTTTGCGACGCCACTTACTGTACTGCTGCGTGCCGTAGATGAATGTGAAGAAGCCGATGATGAGCGCCCCATACGACACGGCGACGACATTCGCGGTCGGGTTCACCAGCGGGCTGATGACTGCTATCGCCAGTAAGACGACGCCAAGTCCGACGAAGCGGCGGGTGCGCTTCTGGCGCTTCTCGATGTATCCAATGTTTCGATGTACTCGCAACGACTGGCCGCCGTCTCTGTCTACAATTGCCTCTCGTTATCGTGACTAGGATGCCACACGCAACCGTCGGCGGTAAGAAGGCAACGAGCCCATTGTTATCGATAGTAATCGTCCATTGGAACACCCCGGAGCTGCTCCGCGCCTGTCTCGCGTCACTCGCGCGGCATCCGCCGGCGGGCCCAGCCGAGACGATCGTCGTCGACTGCGCTTCACAGGGTCACGAGATCAACCATGCTGTGGAAGGCTTCGACCTGGCAGCCCTAGTGAAATTGGAACGCAACGATGGCTACGCCGCCGGCTGCAACGCTGGCGCGGCCGCCGCCGCTGGCGATCTCATATTCTTCCTCAACGCCGACACGACCGTGACCGCGGGCGCGCTTGACCGGCTCGCGGGCGGCTTCGATCTCAACCCCCGTGTCGGCCTTATCGCCCCGCTCTTGCTCAACACTGATCTGTCGATCCAGTCCGCCGGTTACCGCTTTCCGGGGGCCATGAATCTGTTCTGCGATCTCGCGCCCGTGCCGGCGCGCCTGCAAGGCTCGGCACTGAATGGCCAACTATCGCCCGGCAGCCTGGAGCTACCCTACGCCGTTGACTATGCGCTCGGCGCGGCGCTGGCAATCCGGCGCGACACGCTTGATCTCGTCGGCGGCTGGGACGAGAACTACGGGATGTACTCCGAGGAGATCGAGCTAGCGCGGCGCATGGCGGACTTCGATTGGACTCGGCTGGTGGACCCACGCGCCCGGATCGTCCATCACGGCGGCGCGTCTACGAGTCAACGTCCGGACGAGATGGTCCACGCCCTCTGGCGCAGCCGCGGCCGCTACCACCGCCGCTGGAACCTGCGCGGCAAGCAGATCGCCCTGCGGCTGCTCGTCAACGGAACAACCATGCTCCGTCCCGGCGATCCGCAAGCGTCTATCACACGCAGGGCTTTCGCGGAGGGGTTAGGCTCGTGAGCATCCGAGCGATTGTCCTTACGCGCAATGAAGCTGATTACATCGTGCCCTGCCTCGACTCGCTGCGCCCGCTCACGAACGACATCATTGTCATCGACTCGCGCTCGACAGATGGCACAGCTGCCCTGGCGCGTGACCGTGGCGCAAAGGTCATTGAGCGCGATTGGGCGGGCTTTGCGGCAACGCGCAACTGGGCGTTAGAGAGCGCCGCCGACGTCGACTGGGTGCTCTTCCTGGATGCCGACGAGCGTCTTCCGCCGGCCCTGGCGGCGGAGATCGCCGAGCAGACAGCCGCTCGGTCCGACGTCGATGGCTACTGGATCCCACGTCGCAACGTCATCTGCGGTCGCATCATGCGCGGCTCCGGCTGGTGGCCGGACTACCAGCTGCGCGTCATGCGACCCAACCGCTGCCGCTACTCCGACGTCGATCAGGTGCATGAGTGGCCCTACTGCTACGGAGTGTCGCTGGCCCTCAACACGCCGCTCGTGCACCTCAATTACCGCAGCTGGCACGAGTTCGCCGCCAAGCAATTCGACTATGCCAGACTCGCCGCGCGCGGCGGTCAGCCGTCGCCTACCCGGTCGCTGCTCACCGCGCCAGCGCGCCTGTTCTGGCATCGCTTCGTCGCCAACCAGGGCTTCCGAGACGGGTTCGCAGGCTTGACAGCCAACACGATCCTCAGCGCGAGTGAGGCCTATCGCGTCTGGCTCGCACGCGGCAATGGCTCCTGATGCCAGAGTCCAGCCCGCGCGTATCGGCCATCGTCGTCAGCTACAACGTCAAGGCGCTCCTGCGCGCATGTCTGCGCTCGCTCGAAGCCGCCCGGGAGGCTGGTGAGCTCCAGGAGATCATCGTCGTCGACAGCAGCAGTGCGGACGACAGTGTCGAGATGATCGCGGCGGAGTTCCCCGGCATCCAGGTTGAGGTCGTGCCGAATCGCGGCTACGGCGCTGCGGCGAACGCCGGCTACCGACGCGCCGCCGGAGACTTCCTGCTGACGCTCAACCCGGACACCGTCGTCTGTCCGGGGGCGATCACGAGCCTGGCAACCGCGCTCACCTCCAACCCTGGAGTCGGCCTCGTCGGCCCGACGTTGCGCTATCCGAACCGCACGCTCCAGCCCAGCCGCAGGCGCTTCCCGACAGCTTGGACGCCGATGTTCGAGAGCACGATTCTCGAGGAGTGGTTTCCCGACAACCGCTGGACGCGGCGCTATCACATGCGCGACACCGGGGCTCCGCAGCAGGACACTGAGTCCGTCGACTGGCTCGTTGGCGCGGCGTTCCTGGCGCGGCGCGCAGCTATCGATGCAACCGGCGGCTTCGACGAATCGTTCTTCCTCTATGGAGAAGAGCTGGAGCTGTGCCACCGCATGCGGCGCCACGGCTGGGATGTCCGCTACGTTCCGGAGGCGACGGTCATCCACCATGAAGCGGCCAGCACCAGCCAGGACCGGCTCGGCAGCCGCTTGCAGTTCGACCGGGGCCGCGTCCGAGCGCAATGCAAAGTCCATGGCGAGCACGTTGCCCGGCGCACCGCCCGGCTGCTCAGACTACACTTCGGCGTTCAGCTCGCGCGCGAGGGGTTGAAGTGGATTGTCGGCCATCGCCGTGACCTGCGGAGGCGGCGCATCGGCCAGTATTGGAAGCTCATGAGATCGAGACTCGATGACTGACAGTAGACCGTATGTCCTCTATGTCACCGGCGAGTATCCACCGCACCGAGGCGGCATCGCCGACTATACCCGCCACCTGCGCGAGGAAATCGAAGAGCTGGGCTACGGCGTCTATGTCTTGACGCTCGAAGGCGCTGAAGGCGATGGCGTGATCACGATCGGCAGCTGGAGCTGGCCGGTGGCGCTCCAGATCCGCGAGATCGCCGAGACGCACAGGATCGACCTGATCCACATCCAGTACCAGGCCGGCGCATTCGACATGCACCCCGCCGTGAACGCCTTGCCGACAACACTCTCTGCCTGGCTGCGGTTGCCGGTGCTGACGACCTTTCACGATCTGCGGGTGCCCTACCTATTCCCGAAGGCCGGCAGACTTCGCAACGCGGTCATGCTGCGGATGGCGCGCGCATCGAGCCGGGCTATCGTCACCAATCCCGGTGATCAGCGCGTGCTAGACGGGGCCGAGATCTCGACCAACCGCATCCCGGTCGGCCCGAGCTTGCCTGCGCCGACAGCACCTCCGGCGTCACGCAACGGCCGGCGGTCCGTCGGTTACTTCGGCTTTCCCTCGCGTGAGAAAGGGCTGCTTGATCTCCTGGCGGCGATTAGCCGGTTCGACGCCTCCGAGCGTCCACGGCTGGTGCTCGTCGGCGCGCCACAACCGGACAGCGGGACGCACCAGTACCTCTCCGCCGGGCAGGTCTACGAGTACGCTGTCGAGGTCGATGTGGAGCTTGAGATCACCGGCTACCTGCCGCCCCAGGAGGCTAGCGACCGGCTCGCGGAATGCTCCGTACTATCGTTGCCATTCCCGGACGGGGCCTCTCAACGCAGCAGCGCCCTGATTGCGGCACTCAATCTCGGCCTGCCAGTGGTCACGACCGAGAAAGATCTGCGTAGCGACCTCGATACGCTCACAGACCTCCCACAGCTCATGACTGCGCCCGCCGGTGACATCGCGGCGCTGCATCAGGAGATAAGCAGGGCGTTCGCGAGCGATATTGCCACCGCCCCGCTGCCGCCGGAATTCAGCTGGCCCGAGATCGGCCGCGCCCATGCGCGCGTTTATGACGAGGCGTTGAACGGCAACGGCCGGCAGCGATGAGGCCGCGCCTGGCGCTCGACCGCTCGGAGGGTGACAACCTCCAGGCGCTGGCCACCTGGCTGCACTACTGTCTCCTGGCCGCAATTGTTGCCCTCGGCAGCTATCTCCGCTTGACGATGCTGCGCCAACAGAGCCTCTGGTTCGATGAGGCCGACATTGTCGTGCGCGCCCAGCGGCCCTGGTCGGACATTTTCTCCACCTTCACCGTCCAGGGAGAAAACGGACCGCTCTACAACGTCCTGCTGGCGGCCTGGATTCGGCTAGCCGGCATCTCGGAGATCGCTGTGCGCTTTCCGTCTGCCATTGCTGGCGTTCTCGCCCTGCCGGCGATCTACCTGCTCGCCCGGCGTTTGGCAGGCCCAAACGCCGGGCTGCTGGCTACCGGGCTCCTGGCGATATCTCCGTATCACATCTGGTACTCGCAAGAGGCGAAGATGTACTCCATCGTCGCGCTCCTGGCGATCCTCTCGACGCTCCTGTTGGTCGAAGGGCTCGACAGCGGCGAACGCCGGCTCTGGATAGGCTACGTCCTGCTCACGACGGCGATGTTCTACACCCACGTCGCGTCGGTGTTGATCTTCGCGGCCCAGGCGCTCTTCGTCCTTGTGACGCTGCGTCGCTGGCATGCGCGTCGGCGGTCGCTGCTCATCGCGGGCGCGGCATTGACGCTCCCTTATCTACCGATTGCCCTCTGGGCCATGCGCGTCGTTGGCGGCGACGTGCCGACCTGGCATGGCGATGTCTCATTCATCGAGGCGGTGCGGCGCATCGGCGTGCGCTTCACAACCTTCCGCAGCACGCCCGAGGTCGAGTTTCGGGCCGGTTGGGGCTACTTCTTGACCGCCGCGTGCACGGCGGCCTGGCTGCTTGTCGCTCGCTCGCGGCGCGTCGTCGGCTGGCTGCTGGTGCTGCTGACGGTCATCCCGGTACTTGGAATCTGGTTCGTGTCGCTCCGCAACTCGGTCTTTTCCGACCGCTACATCATCGGCGCACTGCCGGCGTACCTGATACTTGTCGCATTCGGCCTGGCCTATCTGGCGCGGACCCGCCTGGGCGTCGTTGCCGCCGTGGCGCTGGCGACATTCCTCGTCAGCTACAGCTGGGTTCCGGTGAGCGAGGTCAACCGATCGACCATCGCCCAGAAGGAGGACTGGCGCAGCGCCTACGCCCGGATCGCCGAGGAAGCGGAACCGAACGACATCTTCATCATGCACCCCGGCTACATGATCAGCACACTGGCCTATTACGGCCAGCGTGACACGCGGCTCGACGGCCACGGGGTCGCCACGATCCCCTCCTTCGCGCCGGACTGGATGACACGCGTGGTGATGGAGCAGATGCTACGTGAAGACTACGGACAGTTCACCCGCTTCTGGCTGATCGAGTCGCCTGATCGCGTACCCCTGGAAGACCCGGACGACGAGCTCGAAGACTGGCTCAACGCAACCGGTGTCGTCCTCTACGAGGAGCGCGTCAACGGTGTTCGCATCGTCCTCTACGAACTTCCCGCGGGCTGGTAATGCGCCGTCCGGTTGTAAGATTGCCCCAACGTGCGGATGCGAGAACAGAGGGTGCAACGATGAGTCTGACGGCTGCCTATGGTGGACCAAAGTGGTCGCCGCGAACCCGGCCCCTGCGCGACGAGCTACCCGATGTCTGGGGTAGCTGGGGGGCTGGGTCCGAACACGGCAAGTTGCGCGCCGTGCTGCTGCGCCGGCCCGGTCCGGAGCTCGACAACATCACCGACTACGACGCCATGCAAATGCGCGCCGGCCTCGACGCCGACCTCGCCCGCAGCCAGCACGACGCGATGGCCGACGCCTACGAAGCGCATGGCGTCCATGTGCATTATGTCGATCACGCGGCTGCCGACAAGCCCAATGCGATGTTCATGCGCGATCTGATGCTCATGACCCCGGAAGGGGCCATCATTAGCCGCCCGGCATCGACCGTGCGTGCCGGCGAAGAGCGCTACGTCGCGGAGGCGCTAGCCCGGCTCGGCGTGCCGATCCTGATGACCGTTCACGGCAGCGGCACCTTCGAAGGCGCGGATGTTGCCTGGGTCGACGACTCGTTCTGCTTCCTCGCCGAGGGCCTTCGCACAAACACTGGCGGCGCGGATCAGGTCGAGCGCATGTTGCGCGAGATTGGTGTCGAGACGGTCGTGCGGGTGCAGCTACCGTGGGGCGCGATGCACCTCGACGGGCTTCTGAGCATCATCGACAACGATCTGGCCGTCGTCTGGCCCCGCCGGACGCCGTTTGCGGTCGTCAGCGCGCTCCTGGAGCGTGGATTCCGGATCATCGAGGTCGAAGACGAGGACGAAGCGCACCACCGCTTGCCGATGAATCTCGTCGCGCTGGAGCCCGGCAAGGTGCTGATGCCGACCGGCGCGCCAAACATGCGCGAGAAGTACGCGCGGGCAGGGGTGGAATGCGTCGAGGTTGAGGTCGGCGAGCTGATCAAAGCGGGCGGCGGCATCCACTGCATGACCGGCTTCCTGCGCCGCGATCCGCCGGCGTAGAGCAGGCAGGCTTCCGCCGTGTTGCTCGAACTCACCATCCGGAACTTCGCCGTCATCCGTGAGACACGCATCGAGTTCGGGCGCGGGTTGAACGCGCTCACCGGCGAAACCGGGGCCGGCAAGTCCATTGTTCTCGACGCGCTCGGGGCGGTGCTCGGCGAACGCACCTCGCCGACAATCGTCCGTAGCGGTCAGGACCGTGCCTACGTCGAGGCGATCTTCGATCTCACAGATGTGCCGCACAGCGCAGAGATTCGCGCGCGGCTGGCCGACGTAGGTGTTGAGCTGGCCGCTGACGAAGCAGTCGTCCTTAGCCGCGACATCGCCCCAAGCCGCTCGACGGCGCGCATCAACGGCCGGGCGCTGACCGCCGGCGCGCTGACAGAGATCGGCGAGCTGCTCGTCGACATCCACGGACAAAGCGACCATCTCTCGCTGCTACGCCCGGCGGCACAGCTCGACATGCTTGACAGCTACGCCAACACCGGCGAGCTGCGTGCACGCGTCGGCACGGCGTACGCTCGCTGGCGGACGGTCCAGCGGCGCATTGACGCATTTGAACACGAACGACGCGAGCAGGCGCAGCGGCAAGACCTCCTCAAGCTACAGCTTGCCGAGATCGAGGCGGTCGATCCACAGCCTGGTGAGCACGACGAGCTCGACGCCGAGCGCGGCCGCCTGACCCACGCGGTCAGACTCGTATCACTCTCCGAGAGCATCCGGGCGACGCTCGATGGCGCAGACGGCCTGGACAGCATCGAAACCGGCACGCTCGATCAACTGCGCTCCGCCGAGGCCGCCTTGAACGAGATGGCGCGGCTCGACGCCTCGACCGAGGAGTATCTGCGCCAGATGCGGGACGCGCTCTACGCTCTCGACGAGCTGTCAACCGATCTGCGCGAATACCAGGCGCTTCTCGACGCCGATCCGGGTCGCCTCGATATCGTCGGCGAGCGCCTCCAGCAGTTCCGTGAGCTGACTCGCAAGTACGGCAGCTCGATTGACGCAGTACTGGCACATGCCGATGGCATCAGAAGCGAGCTCGACGAGATCGCCGCGGAATCTCCGGACATCGAAGACCTGCGCGCTGACCTGCGACGTCTCGAAACGGAGCTTGTCGAGCTTGCCAGCGAGCTCTCCGAACGGCGCGCGCGAGCAGGCAAGCAGCTGTCACGGCGAGTCGAGGAGACCATCGCCGAGCTGAACATGGGCTCGGCACAATTCGTGGTCGCCGTTACTCAGCGCGAGGAGCACGAAGGTGTCAGTCTGGCGGACCGGCAGGTTAGCGTCGATCCGACCGGCATCGACAATGTCTCGTTTCTGCTTGCCGCGAACCCCGGCAGCGCGCCACAGCCACTCGCCCGAGTCGCCTCCGGCGGCGAGACCGCGCGGCTGATGCTAGCGCTCAAGTCGATCCTCTCGGAAGCAGACGCGACGCCGACGCTGGTGTTCGACGAGATCGACGTTGGCATCGGCGGCCGCAGCGGTCAGATCGTCGGCGAGAAGCTCTGGAGCCTGACCGGCGGCCACCAGGTGATCGTGATTTCACACCTGCCGCAGGTCGCAGCCTTCGCCGATCATCACACGACGATGGTCAAACGCGATACAAACGGCGTGACCGAGACCTCTGCCGCCGAGCTTCAGGGCGACGCCAGCGTAGATGAGATCGCCACGATGTTCGACGGCAAGCCCGTCTCGCCCGAGTCACGTGCCAACGCCCAGGCGCTCCTGCGGCGCGTGAACGGCTGGAAGGTGAGCCACAGCCTCGCGTCCAGCACGCCGGTAGCCGGTTGATATACTCAATCGAGATCAGATCTTCAGTCGAATGGAACACAACCGTGGACATGAACCGCTTGATGCAGCAGGCACAAAAAGCCGCCCAGCAGATGCAATCTGCTCAGGAAGAGCTCGCCGATACCGTTATCGAAGGCAGCGCCGGTGGCGGCATGGTCAACGTCGTCATGAACGGTTCCCGCGATGTCCAGCAGATCAAGATCTCGCCGGATGTCATCGACCCCGACGACGTCGAGATGCTTGAGGACCTCATTCTCGCGGCCTTGCAGGACGCCGCGGCGAAGGCCGAAGAACTCACCCAGAGCAAACTTGGCAACCTCGGCCTCGGCGGACTCAACATCCCCGGCCTGACGTAGGCAAACGCCCAAGCCTGCGCACTATCTTGCTGCAACGGAACGTTGGCGGCAAAACGAAGACATACGGTCTCGTAGGGGTGGAGTTCATCTCCACCCGGCTACGGGATCGAAGACAATACCGGGTGGAGATGAACTCCACCCCTACGACGGGTTACGCCTCGCCATCCTGAGTAGAGAATCTGCGTGCGTCTCTTTCAAGTCGTTTGATGCAATCGGAAACGGCACGCCGCCACACTACAAATTCATCGTGGGCGATGCGCCGCTGCCGGCGATCGCCGCCTCGGCAACATCGGAGAGAATCGCGCTTGCTGTCGGATCGGGGCCCGCGCCCTGGCCATGAAGCCAGACCGGGCCAACCCGGTCGCCGACGATTTCGACGGCGTTGAAGTTGCGTACCACCCGCGAGAACAAGTCAGTGTTGGGCACGAAGGTCGGCGCCACGGAGAGCGCGATTGACCCGTCGTCACGGCGCTCTGCTGCAGCGATCAACCGCAGCGTCCCGCCGCGTTCGCGCGCGTCGGCGAAATCTTCTAGACCGACGCCGCTGATGCCGGTGACATCGACGCGCTCGGGGTGGAAATACTCGCCAGCCATCATGGTCCCGAGAATCGCGATCTTGTTCGCCGCGTCCAGCCCCTCGACATCCGCCGTCGGGTCGGGCTCGGCGTAGCCCAACTCCTGCGCGCCCTGCAGCGCGGTGGCGTAGTCACAGCCCTCGTCTTCCATACGGTGCAGGATGTAGTTGGTCGTCCCGTTCAGGATTCCGCGCACACTGTCGACGCGATTATTGGTGAGAATCTGTCGCAGGCTCACCACGAGCGGGATGCCGCCGCCGATGCTCGCCTCGTACATGATTGCGGCGTCGCCGTCGCGTGCCGCGGCGAGGATCGCCGGCAGGTTCTTGGCCAGCGCCTCCTTATTCGCGGTCACGACGTGCTTGCCTTGCGCCAGCGCGCGGATCATCAAGTCGGCCGCGGGCTGGGCCCCGCCGAGGGTCTCGATGACGATATCCACGTCATCGCGGTCAACGATACCGACGCCGTCAGGATTGACCAATGCTGGATCGATGCCGGCCGCCGCCGCCTGCTCCGGTCCGCGGTCCATCGCTGCGACGAGCTTGAGCTCTAGTCCCGAGCTGGGCGTCGCGCTTGCGCCGGAGGCGATGCGCCGGGCCACCTCGCCACCGATATTGCCGATTCCGAGGACTGCTACATTGACGCTTCGAGCCACGCTCGTACTCCCAACCGCTACTGTTATCGCTTGACCTTGCGGCAGTTCCCTGCTATCTTCGACGGGATCAACCTGCCAGCCCGCAGTCTAAACGATGGACGCGGCGCGGCGCACGAAAGCGAAGACGTTGGCGACACAGGGCCTCGCGATTACCACGACTATTACGACTACACCCGCCGGTTCGGCGCGGTGGAGGTCGGCTTAGTCGCAGCCCTCAACACCGACGCACCGAACCGGCAGGAGCGCCCCGCTCCTGTTTTTTTGTTGTCTGGAAGTGGAGATTGACATGGCAGAGAAGAAGCTCGACGTCGCTGTCCTCGGCGCGACGGGCAGTGTAGGGCAGCGGTACGTCGAACTACTGGAGCATCACCCTACCCTCCAGCTTGCCGAGGTATTTGGAAGCGAACGTAGCGCCGGGCGCAGCTACGGCGAAGCCTGCGACTGGCGCGTCAGCGCCGCGCCGCCGGAAGACCCCGCCAGGATGACCGTCAAGCACCCGGAGCAGCCGGTCGAGAGCCCGGTCGTCTTCTGCTCGTTGCCGGGCGGCATCGCCCGTGAAACCGAGCTGAAGCTCGCCTCCGACGGCCACTACGTCTTCTCAAACGCCAAAGACAACCGCATGGCGGACAACGTGCCGCTGATCATCCCCGAGGTCAACTGGCAGCACGCCGCGGCCATCGAGCGCCAGCAGAAAGAGCTCGGCTTCAAAGACGGCTTCGTCGTCACCAACCCCAACTGCTCGACGATCCACCTAGTCCTGGCGCTCAAGCCAATCTGGGACGCCTTCGGCATCGAGCGCTGCTTCGCGACGACGCTCCAGGCTACCTCCGGCGCGGGCTACCCCGGCGTCCCGTCGCTCGATCTGATCGACAACGTCGTGCCATACATCGGCGGCGAGGAGGAGAAGATCGAGGAAGAGACCCTCAAGCTCTTGGGCGACTTCGACGGCGAGCGTTTCAACTTCGCCAAGCTGGGTGTGAGCGCGCAGTGCAACCGCGTGCCCGTCCGGCACGGTCACCTCGAAACGGCGAACCTGGAGCTCCGGTCGAAGGCGTCGCCGGCGGAGGTGATCGATGTGCTCCGCAACTTCCGCAGTCGGCCGCAGGAGCTGGGACTGCCGTCCGCGCCGCCCCAGCCGGTGATCGTCATGGACCAGCCGGACCGGCCGCAGCCGGCGCTCGACCGCGATGTCGCCAACGGCATGGCATCAATCGTCGGTCGGGTGCGAGAATGCAACCTGCTCGACATCCGCATGGTCGTCCTCGGACACAACACCATTCGAGGCGCGGCCGGCGCGTCGATCTTGAACGCCGAGATGCTCATGGCCGACGGCTACATGAGCGCCTAAGGGGCAGAGCATCCGGAAAGCAGACGGGACGCTCCCACTGACCGCTCCGGACCGAGAACCTATGAGGCAGGCAGACAGCGGCCGCCGGGTGGCGCTCTTCACCCGGCGTGCCGCGCTGGCCAGCACGCTCGCGGCTATCGTCTCAGCATGCAGCGGTCCATTGTCGCAGGGCGAAGACTCGGCTGGCACGGACATCGCTACGCCAACAGCATCAGCGGCGCCTGGCCCGACGCCGCCAGCGCAACCCTCCACTCCTACATCTGCGGCCGTGTCAGCGACACCACAGCCGGGTGCGGAGGCAACGCAACCTCCGTCGCCGACGGCCACACAGGTTGCGGACACGGAAACGAGTTCAAGCGAAGCAAGAACCATTGGCCGCGCAGCGCCAGCGTTCCGACCGTCGCTCCCGCGCGAGATCCACATTCCGTATGTCGCCGTCGTCTCGCCGAAGCTTCAGGTCCGAGACATCAGCTACGATCAGCTCGCAGCGCTCTGGAACCTCCACATCGACGACTGGCGTGAGCTGGGCGATCCGGTCAGCAGCCCTGTTCGCCGCTACTCGCTCCCCGACATGCCGCTGCCGCTCGAACCGTTCGGCGGCGACGTGCCGGTGGATTCCTATGACGATCTGGCTGAGGCGCTCTGGCGTGACCGTGGCGGCGTCGCAATCATCCCGACTCACATGGTCGATCATCGCGTCGGCACGCTCCGAATCAACGGCGTTGATGTCCTCCGCAGCCACGGCGCGCCGAATCCGCTCTTGCTCCAGCTGTACGGCGTGCCGGAAGAGATCGCCCCGGAGACGCTGCTACCGAAGCGCAAGCGCGCGAAGTTGACCTTCGTCGGCGACATCATCTTTGGCCGCTTCGTCCAGGTCGCGATGGAGCGTCGCAACGACTTCGCAGCGCCGTTCCGGTCGATCAGCCCGGCGCTGCTCCCGGCAGACCTGACAATCGGCAACCTGGAATGCACGCTCTCGGACAACTACGAACAACCTGAACGCACAGACCCGCAAACCTTCCGCTTCAAGACCGGCAGCGTCACCGTCTCCGGCCTGGAACTGGCCGACATCGACGTCCTGTCACGGGCCAACAACCACAGCTTCGACTTCGGCCCAGGCGGCATGGACGACACCTCGATGACGCTCGACGCGGCCGGCATCAAGCACTTCGGGATGGGCCACACGCTCGCCGAGGCGCGCGAACCGGCGATCTGCGCCATCGGAGAGCTTTCGTTCGCGTTCCTCGGCTACAACGGCATCAGCGCCGCCTGGGATGGCGCGACCGCTGATTCGCCCGGAACATCGCCGATGATCGAGGAGTATGTCCGCCAGGACGTCAGCAGGCTCGCCTCCGCCGGGCACATCGTCGTGCCGTTCTTTCACTGGGGCGTCGAGTATGTCGCAGAACCAACGCTGGAGCAGCAACGCTTCGCCCATGTCGCTATCGAAGCCGGCGCGGCGGCGGTCATCGGCAGTCACCCGCACTGGGTGCAAGCCATCGAGACCTACCAGGGCAAGCCGGTCATCTATTCGCTCGGCAACTTCGTCTTCGACCAGGCCTGGTCCCGCGAGACGACCGAAGGCCTCATCGCCGACCTCTGGTTCGAGGGCGACAAAGTACTGGGAGTCGACCTGCGGCCCGTCCTCATCCTGGAAGAGCACCGCCCGGTGCTGCTCGACGCAGACAACGCCTACCACGTGCTCGAGCGCATCTGGGCAGCATCCGAGCCGCTACATAACTAAGACAACAGGGCTACAGCCTCCCCAACATTGGCCACAATCGCCCTTGCAATCGTGTGCCGTCGGCTTTGTATACTCAATGAATGAATAGGTCCGCTGGAACGAGTTCATTCGCCAGCGCCTGACGTTGATATTTCCTCCTGAGGGGAGCAGCCGCCGGTGACGTACGTCATCGCTGAACCATGCATCGCCGTCCAGGATCAGTCCTGTGTTGAAGTCTGTCCGGTCGACTGCATTCATACAGATCCCGATCAGAATCAGTATTTCATCGATCCCGATGAGTGCATCGACTGTGGAGTTTGCGCCGAGGTTTGCCCGGTAGAAGCGATCTTCTTCGAAGATGACCTGCCGGAGCAGTGGTCTAAGTTTCTCGCCATGAACGCCGAGTACTTCCAGACGCGCTGAGGCGGCCGGACGGCTGTCCTAGCGCTGACTTTACCCTTGGTCCGCGACGAGGCGCGTCGTGTAGAGGCCGCCCTCGGTCAGCAGGAGCGCGATGCCCGTGCTCTCGTCAACGATGATGTCGCGCAGATCGTGAATGCGCGCGGTATCGTCGTCCGGGGTGAACTGCTGCACCAGTGTCCCGTCCTCCGACACCTGTGCGACACGTCCGTCGCTTCCATTCACGATGTAATAGCCGCTCGACGTTGACACAAGCTCGCTCGCTGAGTCGAACGCCGGTTGGATCTTCGGCTGAACGAGCGAATCGACCGCGTTCAGAAAGAACCGCAGGATCGAACCGTCGGGCAGCAAGACCAGGATGTTGCCGTCGATCATGACGTCGCTGGCGCGCATCAGCTCTTCCGACGCCTGGCTCTGCGCCCAATCCTCGGGATCGGATTCGTAGTCGCCACCGGCGAACTTGAATATCTTGCCGCTCGCGCCGTCGAGGACGTAGAGATTCAGGTCAAACACGCCAATTGCGACGACGTCTCCAGTGACGGGAACACCCTCGACGGTCCCAAGCGCTTCCCAATCCCATTCACCACGCACGGCATCAAACGTGTAGGCGCGCTCGGCGTCGATCACGACTGGCCCATCGCCGCGCCACGCGCCGCCGACAAGCGCTCCGACGGTCGCCCCAGCGATTGTCTGACCCGGACGCAGAAGCTCAACCAGGACATTCGAGCCGGTCTCAATCTCGTAGAGCGCGTCCGACAGCAGGTAGGTCTTGCCATTGCCGCTGAACAGCGCGGGGAGCATCGGATTCGCCGCAGCCGGCACTGCGCCAACAGGTTGAACGGCATCCAGCCGCACCATGCGCGTAATCCGGTCGAGATCCTCGCGCACCGAATCAAGCTCAGCTTCCAGTGAAGCGGCTTGATCGGCCGGCGCTGCCGCAAGGGCCGCCTGCGCCGTTTGCTCTGCTTCGGTGAGCAACGCATAGCGCGTTGTGGGGTCTGCCGACGCGTTTGCCCGGGCGTGGAGCGTCACAATCTCCCCGAGACTCGTCGCGGCTTCTTCAGCCGGCGAGGCGGTGACACGCTGCCAGAGAAACACGCCGCCCAGCGCGAGGCCGACAGCGACCGCCAGTCCGATACAGGCGAGGATGATCTTGCCGGCATCGAAGAGTGGCAGTGATTCCCGTAACCGGCCGAAGCGGCGCTTGCGTTGCGCGTCGGACCAGCGTTGCAGGTGCGGCAACCCGAGCGTGCCGTCGTCGCTCGGGCCATGCAGGGGCCGATCTCGGCTGGCAATATGCCAGACGCCGACGACGGCAGCCGTCAACGTGAGTACAAATCCGAGCATCAACTCTAAGCTAGGCAGTGCGCACCTCTACGACCTATGCAATAGACACAGCGCCTGTGCGCTGCGTCGGCATCGTGCCAGTCGCCTGAACTTCAACATCCGGTGCTGTTCGCCGATCCCCCACAGATAGGAACGTCGCGTCCGTACTCTCCAGTCTGCAACTCGGTAAGTCTCACGTCAAGGGTCAGCGCTGAAGATTCGTTGCACAAATGACGACACGAATCTCCACGCCGCTAATCCTCGATGTTGCGTGGCGGCGCGGGGGCCTCGTTGAGCGGCATATCGTCCTGGAACTCGTCGATCGGGAAGCCGGGCGGCGCGATGCTGGCAATCAAGGCAGCGGCCCGGTCTGCGAGGGCGATCTCTTGCAGCTGCTCGGCGATCTGGAGCGACCGGCTCAAGTGCGCGCGGGCCTCATCATCGCGCTGAATGTCGACCAACAGCGCCCCGAGATTGAAATGGAGCCGCGCCACGGCCCGCTCATTCCCAAGCTGGCGGCTCACGTCGAGCGCCCGCCGGTAGGTCGCCGCGGCCCGGTCATAGTCGCCGGCGTCGTCAAGCGTCTCGGCGAGCCCGAGGATCGCACGGTAGCGCAAGCGCTGGTCGCCGGTTTCCTCGGCCAGACGGGAAGCTTCCGTGAAATAGGGCACGGCGCTCTCCGGGTCGTCAACCTGGCGGTGGATTCGCCCCGTCTGGATGTTGAGCAAGCAGAGCTGGTGGCCATCGCCAAACTCAGCCGCGAGATTTAGCGCCTTCAACATGTGCTGGAGTGCTTCGTCCGGCTCGTCACGGTCGACCGCCAGCCGCGCCATGATCGGCAGGTAGTGCACGCCAATCCGTACACGCCCTTCGGCCAGCGCCACCTCGGCGGCCTCGCTGAAGGCGCGCGCCGCTTCCTGAGGGCGTCCTTCGATAAGCGCGAGCTGGCCCTTCAAGCCGGCAACCTGCGCACCGTACATCGGGTTATCCAGCGAGCGGCTCAGGCGTGCCGCGCGGTCGATCAGGTTGCGGGCATCGGACGAGCGCTGGAAACGCAGCACCGCCTCGGCCGCGCCAAGTAGCCAGTACACCTCGCTGGCGTGGTCCTCGATCTGCCGGCTGGTCGTCACGGCAATCTCGAATGCCTCCAGTGCCGCGTCGGCCTCGCCGCGTACGACCATGAGCGTCCCAAGCAACCCGTGGACGCGTACCGCCATCGCCGGGTCGCGCAGTCTTGTGCTCGTGTCTCGCGCGCCGGCCAGTGCTCGCAGTGCCTCGTCATACTCGCGGAGATCGACCAGCAGCTCCGCCAGCTCGAGCTGCGCGTGGCCGGCCTCGGCAGTGTTGCCAATCGAGTTCTCCAGCTCGATCAGGTCGCGATAGTACTGGGCGGCTTCCTCGGCGCTGCTGAGTTTCGTCTTGGCTTGCGCCAGGCCGCGCAACGATTGCGCTTCCAGCGCCAGATCCTCATCGTCGCGCGCGAAGCGCATGGCCAGCTCGAAGTTTGTCGCAGCCGGGTGAAACTCGCCGGCCTCCAGCTGAAGCTCGCCGTGGCGGACGGCGACTCTGGCGCGCAACCGGGTGTCAACCGTGCGGTCGGAGACCTCCTCGGCCTGCCGCAGTATTCGCAGCGCGCCTTCATTGTCGCCGTTCTCCAGCACGATGGATACCTGCCGGAGCAGCGCCTCGACGACGAGAGAATAGAGCCCTAGCCGCCGCGCCGAACGCGCCGCCCGCTGGTAAAGGTCGTGCGCGACCGCCCGCTGCTCATCCCGCAGCGCCATATCCGCAAGCAGAATCGCCGTCTCGACATCCTCAGCCGTGTCCGACTCTTCCCGCCCGACGGTGAGCTGGTCAGCCAGGTACTGCCGCGCTTCCTGGTCGTTGTGCTCCATCGAGGCATAGCGCGCCATACGGTTCAGTACGCTCCGGTAACCGGCCTGGTAGGAGACCCGCCGCGCCGATTGCAATGCCTGCCGCAGGTAGTAGTCACGCTCCTCGTCGAGCCCAGCCCGCTGGAGCATCTCGACAAGGTTTAGCGACAGGTCCACGTAGACCTTCTCGAATGGCTTTGCGCGCGCCGCAGCCACCGTGAGACGTGCCAGCAACAGCCCGAACTCGAGATTCGATTCAGCTTCGAGATGTGCGCGGCGGTCGAGCTCGATCAGGTCGCCGTCCGCGAGGTCGGCGATTGCACGTTGCGAGCGCGCCTCGTCCAGCGCCGCCTGCCAGGACAGCTGGCCGGACGCGACAGCGACCGCCAGGCGATAGATCGACGTCGCCTGGATACCCCGCCGGTTCTGCAAGTAGCGGCTAATGAACTCGACCATCAGCGCTCCAACGGGCTATGTGCCGTCGCCGTGAACATCAATCGCCTACCACGCCTCGTCGGAGCAGACTGCGCGCTGGATCGTATCGAGCGTCACGTTGCCGCCGCTGACGATCAGGCCCACGCGCTGGCCCTGGAGATCGTCGCGCAGATTCTTGGCGGCGGCGAGCGCGGCCGCGCCCGCGCCTTCTGCCACGATGTGTGCCGACTCCATCAGGTCCAGCATCGCCTGCCGCATATCCTCCTCGGATACCAGCACGACATCGTCGACCAGCTGCTGCATCAGCTCGAAGGGCATCTCGAAGGCCACCCGCGTCGCCAGCCCCTCGGCCCAGGTCTGCCCAGAGTCATAGGAGATCAGTTGCCGTTTGTGGAACGAGTCATGGACGGCGGGCATGTTCTCTGTCTGGACAGCGATGATCTTCGTTTGTGGCCGCATCGCTTTGAAGACCGTCGCAGTCCCGCAGACACCCGAGCCGCCGCCAACCGGCACAATGACGGTATCCAGGTGCGGTTCAGCCTCGATTAGCTCCAGCGCGTAGGTTCCGACCCCGGCGATCAAGTGCGGCTCGTTGCCAGGGTGGATGTAGCGCATACCCTCGCGCTCGGCCATCTCGCGAGCCGCGTCGTTGCCGGCGTCGAAGTCCGGACCAAGCTCGATGATCTCGCCCCCCAGCCGCCGCACCGAGGCCGCCTTGAGCGGGTTCGGGTTCTCCGGCATGAAGATGACGGCGCGGGTTCCAAAGAGCCGGGCGGCGTAGGCAATCGACTGCGCGTGGTTGCCGGTCGAGGCGGTGACAACACCTTTGGCGAGCTCATCTTCCGAGAGACGGCTCAGGAGATTCACGCCGCCCCGGATCTTGAAGGCCCCGATGGGCTGGAGATTCTCGCATTTGAGCGTCACATCGAAGCCGAGCGTCGCCGATAGCGCAGTTGGCCGCACCACCGGCGTGGGCGCCAGATACCTGCCAATCACCTGTCGCGCGTCGAGCACATCGGTGACGGAAACAGGCAAGCTAGTAGTGACGGCGCTCATGCGATGCAAACCTCCAGTGTTCGATCAGTACAATCTCTCAGTGAGGATAGCACTGCGGCGTCGGCCCGAAGCCTCTTGCGGCAGTCACGGTGAGCAACAGAAACGGCACGAGATGAAGAAATTTCGCGAAAGCTGGCAGCGGTCCGATTCCATGTTGTGTGTCGGTCTCGACCCCGTTCCGGAGCGCTTCCCCGCGTCAATCGGCACGACCGGCAGCGCCATCCGGGAATTCAACCGCGAAATCATACAAGCTACGTCCAGTCTGGCCTGTGCCTACAAACCGAACCTCGGATTCTACCTGCCCTACGGAGTCGAGGGTATCGAAGCATTACTCGCGCTCCGTGAGGACGTGCCGGCGGACATCCCACTACTGCTCGACGCCAAGGTCGGTGACATCGACTCGACCTCCGAGGCCTATGCGCGGGCATACTTCGATGAGTGGGGTTTCGACGGCGTCACCGCCCAGGCCTATCTCGGCCACGACTCGCTGCTGCCGCTCATGTCGCGCGCGGACCGCAGCGTCTTCATTCTGGCCAAGACCTCAAACCCCGGCTCCGGCTTCCTCCAGGACGTGCAGGTCGACGGCGAGCCCGTTAGCGAGCGCGTCGCAAGCGCCGCCGTTGAATGGAATGCCCACGGCAATCTCGGCCTCGTCGTTGGGGCAACCTACCCCGAGCAGATGAAGTCAATCCGCACCCAGGTTGGCGACCTGCCGATCCTCGTGCCGGGCGTCGGCACGCAACAAGGCGACCTCGCGGCGGCAGTCGCAGCCGGGCTCGATTCGACCGGCTACGGGCTACTGGTCAATGCCAGCCGCTCGATCAGCTATGCATCGTCGGGATCGGACTTCGCCGAGGCAGCCCACAACGTCGCCAAACGGCTGCGCGACGAAATCGAGGACGCTCGCTTGCAGGCTATCCCGCAAATGGTTTGAGGAGCTGGGGTGACAGCTCATCGACACCGCGCTTGGCCCAATCGCCGTCGCCCATCTCCGCCCACATCCGTTCGCCGGCAAACTGGAGGTTCTGGCTAACGGCGCGCTCGTCAACGTTGAGCACCGCGCCATCGCGGACGACCCAATTGCCGTCGATCATGACCTCTTTGAGATCCTCGGGCGTCGCGTTGTAGACGAGATTCCGGATCGGATCGCGCAGCGGCGCCATGAACATCGCCCCGACATCCCAGAAGAGCATGTCGGCCTTCGCGCCCGGTGAGATGCGCCCGAGATCGTCGCGGTGCAGCATCCTGGCTGCGTTCAGCGTCGCCGCGTTGAAGACGTCCAGGCCCGTCACCGTCTCAGTGTTGCGGTCGATGATCTTGCCAATCACTGACGTCCAGCGCAGCGCCTCGATCATCGATTGCGGATTCGTGTCAGTGCCCAGTGTCATGTTGACACCGCGCCGGAGATAGCCAGGGAATGACTCCATCGCAATGCCGCGCCGGGCGAAGACCCAGACACAGTGTGCGACCGACGCGCCGGACTCGGCCAGCATTGTCAGATCGTCGCCGCTGTACTGGGCCCAGGAGCTGCCGGCGATGATGATGACGTGCCCGAGGATGTTCCACTCGGAAAGAAAGCCGATTGAATCCAGCCACTCGACCGGCGTCATGCCATGCCGCTGGGTCATCGCGTCGAACTCGAAGACCGACTGGCTGACGTGGAGCGCGAGCGGCACGCGCATTGCATCCGATGCCTGGCGGCTCTTGACGAGCAGCGCCTCCGTACAGGTATCTATCTGGGCGGGCGAGAGAAAGCCCTTGATCCGTCCGTTGGCGCTGCCGTCGATGCGCTCGATGAACTTGACGGCCGCGTCGAAGCCCTCATCGCCAGCTTCCTCGTCCCACTCGTACTCGACGCGCTTGCCGTCGCGGGTGAGCCAGCGGCCGCTCCGATAGCCGTTGGCGATGTAAGCACGCAGGCCGGCCTTGTCGGCAGCTTCCGCAACATAGTCGCCGATGCCACCGATCTCCATGACCGTCGTCGTCCCTGTCCGCAGGAGCTCCGCCATCGAATAGTCGACGCACGCTTCGGCAGCCTCGGCGTCCATCGCCGCGCCGCGCGCCGGCAACATCTCGACGAGACCGCTCATCGACCACTGGCGCTTGCCAACGTCCTCGATGAAGGACTTGTCGAGCGGCGAGCCGGCGAGGTGCGAATGGGTGTTGATCAGACCGGGCGTGACGACACGGTCTCCGGCGTCGATGACGATGTCGGCTGCGCCATCCCAGTCCGGGCCAACATGAATGATCTCGTTCCCTTCGACGACCACGCAACCGTCCTCGAGCAGCCGGTGCTCGCCCTCTTGATAGGCGACGATCATCCTGGCGTTGATCCGTATCGTGTCCGGCATTCGGCAGTGTCCTCTCGCTATTCTCAGTTTGGACGCAACACTAGACGCCGCCAGGCCCAAAGGGCAAGCCGCTCAGAGTCAAGGCGAGTCGTGGTTAGTGTTGCGGTTCGGGCTTCTTCGCGTCCGCCTCCGGCACGGGATCGTAGCCGCCGGGATGGAACGGATTGCAACGCAGGATGCGCCGGACCGTGAGATACGAGCCACGGAAGAAGCCGTGCCGCGCAAAAGCCTCGTAGCCATACTGCGAGCACGACGGCTCGAAACGGCAGGTCGAAGGCAGGAACGGAGAGATGCCGCGCTGGTAGAAACGAATCAGCAGCATCGCGAGCCTGGACATCGTGCTAGGCCCCGCCCGCCTCGCGGAACTCGCGCACGAGCGCCCGCGAGATCACCAGCTCCTGGATCTCATTCGTGCCTTCGTAGATCTGCATGATCTTGGCGTCGCGGTACATCCGCTCGACCGGCGAGCCGCTCATGTATCCGGCCCCGCCCCAGAACTGCATCGCGTCCGTCACGACACTCATCGCGAGGTCGGTGCAGAAGAGCTTGGCCATCGAGGCCGTCGCGTTCAGGCTCGGGCTGTCAGCGTCCGCCAGCGTGGCGGCGTGGTAAACGAGCTGGCGCCCGGCCGCAATCGATGCGGCGTGCCGCGCGAGCCTGTGACGCACAACCTCCTTGTCAAGCAGTGGCGCGCCAAACTGAACACGGTTGTCGAGATAAGAGAACGAGGCGTCGAGCGCGCCCTGGGCCAATCCCAGCGCCTGGGCGGCGATGCCGGGTCGAGCGCGGTCGAGAATCGACAGCGCCAGCTGGAATCCGCGCCCCTCGTCGCCCAGCCGCGCCTCGTCGGGCAGTTCCACACCATCGAAATCCAACTCTCCGACCGGCACGCCGCGAATGCCGGAGAATGGGTGCCGTCCATTGACTGAGAAGCCCGACGCGCTCGCCGGCACCAGCATCGCGGTCATCTCATAAGGGCCCTCGCCACTCCGCGCAAAGACGGTGTAAACAATCGAGCGGCCAGCGCCGGTGATGTAGTGCTTGCGGCCGGTGACCCGGTAGGCGTCGCCGGTATGTTCGACGCTGGTCTCCAGGCTGGCGGCGTCGGTGCCCGCGCCCGGCTCAGTGAGACAGAATGACGAGAACGCGCCGGCCGCCAGCCGTGGCAGCCACTCGTCCTTCTGCGCCTTGGTTCCGGCAAGCATCAGGCCGGCCGGGCCGAGCAGCCCGACGGAGACGAGCAAGCCAACTCCAGCCGCCACACGCGAGATCTCCTCAACGGCGACACAGGTTTCGAGGATCGAGCCGCGCCCGCCATACTCGCGCGGGATCGCCAGCCCGAAAAAGCCCTGCTCGCCGAGCGCCTGCCAGACCGTGTCTGGAATCTCGTTTGACGCGTCGATCTCGCGCGCCAATGGCCCGATGACGTTCACAGCGAACTCGCGTGCCGCCGCGCGCGTCTCCCGGGCATGGTCCGGCAGCGCCTCCGCGCCGCCGTCTACCTGGACCGTGGCCGGGTCGCGTTCGAAGCGCTCGATAGCCTGCTGGATGAATTCAGGCACAATCATCGTGTCGCTCATCGTTCCCGCCCCTCGCTCTCGGACAGCGACCAGAAAAGCTCCACTGGAAGCCTATCCGAAAACTCGCCGCCGAACTGCTCGAACGCCTCTCGTGGCTGCGGCAGGTCACGGAAGAGCACCGGGAGTTGAGACTTGTAGCACTCGATAGCTTGCCAGCGCCGCTCGAAATGCGCCGTACTGACGCTGCGCGCGCAAGGTGCCGGATTCCCAAGCTCGTCTAGTCGCCAGCGCAATGCTTGCCGGTCGAGCGCATAGGGTAGATCTGCATAGCACCAGACGGTGTGCCCGTCAGCAGCAAGCCGCCTGCCGGCCATATGGACGAGCTGGTGGTCGACGTGGTTGCCAACACCGAGCGGGACAGCGAAGCGCTCGCCGAACGCGGCCAGCTCGCCGGCGATGCGCTCAATCAACTCAATGTCGGCGTCAACCGGGTCGCCGAAAAGCGCCTCGTCGCTGCCGTAGCGCTCGTCGCGATAGATGGCGTCGAGATAGTCGAGCCAGACGACGCGCACCGCTTCACCCAACGCTCGCGCCGCGGCGCGGTCTTCCTCCCGCCGGGTCTGAATCACCGTCTCTTCCGCGAGCGCCCAGCGTTCGTGCTGAAAGCGCGCGAACTCGCTTGCCGCCGTCGCGGGCTGGCCGCCGAAGACGGTGACGATGACCGGCGATTCGGACTCGGCCAGACGGGCGACGGCGGCGCCACACGAGAGCGCGACATCGTCGAAGTGCGGTTGGACGAAAACCGTGTCAGCCACGGCCGCGGATGCGCTCATCGCCGGCACGGCGCGTAATGCGCTGCTCATCAAAGTACTCGAGCACCGCCTGCGCGTACTTCCGGCTCGTGCTGAAGAGGTCGCGGAAGCCTGCCAGCGTGATGCTGCCGTCGCGGTCAATAGCGGCCAGCGTCGCATCGCGCATGGCGTCAAACGTCGTAGTTGCATAAACGATGCCGGCATCGACAACGACCACCGCAGCGCGCGACTCCAGCACTGCCAGCACCTCGCGGTTGATGTCGAACTCGTCGGGCGCGGGCGGGCTGTATCCGCCCGCGGCCAACGCCGTCAGAAAGCGCGCAACCGACGCCTCTTGCTCGTCGGTCAACCGGATCTCGAAGTTCGGCGAGGCGACGATATCCTCAGCATCCCGCAAGACGCCGTCCGCCTGGAGCCGCGCCATCAGCGCGTCGAAGACGCGCGGGACGAAGCCTGTCCGGCTCCGCGCTTCCTCACGCGGCATCCCGCGCCGCAACGGATTTTGCGCGTGAAAGCGCGCCACATCACGCCGCAGACTATCCGCGAGAGCGCCGTATGCGCCTGTATCCATGACAACCGACCGGGCCGCAGGCTTACCTTCGGCCACCTCATCGAGCAACACCAGCAGCCCCTCTGCAATCGCCTCAGCTGCCGCCTCAACGACCGTTTCGCGCTCGAAACCGAGGCGCGTCGCGAACTCGGCCAGCTGATCCGGTCCTTCCGAGACCGCCTGCGCCAGCAGATCCGACGGCTTGCCGCGCAGCCGCACCTCGAGTTCCGCGATCACATCTGGGCGGAAACGCCGGTGCCGCCGGGGATGGGCGTTGACCACCCGGCCGCCGCCGATCGTCATACTCGGGGAGGCCTGGCGCACGATGAATAGATCGCCGTCGACGACCGGCACAGCTGTCTCGAAACGCAGCTGAACCCAGCCCTCCGTGCCCGGTTGAAGCAATTCATCGTTGAGTAAGGTGACATATGCCGGCCGCTCGGACGAACCGACGAAGAAGTCGACCGGGTCGTTCTGCTCCAACGCTCGCGGGGCGGCGGGCGTCAAGCGCAAGCGGGCATCGAGCATCGTCGTCGGCTCAACCCAGTTCGGCGCGGAGAGCAGATCACCGCGCTCTACCTGATCGCGGTCGATACCGGAGACATTGACCGCCACCCGCGAGCCGGGCACGGCGCGTTCGACCCGTTCGCCATGTGTCTGCAATCCACGAATGCGGCCACGCAGCCCCTCTGGCTGCAGCTCGACCTCCTGGCCAATCTCCAGCGCATCGCCATTCAGCGTGCCGGTCACGACCGTCCCAAAGCCGCTCACGGCGAAGACGCGGTCAACCGGCAAGCGTGCCCGGCCGCGCCGGGCTGATTCCTCCGCCTGGGCCAGCACATCGGCAAGCGCGGCCAACAGCGCGTCGATGCCGTCGCCGGTCGTGGACGAGACGGGAACGATCGGTGCGTCAGCGAGACGCGTCGCCTGCAGCGTGTCGCGCATCTCCGCCGCGACAAGCTCCAGCCAATCCGGATCGACCAGATCGCGCTTGGTGATGGCGACGACGCCGGTCGAGATTTCGAGGAGATCGAGAATCGCGAGGTGTTCGCGCGTCTGCGGCATCGGGCCATCGTCGGCCGCGACGACCAGCAGCGCCGCGTCGATCCCGCCGACGCCAGCGAGCATGTTCTTGATGAAGCGCTCGTGGCCCGGCACGTCGACGATGCTGACCGATTGACCGTCCGGCAGCTCCAGCCAGGCGAAGCCGAGGTCAATCGTCAGCTCCCGGTCTTTCTCTTCTTGCAGGCGATCGGGGTCGATACCTGTCAGCCGCTGGACCAGCGTTGACTTCCCGTGGTCGACGTGGCCCGCGGTGCCAACGACAAATGCTCGGTTGCTCATTTAGTAATCTAGGTACTGTCGCGGCCCCGATGTCGTGGTCCGCGAGCGTTGTTGTCAATCGCCGAAGTATAGCCGAGGGACTCTTGGAAGAACTGCGACCCTGGATCGGCAGCCCGCCCATCGTCGACCCGCCGGACATTCCCGGCTACAAGCTCGTGCGCGGCGAGCAGCTCAGCATCGTGCGAGTCTCGCTGCTCGGCCTACTGCTCATGCCGATCTGGTTGATCATCTACAACTTCGGTGTGGTTGCGCTCGGCGGCGAGATGTCGGGGAGCTTTACGGTCTCGTTGCCGAATCTGATCATCGGCGTAACCTTCGCCATCGGCCTGATCGTCTTCCACGAGGCGCTTCACGGCGCCGGCGTGCTGCTGACCGGCAACCTGCCCTCCTTCGGCATCGGACCGGGCTTCGCCTATACGACCTGCCACAAGCCTCTGACCCGCAACGGCTATCTTCTCGTCATCGTCCTCCCGCTCCTCGTTATCAACATCGGCGCAATCATTCTCGGCGGGCTATTGCCCGGCGCCGTCGGCTGGATGCTCTTCATCTCGATCATCAACACAGCCGGGGCCGGTGGCGATGTCTGGATGCTCGTCCGGGTCATGCGCTTGCCGTCCGTCGCCCGCATTGTCGATCTGGCCAGCGGCTTCGCGGTCTACATGCCGGTTCAGGCGACGACGGCAAGCCCCATCGAGCCCTGAACCGCATCGCGCACGGCTGACACCGACGCCATCATCCGCTCCCAGGCGTCCAGGGTGATCGTCTGGTCGCCGTCACTGAGCGCGCTGTCCGGATCGGGGTGAATCTCGACCATCAGCCCATCCGCGCCGGCGGCAACGCCCGCCAGGGCCATCTGCGGGACCAGCTCGCGGATGCCGACACCGTGGCTCGGGTCAACGATGATCGGCAGGTGGGTCAGCTGTTTCACCAACGGCACCGCATTGAGATCGAGTGTGAAGCGCGTCGATGTGTCGAAGGCGCGAATCCCACGCTCGCACAGCACCACCTGGTCATTGCCGCCGGCCAGGATGTACTCGGCCGACATCAGCCACTCGTTGACCGTCGCCGAGAAGCCGCGCTTGAGGAGGATCGGCTTGCCGCTGGTCGCAACTCGTCGCAAGAGCGGGAAGTTGGCCATATTGCGCGATCCGATCTGGAGCATATCGGCATATTCGGCGATGAGCTCGACCTGCTCAGGCTCCATCACCTCGGTAACGATCGGCAGGCCGGTCTCTGCGCGTGCTTCGGCCAGAATCTGCAGGCCTTCCTCGCCAAGCCCCTGGAACGAGTATGGCGACGTGCGCGGCTTGAACGCGCCGCCGCGCAGCATCTGGCCGCCGTGGGCTCGCACCGCCCGGGCAACTTCGAGGGTAATCTCGCGATTCTCAACCGAGCACGTGCCCGACATGACCGTCAGGTCGCCCGCGCCGATCACGACCTGCGCGTCTTCGCCGACCGGCACGCGGCTGCCGGCCGGCCGCGCCGCGCGCTGGGCGAGCATGTAGGGCTGCATCGACCTGTTGGCCAGTGAAACGCCGTCGAGCCCGCCGATCTGGTCGATCAGCTCGTCCGAGACGCCCCGCCCCGTCGCGCCGATGACCGTCGGCCCTGCGCCGACCAGCGTATGCGTCTGGTAGCCGAACTCGCGCAGGTGCGAGATCACCCGCCCGACTTGTTCGTCAGTACACTCCGGAACCATCGTGACAATCATCCGCTTGCGTCCCTTTCCGCCGACCCTTAAAACAAAAAAGCAGAGGGCTGCTGCCTCTGCCTCCGGTACCGCCTTGCAACTGGTCGGATCGTCTAGGTCTCACACCCCAACGACCCCACCGGCGATACCGGAGGGGTAAAGTAAAAATAGAACCGCCAGCTCGCGCCGCGCTCTACCGCTACCTGTGATGTTCGACGATCCATAGTCATGCGGGCATCCTATACGCGCTGGCCGAATGTGTCAACTTTCACAAAATTCGCGCAACACCTGCGCCGCAGCCAGCGGGTCCGGTCCAACCTCGAAGCGGTAGCTCCCGTGCTCGAGCATTGCGCCCCAGATATCGACGTCACCCGACCGCCGCTGCTCGACCGCGATGCGTGTCGACTCGAAGAGTTCGAGCGCCTCCGCGTCCTCGATCCGGTGCAGGATATTGCGCCCTTCGGGCGAGCGTTCCACGAAGACTGTCGGTCCAAGCGGCGCGCGTTGCACGGTCTGACCAGGGAAAGCCTCGCCCACATGCGTCAAGATCTTCTGCTCGCCGTTGTACCGATCCAGCGGCTCCGACCCGTCCAGCTCGGGAAAGAAGCGCACGGCGTCCGGCTTCAGGTAGAGCAACCACGGCAAGCCACGCAGCTCAATCGTTCCCGCATGTACGAAAGCGAAGGCGACATCTTCACAGAGCAGGGAGAAACCCTGGCGTAGCGCCGCATATCCAAGCGTCGTCTTGCCGGCGTTCGGCTTCCCGCGCAACATCACCGTCCGCCCGTTGTGCGACACCGCCGCGCAATGGATCGCCGAGAGCGAGCGGTTCGTCAGCGTCCAGAGCACTGGCGATTGGACCAGCGTCGAGCGCAGGTGCTCGCTATGCCCCGCTTGCTTGTCGGAGATGAAGCCGAAGGCAAAGCCGGCGCGGATGCTACCGGAGACGACGGACGCGCGGCTCGCGGCCACGTAGAAGTAATCATCCTGGCCGCGCAACACAGGTTGCATCGGTGTCCAGGCCGGATCCTCGGGAACGTCATGCACCAGCAGCCGGAGCGTGATCTCGTGGGATTCCAGCGCCTCCTCTCCACGCGGACCGAAGGCCTCGCGCGCGACGGCTTCGACGCGGTCGTCGTTCGTTTCGATGGTGAGCGGGAAGCCAAGCGCTTCAAGCTCGAGCCTGCGGTCGGGCAGCGCGCCCTGCATCACGGGATCGGCGGCTGGCTGCTGCTCGGACACCGTCTGATTGCGGAATTCAACCGTCGACATGTGACTATTTCTCCAGATCAGGCGCGAGGCCGCGAGCGATCCAGCGTTGTCCCAGGGCTACCAGCAGCAGCACCGGCAGCATCGCGAGGAGCGCCATCGGCATCATCAGGTGCAGCTCCGCGATGAATTGCCCGCGAAAGCTCGATAAACCCAGCTGAATCGTGAATTTGTCTAGCGTCGAAAGATAGACCAACGGGTCGAGAAAGTCATTCCAGGCAATGAGCGTCGAGAAGAGCGCCGCCGCCACGAAGGCCGGGCGCGATAGCGGCACGGCAACGCGGAAGTAGAGGTCGAGCGGCGAAGCCCCGTCCAGCTCCGCGGCGTCGAAGTATTCCTGCGGGATCGCCCGGAAGAACTGCCGGAAGAGGAAGATGAAGAAGGGCACGCCGAACCAGTACGGCAGAACAATCGGCAGGTACGAGTTCGTCCAGCCCAGGCGGCTGAAGATGACGAAGCGCGGGATCAGCGTCGCAGCGGGCGGCACCATCATTGTCAAGAGCACCGTGACGAATAGCAGGTTCGCCAACCGCCCGCCATAACGCGCCAGGCCGAACCCGACGAGCGACGACGACAGCACCGTCCCGGCGACCGTCAGCATGGTGACATAGGCCGTGTTGATGAAGAAGCGGCCAAAAGGCAGCGCCGTCCAGCCCTCGCGAAAGTTCGCCAGCGTCAGGTCGCCGGCCAGCCAGTCGGGCGGGAAGCTGTACACAAGCTGCTGCGGCTTCAACGCCGTCGCAAGCATCCAGTAGAACGGCAACAGGAAGAGCGCCGCGAGCGCGAGCAGCATCGTGTACACCAGGATGCGCCCCGGCCAGGAACCGAGCCTTCGGGAGACGCCCCGTAGCTGAATGCCGCTCACCGCGCGCCCAGCCCGGCGTAGAACACCCAACGCCGCGCCAGCGCGAGCTGGGCTAGCGTGATCGCCATCGTCAGCATGATCAGGACGACGGTGATCGTTGCGCCATAGCCGAACTTCTGGAAGGCAAAGGCGTTCTGGTAGATGTAGAGCGGCAAGGTCAGCGTCGCGTTCTCCGGTCCGCCGTCGGTCAACACGTAGGCCGGCGTGAAGAGCTGCAACGCCGAGATCATACCCACAACGAGCAGGAAGAAAGTGACCGAGGAGATCATCGGCAGCGTGACATGGCGCGTCGCCGCCCAACGTCCGGCGCCGTCGAGCTTCGCGGCGTCGTAGAGTTCCTGGGGAATGCTTTGCAGACCCGCCAGGTAGATCAGCATCGTCCCGCCGATGCTCCACAGGCCCAGCGAAATCAGCACCGGCATCGCCCAACGCGGATCGCCCAACCAACCGGGACCATCCAGCCCGATCTTGTCCAGCGCCGAGTTGACCGCCCCGAAGCGCGGGTTGAAGAGCCAGCCCCAGACCATCGCAATCGACACTCCGGACACCAGCGCCGGCATGAAGAAGATTGTCCGGAACATACCCATGCCCGGCCAATCGCGGTTGAGCAGCAATGCCAAGCCAAGCGCGATGAGCACACCGAGCGGCACGGTCACGCCGGCGTAGTAGGCCGAGTTTCGCAGGGCCGTCCAGAAGAGCTCGTCGGAGATCAGTGTCCGGTAGTGCGCTCCACCCCGCCACTCAGGGGTCGATGCAAAGACCCAATCTGTGAACGATAGCGCGAACGCCATGAGCATCGGCCCAGCGTGCAACAGGACAAAGCCGAGTATCCAGGGCAGGGAGAAGAGCACTAGACGCCGGCGTTCTCGCTGGCGTCTAGTGCGGTGATGGGTCGAACGCAATGTCCTACTGGCTAGCGCCAAAGACTTCGTCGCCGATGCTGTCGATCTCTTCGGTCCCGTCGGCAATCGGCGTGTCGCCGCGCATCATCGCCACGAAGATGTCGCTGGTCCGGCCAAAGACCTCGAAGGCCCCGGCCGCGCTCGGGACGAAGACCTCGGCGTACTCCAGGGTGTCGAGAATCGCCTGCTGATTGGCCGGCGCGGCCTCCTCCTGCAGCACTTCCGGCGCGACCGACTCGCGGGCCGGCACGCCGTGGCCCGGCTCTGCCCAGTGCTGCGTCAAGAACTCCTCTGAGGTTAGCTCCTCAATGAGCTCCCAGGCGGCATCCTTCTGCTCCGACGTCTCGGCGATCGCCCAGCCATTGGTGCTGAGCGGCGATGCCTTCACGCCCGCCGGTCCGGTCGGGAACTCGGCGACGTCATAGTTCAGCTCGCCGGTGGCGTTCAACACACCGACCAGGAAGAAGCCGTTGATCCCCATCGCCGCTATACCGGCCTGGAAGCCTTCGCCGGGCACGCCCGTCTGGTTGCCGGTATATGGATCGTAGGGAGCGACGCCGGCCTGGGCCAGATCCGCCCAGAAGGTGAGCGCCTCCTGGACCTCCGGCGACGAGAATTGCAAGTCGGTGCAATCGTCATTCGCGCAGGGGTCCGCGCCAAACGGCAGCAGATAGTGGCGTGTCCAGATGTTGTTTGGCGTCACGCTGAGGCCCCACTGGACGACGCTATCTGGATCGAAGTCAGGGTCGTTGGCATTGCGCCCGTCGCTGTCGAGGGTGAGCTCATAGGCGAGCGTTTCGAGGTCGTCCATCGTCCAGTCGGCAGCCGGCGGCTCTACCCCGGCAGCCTCGAACATGTCGAGGTTCAGGAACAGCAGGTCTGGCGCAACGATGTTCGGAACACCATAGAGCGCATCTTCCCACTGGAACTGCCCCAGTGCCGCGTCGTAGAAGTCGTCAACGTTGAACTCGGGGTCGCTCGTGTAATCCGCTAGCGAAGCAAACGCGCCCTGGCGGATCCACGGCTGTGCAAAGAGCCCCTGTACATGGACGACGTCCGGGAGGTCGCCACTGGCGATCTGCGTGTTCGTCTTCTCAACCACGCCGTCCTGAGGTGTCTGTTCAAGTTGGATGTCCCAGTTCGGGTGGCGCGACCGGATGTCTTCGAGGCCAGCCTCGAAGGTCTCCAGCTCGGCGGGTGTCATCGACACACCAAGCCGAAGCGTGATCGTCTCCTCGGCTTCGGTTGGTTCGGGCTCGGATTCCGTCGCCGTTGCGGCAGCAGCCTCGGGCTCGCTGGTTGCCGTTGGCTCCTCGTCGTCGGAGCTATCGCCGCCACAGGCCGCGATCAACACGGCAAAGATCATGAGCGCCGCCAGCACGCGGCCGGCGCGGAGCAGACTGTTCCCCACTCGATTTCCCCTTAACTTCCTTCTGTGCAAATCGCGCGGTCTCGCCCCATCGAGACCGTTCACTAGTGTTCTATACGAAGCCTCTTGCCGAAACGGTTGCCTGTCCCCTCAATGCATGCCAACGCTGCCGTCTCTACGCACGAAATCAACGGCGCTGCCGAGGCCGATGATTGACGCAGGCAACAGCACGAGCGCCGATACTCCAACGATCACAACGTTCGCGGACAGCTCCGACAGTCCGTCGCCGACGAGCAGTGCCCGCCGCAGGCCGTCGAGCGAATAGTGTAACGGCAGAACATACGCGACCCAACGCAACCAGTCGGGCAAGACAGAAATGGGGAAGAGGGCGCCGGCGAAGACCGTCGCGAAGATGTTCCCCAATGCCGCCACCGCGTCACCGCGTTTGATGATGAGAATCAGCGCCGCGGCAAACAGACCGAGCGCCACGAAGGTCATCAGGCTTAGGATCGCCAACACCGTCGCCGCCACGATGTCCGCATCGAACTGGACGTCGAGAAAGAGCAGACTCAGCGCGACCCCGATACCGATACGCGCCGTCGATACGATGAAGTCCCAGGTCCCGGAGAAGATCAGCACGAGCCGTGGCGACGCCGCTGTGGTGAACATCGCTTCCAGCGTGCCGGTCGTTTGCGCCAGACGCAAGCGGTTGGAGAACGAGCGCAGGCCGGTGTTGAAGTAATCCGAGACAACCAGTCCGATCAAGGCGAACGGAAAGTACTGACCGCCGTACTCGCCCAGCGACGCGGCGTCCGGGTCGACCAGCTTGCCGATGGAGAAGAAGATGATCAACGTCCCGACGATCCCCAGCAGCTGCAGGATCATCATGCCGCGGTAGGTCGTCTCGTACTGCCAGTCGCGTTGGAGGAACGCCAGCTGGAGGCGGGCATAGTCGCTGATCCGCATGTTCGCCACTAGAGCTTTTCGACCGACACGATGTCGCGCCCCTCGGCGATCGCCTGGCTCAGGCGCTCGGCGAGGACGTGGCCATCACCGAGATCATCGACGAATAGTCGCTGGCTCTCCTCAGAACCATCGTCCGGCGCAAGGTCAACGGCATAGCGCACGGTGTCGCTGGCAGCGCGCGGGGTGACGACCCGGCCGTCCTCGAGCCGCAGCCGGTCGGTTGCCGTTTCAGCGACGAGGCCGGGATCATGCGTCGCCACGATGACCGAGCGCCCCTCGCCCACGACACCGTTCAGAATCTCAATCGCCACGTCGCGGTACTCCGCGTCGAGGTTCGCCGTTGGCTCGTCCAGCAACAGTAACGCCGGCGCGTGCAGCAGCGCCCGCGCGAGGCCCAGCCGCTGGCGCATGCCGGCCGAGTAGCCGCTAACGCGGTTGCTGCCGGCAGCGGCCAGGCCCACGAGGTCGAGCTGGCGGTCGGCCGCGGCGTCTGCATCCGCAGCGGACATGCCGGCAAGTTGACCGAAAAAGACGAGATTTTCGCGGCCTGTGAGCGGCCAGAAGAACGAGCGATCAGCGTTGCCGGCATAGCCGACTACGCGCCGCACGGCGGCCGATTCCACCGCGACGTCATGCCCGGCCACGGTGGCCCTGCCCGACGTAGGCGCGATGATCGTTGCCAGAATCTTCAGCAGTGTCGACTTGCCGGCGCCATTTGGACCTTCGAGCGCCAGGCAGCGCCCGGTCTGGAGCGTGAAGGAGACGCCATCCAGCGCAACGACCTGTTCCAATCCACGCCGTTGCAGGAGCCGGCGGCGCGGCGCGAATTTCCGGCCCACATGGTGTGCCTCCACGATTGCTCTGGCCAAGTTGATCTCGCTCCCGACAGTCAGTGTCTCGCGCAAGCCCCATTTCCGGCGACGCCGCCGATAGGGTAGGCTATCCAAGTTTTGAGCCCACGGCCACCAGGCCAATACACGCATACCGAAGGGGGAGACGTTGAGCCTGACGATCGATCAAATCCGGGACATGATGCCCGGCGTTACCGATACGGTCTTTCTGAACACGGGTACCTGCGGCCCGATGCCGAAGGTCGCCCATGATGCCATGGTCGCGGAACTCGCCAACGACCTGACAAAGGCACGGATCAATTCCGAGCACTTCTACCGGCTCTTCGAGCTCTGGGGCGAGGCCCGCGCCGCCGTCGCAGGAGTGTTGCACACCGAGGCCGACAATATCGCGATCACCAACCGCACCACCGACGGCATGTACGTCGCGCTGATGGGCTACCCGTGGCAGGAGCGCGACGAGCTCATCATCACGAACATCGAGCACCCCGGCGGGCTCATCCCGTCGTTCCTGGCACGCCAGCGCTTCGGCGTGCGTGTGCGCGTTGCCGATGTAAAGCTCGGCGGCGAGTCGGTCGAGGACACGGTCAAGGCATTTGAAGAGCTGATCACACCGCGCACACGCATGATCGCCCTCTCGCACGTTCCATATACGACCGGCGCGCGCTTGCCGGTCAAGGAGATCGTTGAGATGGCGCACTCACACGACGTGCTCGTCACGGTCGACGCCGCGCAGTCATACGGCGCATTTGACATTGACGTTCACGATCTTGGCGTCGATTTCTACGCCTGTCCGGGCCAGAAGTGGTTCTGCGGCCCCGACGGCACGGGCGCGCTCTACGTCCGCCCGGAGTGCCAGGGTGAGCTGAACCAGAACTTCTCCGGGATGCTCGAGTGGGGCTCGCTGGATTACCACGGCAAGACCTACCAGCCGGCGATGAACGCCAGCCGCTTCGACACCGGTGGTTGGAGCATGGTGCTCCTGGCCGGCCAGATCGCTGCGACCAACTGGATCAAGGACGAGGTCGGGCTCGACTTCGCCTACGAGCGCATCGCCCGCCTGAGCGGCGGCGCCTACGACGCCCTGGCGGAGATGGACGGCATCGAGATGGTGACGCCGCGCGACAACCGCGCCGGGCTGCTGGCCTTCACGGTTACCGGCATCGAGCCGCCGGACCTGACCGAGAAGCTCGCCGACGGCCACAACGTCACGATCCGCTACGTCAACAAGTACATCAACAACCCCGACGCCGCCCGTGTCTCCGTCGGCTTCTACAACAACGAAGAAGATATCGAGAAGCTGATGACCGGGCTGGAGCAGGTTCGGGCCACCGCCGGCGACGAGTAGCGCTAGAGACAACACACGCTGGAGAGCAGGGCGCGCAGGCCCTGCTCTCCAGCGTCGTAAGCCGTCAATGGGTGGCCGTGGCTGGTGACACCTGAGTTGATCGAAGAATTGAGACTTCCAGGGGGACTCAAAGAGCTTCAAACTTGTCATTTCGAGCGGCGCAAGAAATCTCAGTGCAGCGTTTCACCGGTGTTCGACTGAGATTTCTCGCCGCGCTCGAAATGACCATGTCGTTACGGTTGAGTTGCCCGGTAAAATGAGACGATCGCTCCGCTTCACATGCAGCAGAGCGCTACCCGAAGACCACGATCGCGACAATGATGAGCACGACGATGGCGACACCGATCCCGACGGCAACGAATATACGTGCCTTGCTCGTCGGCCGGTCGCCGACGATCTCGCCGGTGTGACCATTGACCAGCACGCGGTAGTCCTGATTTTGATAGCGGTAGCCGTAGATCCAGATCGGCAGGTGGCAGACCGCCGAGCGCCGGTTTGACAAGCGCGTGTCGACCTTCGTCAGGCGCTCGACCTCCAGCGCGCAGGCATCATGCGCCATCTGACGAATACGAGTTTCGCCGGGGCCCCACGCACCATCCTCATCGATCCCCGGCTCTTCAGCAGAGAAGCCGACCAACAGGTCAGTCGAATAGGTCATCATGCTCTCCTCGGGGAAGGGCATGAGCTGGTCAGCTTCAACCTGCGTCAGACCGGTTGAAGCCGGAATCCAGGTCCGGAAGCTCGCCTCGTGCTCGCCATCGCGCGGGTGCCACGTCTTATAGGTTTCGGTCGCCATGTAGCGCTCGCTCTTGCCGTCGGCGAGCTGGCGTGTGCGCGGCACCTGGCGTGTGTGGGTCTGCGAGATCTCGCCTTCCCACTTGGAGTAAGTGTCGGCGTCAAGGCGCCAGAAGGGGATGTAGCTGCCCTGGCCGCGGTCGAGCGCCGAGCGGCTCTTGAGATCACCTGGCGCCCAGAAGGAACTGCCGAGCCACTCCCGAATACGGTCCTGCGAGTCCTGCTTCTGGATACGAAATGGCAAAACGAAGTGATCGACGGTGATGTTCGCGGCTGCGGCGTCGGCCCGCACGGCAAGCTGTGTGCCGCAAAACGGGCAGCGTAGCGTCGAGCTGCCGGGATCGAAGGACGTCGTGGCCCCGCAATTCTGGCAGGTAAATGTGTCGACGTTATCGCCGCTGCTCACCGACATCGCCCGTCCTCTTCGTCTCCGGCCGTGCTAGCGTAGTGTGTTGCCGCGAGCAGGTCCGGCTATCTGTTTCGCACTCAATGTACCACCTCGAATTGGAGGGACACGGTGACCGGAATCCCAGCCGACCTCACCTCCCAACCCGTTGTCTGGCAGCCTCGCAAGGTCGTCGTGGATGATAGCCGCGCGATGCGCTTCGCACGCTCACACGGCATCGACACATACGAAGATCTGGCGCGCCGGGCAATTGACGAGCCGCACTGGTTCTGGGCAGCGGTCTGCGAAGAGCTCGGCATCGTCTGGCACAAGCCGTTCGAGGACGTGCTCGATCTATCCAAGGGGATCGAGTGGCCGCGCTGGTTCGCCGGCGGGCACATGAATTATGTCACCTCGGCGGTCGACCGCCACCTCCCGAACCGCGCCGCCTCCGTCGCATTGAGCTGGGAAGGCGACGACGGCAGCACCCGCGCCGTGACCTTCGCCGAGCTCGCTGACCACGTCGGCCGCGCCGCCAACGGACTGGCCAGCATCGGCGTTGGTGTTGGAACACGTGTCGGCATCTACATGCCGATGCTGATCGAGACGGCCGTCGCGGTGCTCGCCTGCGGGAAGCTCGGCGCGGTCATCGTGCCGATCTTCTCGGGCTTCGGCGCGGAGGCGGCCGCTACGCGGCTCGCGGATGCGCAGGTGACGCACCTGATAACCGCCGACGGCTTCAACCGCCGTGGCCGGCACATCCCGCTGAAGCCCGTAGCGGATAGAGCGATCGAGCAAGCCGCCTGCGTCACACACTGCGTCATCTACCGGCACACCGGCGCAGACGTGCCCTGGTCCGCTGGCCGCGACCATTGGTGGTTCGATCTGATTGATACCGCGGACACACAGATCGAAACAGCCGACACAGCCGCCGACGACCCATTCATGGTCATCTACACCTCCGGCACGACCGGACGGCCAAAAGGCGCGGTTCACGTTCACGCCGGCTTCCCCATCAAGGCCGCCCAGGATTTGGCATTCCCGTTCGACATCCGAACAGACGAGGTGCTCTGTTGGATCACGGACCTCGGTTGGATGATGGGTCCCTGGGCGATCATCGGCGGGCTCACCGCCGGAGCCAGCGTCCTGCTCTACGAAGGCACGCCGGACTACCCGGAGCCGGACCGGATCTGGGCGCTAACCGACCGCCACGATGTGAGCGTGCTGGGCGTCTCGCCGACAGCAATTCGCGCGCTCATGGGCTTCGGGGACGAGTGGGTCGAGCGGCATGAGATGAAGGCGCTACGCGCGCTCGGCTCGACCGGCGAGCCGTGGAACCCCGGCCCCTGGCGCTGGGCACATGATGTCGTCGGCCGCAAACGCTGTCCGATCATCAACTACTCCGGCGGCACGGAGATCAGCGGTGGCATCATCGTCGCCGACGCGAACATGCCTCAGAAACCGGCGTCATTCAGCGGACCGGTCATCGGTATCGACGCCGATGTCGTCGACCGCGACGGCAACCCGGTGCGCGGCGAGGTTGGCGAACTCATCATCCGCTCGCCCTGGGTCGGCATGACGCACGGTTTTCTCGACGAGCCCGAGCGCTATCTCGAAACCTACTGGTCGCAGATTCCCGGTATGTGGGTGCATGGCGACTGGGCATATATCGACGACGACGGCTACTGGTACATCCTGGGGCGCTCCGACGACACCATGAACATCGCCGGCAAGCGCGTCGGACCCGCCGAAATCGAATCGGCGGCCGTCTCTCATCCGGCGGTGCAGGAAGCCGCCGCGATCGGCACGCCGCATCCCGTCAAAGGCGAAACAGCTACCGTTTTCGTGATATTGCGGCCCGGCATTGAGCCTACCGATCAGCTTGTGACGGAGATACTCGACACGGTTGCGGATCACCTCGGACGCCCGTTGCGTCCGGAGGCTGTGCGCTTCGTCAGCGACCTGCCGCGTACCCGCAACGCCAAGATCATGCGGCGTGTCTTGCGTGCCCACTATCTCGGGCACGACTCACTCGGCGACCTCTCGGCGCTGGAGAATCCGGAAATTCTGGAATCGATTTCACCGATAGATTAGATACCCTTTAACTGACGCCAACAGGGAGGCATTAACCTGGCGTCAGCCGGAGGATCGGGCAACATTGCGACGGCTCCGGCCAGCATCTCAACAACCTCAGGAGGCAAGATGACCACGAAGAATCCGCTCCAGCATCTCGCAGACTTCGGCCAGAGCGTCTGGAACGACAATCTCAGCCGCGCATTGATCACCAGCGGCGAGCTGCAAGACCTCATCGACAACGACGGCGTCGTCGGCATTACCTCGAATCCCACGATCTTCGACGCCGCCATCTCCAAGTCGAACGACTACGAGGAGCAGATGCGCGCGCTCGTCCGCGAGGGCCGCGCTCCGGGCGAGATCCAGGATGCTTTGATGGTGAAGGACATCCAGGACGCCTGCGATCTGCTGCTGCCGGTCTATGAGGCGACTGACGGCCTTGATGGTGTCGTATCGCTGGAGGTGTCGCCGCTGCTGGCCAACGATACCGAGAAGACGATCTCGGAAGCCCGGCGGCTCAATCGCATGGTCCACCGGCCGAATGTCATGATCAAGATTCCCGGAACGCCGGCCGGCGTCCCCGCCATCGAGCAAGCGCTCTATGAGGGCATTAACGTCAACGTCACCCTGCTCTTTTCGCTCCAGGCCTACCGCGACGTGATGGAAGCCTATCTGAGCGCGATGGAGCGGCGAGTAGCGGAGGAGAAGCCCGTCCACGATATCCTCTCGGTGGCCTCGTTCTTCGTCAGCCGCGTCGACTCCGAGGTCGACGGCCGGCTGGAGCAGATCATCGCGGACGAGCCCGACTCCGAACGCGCCGCGACAGCCCGGGCCTTGCTCGGTCAGGTCGCGATCGCCAATGCGCGCCTCGCCTACCAGGACTTCAAGGCTGTCTTCAACTCCAACCGCTTCGCGGAGCTGGCCGGCCACGGCGTCCGCATCCAGCGCCCCCTCTGGGCCAGCACAAGCACCAAGAACCCGGATTACACTGACACGCTCTACGTTGACGAGCTGATCGGCCCGAACACCGTCCAGACCCTCGCGCCAGCATCGATCGAGGCCTTCCGCGACCACGGCACGACGAAACTGACGGTCGAGAAAGATATCGAAGTTGCCCGGGACGCCATCGCGACGATGGAAGAGCTCGGCATCGCCTACGACGACGTGATCGACGTCCTCGTTACCGAAGGCGTCGAGAAGTTCGCCGACTCGTTCGACTCCTTGTCAGAGTCCGTTGAAACCGAGACGGCACGCA
>JAUIIK010000024.1 GCA_030431755.1 Chloroflexia bacterium
GGGGACATCACAGCTACAACCGTGGCATTCCGACGCAGGAGGGATCTTGCTGCGAGCGTGTCACATGCCGGGTTGACAGCGCACTGACAATAGCGCTGTCGCGCCGGGGCATGCTGCCCGCGGAGCACTGGCGTTGCGCTTGAAGATCCCTCGTGCCTCGGAATGCCAATTGCGGTGCGGGTTGCGCTGAACGACTGCTGGTTTGATTCGAATCACGTAGGTCATAGGCTCGGCGCTTTGCCTCAGCTGCAACCGTGCTGCTGCGCCTAGCGCCTGGTTCCGATGGTTCCGCGACGGCTCGGCTATACTCGCAACGGGCAGGCATTGGCCGACGACGCGAGGGAGATTGCATGAAGATTGCCTATCTGGGACCAGCCGGGACATTCAGCGAGGAAGCAGCCCACCGCTGCGCCAGCGACGGCGACGAGCTGATCCCCTTCAGTACTTTTCCTGCGCTCGTTTCCGCCGTGGAAACCTCGGTCGCGGACATCGCCGTGCTACCCATCGAGAACTCGCTCGAAGGCTCGGTCAGCACCACGCTTGACCTGCTGATTCATGAGACACGCCTGCAGATCCAGCGTGAGATCGTCGTGCCGGTCCACCATTGCCTCGTCGGCGTGCCCGGCGCGTCGATCACCGCGATCGAGCATGTGCATAGCCACCCCCAGGCGCTCGGCCAGTGCCGACGCTTTCTTGAGCGCGTCCTACCGGAGGCGCACGAGCACGCCTCCCTCAGCACCGCCCTGGCCGTGCGGGAAGCCGTCGAAGGCGGCGATCCGACGCGCGCCGGGATCGGCACCGCCCGCGCCGCCGAACGCTTCGGCGGCGAGATCCTGGCCCAGAATATCGAGGATTTCTCGAACAACGCCACCCGCTTCGTGGCTCTCGCTGAACGCGACCATGAGCCAACCGGGCGCGACAAGACATCAATGGCGATCAGCGTGCCGCAAAACGTGCCCGGTTCGCTCTACAACGTCCTCGACGAGCTGGCCGCCGACGGCATCCAGATGACGAAGCTGGAGAGCCGCCCGAACAAGAACGTGCTCGGCCAGTACTACTTCCTGGTCGATATCGAGGGCCACCGCCTCGACAACCAGATCTCGGCTGCGCTCGAACGCATCCGCGCCAAAGCCGACCACTTCCACGTCTGGGGCTCCTACCCGCAGTTCGTCGACGACAACGGCAGTGCATAGGCGCGCTTTGGCGCCGCGGTCACGTCCGCGCAACCTCCGCTCATGAACCCAACGCGGCTGGTCGGGAGTTGCGCTCGCGCGCGCCGGAGGTGACGGCGTTGACCTCCGCGCCGATGACGATGATCTGGGCCGCCAGGTAGAGCCAGAACATGAAGAGCAAGACCAGCCCGAAAACAGCGCCATAGACGTTGTAACCGCCGGTAACGCTGATGTAGAGCGGATAGAGCTGCGACAGCAGGACGAACATGAGCCCTGCCACCAGCGCGCCCGGAATCGAACCACGCCAGCCCGAGCCATCGACCGGGATGACGGCATAGGCCACGAGGCTCATCACAAAGCCGAGCAAGAACGCCACCAGGTAGACAGTCAGAAAGTCCTGCGCCTGGAAGTCCAGATCAACATAGCGCTGGAGCGATGTCGAGAGGAATCCGGTGGCTGTCGCGGATGCCGCCGTCGACAGAACCAGACCAATCGCGAACACCGGCGCGATGAGCAGCGCGAAGAGTTTGCGCTGCACATACCCCCGGCGCGGCGCGTTGTAGACGGTCGCGAATGCCCGGTCCAAAGCGGAATAGAGCCGGCTACCGCCATAGAGCAGCGCGATGAAGGTGATCAAGCCGCCGCTTTCGCGGTGGTTCGCGCCGGTGTCGACCGTTTCGACGACGGGATCGGCGAGCGATCCGGGCATCTCCTCAGTAAACAATGCTGATACGTCCTCGCGGAACGCCGGGCTCTGGACGATCATCCCAATGATCAAGCTAACCGCAGCCAGGATTGGCACGATGGAGAAGAGCGCGTTGTACGCCAGCATCCCCGCCAGCCCGTCGACATCATCATCCAGGTAGTTGCTCAACACACGGCCAGGGACCGAGCTTGCTACCCGACGCGCTAGCGGGTGGTCCACGATCCTGGCGCGGGTGTTTGCAGACCACACATGCAAACGCTCCCGCCCAGTCCGACCTGGAGCCGGCGACATCGCACCGTCGCAAGCCCGTTCCTGGTCCTGGTCGCTAGGGCGAGACACGCGCCCAGGTGGACGGCACATCTGAACCGCCTTCTTCGGTCAGGCGCGCGCCGAAGCGCACGAAGGTCGGTGTCTGGACGACGTTGCCGGCGACCAGCGCCTCGCCAAGCCGGAAGTGCGACGCCTCATCGAGTAGATCACGCGGAACGAACGAGAAGAGATCGGCCAGATGGGCCAGGTCCGCGCTCGAGTTCATCCGCATCAGCAACAGGTTGTCACACTGTGAAAGGACATTCGGGTGCAGCTTCTGCGGCCGCTGCGAGGAGAGCAGCAGATACAGGCCGAACTTGCGGCCCTCGGCAGCGATACGGATGACATACTGTGTCAGCAGCTCCTGCAGCGGCGTCTCGGGTTCCGCCGGACAGATATTATGCGCCTCGTCGATGACGATCATGATCGGCTCGCGCCGCTCTCTGCGCCGCCAGAGCTGGCTCAACAACGCCAGCGTCACGACCTGCTTCTCAGACTGCAAGCCGAGCGTGCCGATATCGAGGACCATCGCGCGCCACTCCTCGTCCAGCAGGCTGATGATTGACTGGTCGTCGCGATGCCGCCAGATCGTCCAGTCAGATACTCCCAGGTTCTGCACGCGCAGGCTGATCTGCCGCGACTCGACGGCGGTATCGCGCATGGCAGCGTCCAGTACCTCGCCCAGATCGACGTTCTCGCGCCCGATGTGGTCGATGATGCGCCAGAAGCTGCTGTACTCCTCGCGGTCATCCAGCGGATCGAGCTGCAGGACGAGCGCCTGTTCATTTCTCGTCAGATCGCCAAACTCAATCACTAGCGGCAGCGCAGCACCGGCTGGCGTCGGGCGCAGCACCCGAATCCCGCTTGCAACGGACTGAAAGCGCTCCCGGTCGGCCTCGCCGAAGGTTGACTCAGCGCCAGCGCGCATCTGCGCCAGGCGCACGAAATCGGAGTTTGGATCGACCACCAACATCCGCAGGTCGGTCCGGAGCAGCAGTCGCTCCAGCACGACGCCGAGCGAATAGGTCTTCCCTGAGCCCGACTGGCCACAGAGAAACGTATGCCGGTTGAAACCGCCTGCGCGCAGGGAAGCGACCGAATCTTCCGCGCCGTAGGTCGCCCGACCGATGTCCAGCCGCGTGGCCCCGGCTGCGCCGGCCAGGTGCGCGTCGATGAGCTCGCCGCCTGCGGGCCGCAATGTGGCGTCCTGGAAGATGTCGGAGTGCGCCGCTTCTACCAGCGTCGCATCGACGGCCTTCCCCAACAGGACGCCGTCACCCTCTAGATAGCGCAGGTTTGGCCGGATCGTTGCCTGCGATATTGACGTGCCTATCGCAGCGATGTCCATACGGTCACCGACATCGATTGCCAGCTCCGGCCCCTCGCGCATGTTGATTGCCTTCGAGATGATCTGGCCGAGATAGGTCACGCCGTCGACCGTCTCGATCTCGACATAGCTGCCGGCGGGGATCGGGTAGTCCAGCGGCGCTTCGTAGCCGAAGGTCATGCCGTCGACCGAGAATGCCAGCGGAGCCGCGGCGAACTGTGTCTGGAACTGCCGGCGAATCGCTCCCATCTCCTCGCGGGACAACGCGCCTCCCGCAGACGAACCCGATGTGCCTGACATACGTCATCCAATCGTAATACCCATGTTGCTTCGCGCACCGCAATACACTATCACGCTGGCGCGCGTGCCCGGCATCAGGTTGCTATTGCGGCCCATACTCCCGGATCCAGGCGATGTACTCGGCGACGCCGTCATCGAGCGCCGTCGGCGGGGTCCAGCCGAAATCTTGCGCCATCCGCGCATTGCTCGGCACAGGACCGGGCGGATCACCGGAGACGCTGTAGTTAGCGTCATCTTCGGCAACCTCGCGGTACTCCAGACCCGGCCAGTGGCGCTGAAACGCCGCCAGCATGTCGCCAATCGGGTAGAGCTGTCCGCCGGTGATCGTGTAGACGTCGTGGGGCAGCTGCGGTGTAGCCCACGCCAGTTCGATGCCCTCGGCGATATCCTCGACGTATGTCCAGTCGAGATATGGACCAGCCAGACTGTTGACCAGGATCGGCTCGCCCGCTGCCGCAATCCGCAGCATTTCCCGCAGCTCGGTCGCGCCGCTGTAGCCGGGCGTTACCCGCTCCATCGGCCCGTAGACGTTCGCTGGCCGCATCGCGACGACATCGATGTCGAAGAGCCTGGCGTAGCGCTGGCAAACCCGCTCGCAAGTGTGCTTCAAGATGCCGTAGAGCCCGTCGGCGCGGCTCGGGGCGTCCTCGTCAAGCGCTTCCACTTCGTGCCCCGACCCCCAAGCAGCCCCGGATGAGACGTAGACCATTCGCGCAATCTCCGGCATTGTCCGGGCAAGCTCAAGACAATGGACGGTGCTCATGAAGTTGACGTCGATGATCCGTGCCGGCTCGGCCATCTCGCGCTCCAGGCGCGGCGTGATCGCGGCGGCATGGATTAGCTTATCAACACTGTGCTGCTCGGCGACCTCGCGCAGCCGCCCGGCGTCGGTCACGTCGCCTTCCTCGAACACGACCTGCTCGATTGCGTCGCCCAGGTGCTCCCGTAGCGCCCGGTCGGGCGGCATCAGGTCGAACGAGATCACACGTTCGCCGCGCCGGGCCAGGCGGCGCAGGACGAAGCTCGGTACCCAGCCATTGCCGCCAGTCAACAGCGTCGTCACGATGCTCCCCTTTCATCAGCCGTCCATCCTTCCGGAGGCTCAGAGTACACTACGCCAGGAAGAGGGCAGGTGTCGCAGCGTATGACCATATTGATCGAGCGGAGTCTCGGAACCGCGCCATACTGGATGCCGGTCGAGCGCGGCTGGGTCGAGCCGGAGTCCGAGGTCGTCATCTCCGACGCCCCGAGCGCCGCCGACCTCCGGGCGCATGTGGGCGTGATGCTAGTCGACACCCTGCTCGCCTCGACGGCGCTCGAATCGTCCGTTATTCTGACCAATCACGCAATCGCCTCTGAGTCGATCTCGTTGCTAACGATGGTGACATCGGAGCGGCCGGACGGCATCGAGAGTGCGGTCGTCGCCGCGCCGGGCGTGTCGCTCACGGGACGTGCTGTGGCAGAGATCGTCATCCCCGAGTTCTACGGAATCAACATCTCCGGCTGGCTCGATACGGCCGCAACCGCCGGCCCGGAGTCGCTCGTCGTGACCGAGGGCGCGGAGGCGCTGCTGCCCTCAGGGACTGAGAGCGACTTCCACGAGGATCTGGGCCGGGCCTGGTTCCTGATGACCGAGACGCCGTTCATCTCGCATCTCTGTCTGGCTTCTGAACAGCTCTACAGCGAAGACCCCGACGGTGTCAGAACCCAGGTCGCTGACCTTGCCGCGATGCTGCGCGCTGCCGACGACCAGCGCCGCCTCCTGCGCCGCAATATCTCCCGCGACCACGATATCGACCGCGAGCTTGTCGTCGATGTCTTCGACGGACTGCGCTTTCAACTCAGCAGTGACGGCGTAGAGGGACTCAAGACACTGTTCGGCCAGACTGGCGTGCTGTCCAGATTCGGATCGATAGACGACCGCATCGTCTCGGTTGACAAACGTAGCTGATGCGCCACTAGCGCTGCGTCAGTCGTCCTCCGGCAGTCGGGCACGGTAGGGGCGGCTGAGCGCGGCGTAGTGGTCAGCGCGCAGGTGGTGCAGCACCTGGCCGGCGTCAACTTCGACGAGCCAACGCTCCTGGAAGGCTTCTTCCTCGGCTTGTACCGCCAGCACCTCGCCGACGAAGAGGTCGTGATCGCCAAAGGTCATACGCTCGATGACGCCGCACTCGATATGTGCGACGCACTCTTCGACCAACGGCGCGTCAATCTCTTGCGCGTCGACCGGTGTCAACCCGGCGCGCGCGAACTTGTCGCCGTCGCGGCCGGACTCGATGCCACAGCAGTGGACCGCGGCCAGCAGATCCGCCGTCGGGATGTTCAACCCGAAGAACTCGCTGCGACCAACGTATTCGTGCGTCAACCGCCCAGGATGAATCGCCACGGCAACGACGGCCGGGTCCATGCTCACGGTCATCAGCCAGCCCTGCGTCATCAGATTCTCCGCCGAGCGGAAGCGGGAGGTGAGCAGCGCCAGCGGGCCCGGCTCCAACAAGCGGGCGGCCATCGGCGGGTCGAGGTGCGCCTTGCTCACGCGCTCAACGTTCCTGCCCGTTATTGGCCGGACTATCGAGGATATGCTGATAGAGCTGCCAGGTCTGCCGGGCAACCTGACGTTGGGTGAACTGTTCGAGCACCCGTTGCCGTCCAGCGGCTTGCTTTGCGCGCAAGTAGTCAGCGTCGCTCGCTAGTCGGCGCAAGATAGCCGCAAGCGCATCGGCATCGTCCTCCGGGAAGATCAGCTCCGGATCGCCGATGACATTCGGGATCTCGCCCGAGTCCGACCCGACGACGACCACCTGGCACGCCATCGCCTCGACTAGTATCCGCCCGAACTGCTCTTTCCAGTTGGAGCGGGTCCGCGACGGCAGCACGAGAATGTCAAGCTGCCGCAACACTTCGGGCACACGCTCCGGCGGCACCGCGCCCTCGAAGCGCACCCGGTCGCGAATGCCGAGCCGTTCCGCGCGCATCTCCAGCTCGACGCGCTGGTCGCCGCCGCCAATGATCCGCAGCGTGGGTCGTGGCTGGATGCGAGCGAGGGCATCCACGATCAGGTCGACGCCTTTCTCCTCGACGACTCGGCCGACATAGCCGATGACTGGGCCGTGCAGTCCACTTCGGCGACTCTCGGGCGGACTGTAAATCTCCGGGTCCACACCGAACTGCGGGATGACCGCAATCGGCCCACGGTAGCGTTTGCGTCGCAGAACGAGGCCGGCGTCGCGGTTGCCGACAATCGCTGCCGAGGCGCGGCGGTAGTTGTAGAGCTCGAAAAGCCGGAACGGCGGGGGATAGCGTCGGTAGAGATTCTGCCAGGCGAAGAAGACTGTCCGAGCACCGACGCGGTTCGCCAACCTGGTTGCCTGCGCCGCCACGTAGTTGTAGGGCTCCTCGTCGATATGCACGATATCCGGTTGGAACGCCTTGAGCCGCCTGGCCAAACCAGGGTAGTGGTGGACGTGATGGCGCCCGTTGAAGCGCATCGGTTCAACGGCCAGCTCGTAGCCCTCGGTAAACATCTCCTGCAGCGGTTGGTCGCCAATGCGGTTTTCGTGCCAGTAGGGCGGTACAACAACGCATAGCTCGACATCCGGGAGCTTCGCGAGCTCCTCGACCTTCTTCTGGTAGACGCCACTGACCAGGGCCTTCGAGATCATCAGGACACGCATCAAACGCCTTCATCCCGCAACGCATCGGCATACGCTTCCAGCGTCAGATCAGCAGTCTTCGCCCAGGCGTAAGTGGCGGCGCGCTCCAGTCCGCGCGCGGCCAGGTCGTCGCGCAACGCTGCATCTCTGGCGAGGGTCACGATGCCGCCCGCAACGCCACGCGGCGTCGGCTCAATGACCAGCCCGGCATCGCCGACGACCTCGGCCAGGCTCGTCCGGCCGGACGACACGACCGGCGTGCCGCAGGCCATCGCCTCGAGTGGCGTCAGGCCGAAGCCCTCGTAGGTCGAGGCGTAGACGAAGAAATCCGCGCCACGATAGAGCGCGACGAACTCGTCGTCATCGACTGCTCCGACGAACTTCACCCGGCCGGTCAGCCCAAGTCGCCGGACAAGCCGCGCCAGCGGCGGGTACATGCGCGTATTGCCGGTGTGCGCCCGGCCGACGACGACGAGATCGTGCTCGGTCGGCGCAACGCCCTGGGCCAACGCAAACCCCTCGATAACCGCCGTCACGTTCTTGCGGACATCGAGACCGCCGGAGTTGATGATGTACGGTGTCTGGATGCCATAGCGCTCGCGTGTGCGTTCGATCATCTCCCGGTCGGCGTCGGTGAATGCTGGCGAGAACTGACCGTCTGCCGCCAACGGGATCGCTCGCACGCGCTCGGGTTCCACACCCAGCACACGGATGATCTCCTGCCGCGCATGTTCGGAGTCGGTCAGGACCAGCGCGGCTTTGCCGGCGGTGCGGCTGACGACCTGCATGTAGGCCCGCATCGAGCGCGAACCGGCATACTCCGGCACGACGATCGGTATCAGGTCGTGAATCGTGACGACGTAGGGCGCGCGTTTAAGCGCCGGCGCCGAAAAGTAGGGCACATGCACCAGATCGAGGTCCGGCACGGCCGTCCGGACGGCGCGCGGCAGGCCGGTCTGCTCCCACCACAGCTTGCGGGCGCGGCCCCGCAGCGGTGGCATCGTGACGGCTGTCAGGTGACCGTTCGCCTGCTCTACGACCTCGTCACCAGCATCGGACGGAGCCAGCAGCGCAAGCTGCTCCGCTGGCAAACGCTTGCTTAGCTGCAGCCAGAGATTGACTGCGTAGCGGCCCGCGCCGGTCTTCGGTTGTTCGAGAAACAGAGCATCGAATCCGATGCGCGCCTGCTCAATCATGGCTGAAATTGTACCGGAGCCCGGCGGGGCGGGCGTTGCGGTGCGCGGGCTTGGAGCGGGCGTCGCGCCGGAACGCAAGTCGCGATAGAATGGAATAGTTTGGTACGCGGCGCGTTATAGATATTGGTAGAACGCAACGCGAACAACCGTCCATCTTACGAGGAGGCACAAGCCACATGTCCCAACCAGTAACCGTCAATGACGCCAGCTTCGACAGCGAAGTCGTCAATGCCGATACCCCCGTACTTGTCGATTTCTGGGCGCCGTGGTGCGGCCCGTGCCGCGTCGTCGGCCCGATCCTCGATGAGATCGCGCAGGAGCAGAATGGTTCCCTCAAGGTCGTCAAGGTCAATGTCGATGAGAACCAGGGCGTTGCCAGCCAGCTCGGCATCAGCTCGATCCCGACGATGATCCTCTACAAGGACGGCCAGCCGGTCGAGAAGATCATCGGCGCGCAGCCGAAGAACCGCATCCTCGACACGATCTCCCAGCACGTCAGCTAGTTTTCGCTGCGACTGTGAGAACACCCCGGCGCACATTGCCGCGCCGGGGTGTTTCATTTGCGTCAAGCAGCTACTCAGCAACGTCTGCGTCGCCCTTCCCTAGCCCCAACACAATCCAGATGAGCGAACCCAGCGTCGCAATAATCGCTGTGCCCTTGCGCGCATAGACCGCGTGCGGCACGGCGATGAGCCCGACGTCGTCCTCATCGAGGCTCACTTTGTTCCGGTAGGCGTAACGGCCGGTGTCCAGGTGGAACTCAATCGTATGTGACTCATGGCCGCGGTTAGGGTCGTAGCAATCAACGTAGGCCCGGGTCGGCGACGGCTGGCGGATGCGGTACGGCACGATGGTGTGGCCTTCGCGGACGACAGCGGTAGCGATGTCCCGCCGCCACGGTTTGGGCACACCGACATCGAGCGCGCGTAGCGTCCGGCCCGTGCGCAGCGCGTCGTCGCGCACCGCGCGGTAGGCGGCGACCGGCGAGGCCCGGAGAAACCAGACGAGGCTCGCGAGCAAGGCGCGGTCGGTCAGCTGCCGGCCGTGCAGCCGCTTGATCTCGTGCAGCGCCGCATCTCGTTCAGGCAACCGGTCCTCGTTCTGCAACGCTCGCACACCGGCCCAACGGGCCATGCCGCTACACAACCCGCCGCGATGCGAGCCAGTCGGCCGGAGCTGGACGATATCTGCATACAGCCCGCGAAACAGGAGCCGCGCGACACGTCCCGAAAGCATTGTGAACGTCTCAACAAATGGCTCCTGCGTTGGACCAACCTCTCCGATGGCGCGGGCGCTGTTGCGTTCGGGCCAGGCATGCTTCTCGGGCGAGAAGGTTGTCTCAAGCTCCAGCACGATGTCGATGTTGCGCGCGTACCTGCGCCGCGAGCCGTCTTTGAGCTCGACGTCAAGCAGGATTGTCGCCGGGGCGTCGAAGTCCAGCCGGTCGATGTCGGCCGAAAGAAACCAGGAGAGCGGCGACGGTGATTCGATTCGCCAGCCCGCTGGAACCCGCAAGCGCCCGCGACGAATCGCGTGCCGCTCGACAACGCCGAACGATGCCGGCGTCAGGCGCATCGACTCGGGGAAGATACGTGGCGGGTCGAGCCCACGCCGGGACACGGTGACGGTCGCCATCAGCTCTCCAGGGGCGGCGCGTCGAGCGTCTCCATCTCGCGCCGCCAATCATCGAGATCGCGAAATTCGCGGTAGACCGACGCAAAGCGAATGTAAGCCACTTGATCGAGCGCTTTGAGCTTGTCGAGAACGACTTCGCCGATGTCCGTGCTCGTGACTTCCGGCTGGTTGAGATCGAGTAGCTCGACCTCGGTCTCCCGCACAATACGGTCGACTTCAGCCGTCGGCACGGCTCGTTTGGTCAAGGCGACCTGGAGCTTGTCACGCAGTTTGCGCGGGTCGAAGCGCTCACGCCGGCCATCGCGTTTGACGACGATCAACTCCGGCTGCTCGACGGTTTCATAGGTCGTAAACCGGCGCTTGCAGGCCTGGCATTCACGCCGCCGGCGCACGGACTCGCCGTCCCGCACATCGCGCGAATCAACGACCCGCGTATCGGACCCACGGCAAAACGGGCAGCGCACCGCTCGTCAGCTCCTCCGCACAACGTCGAACCGGCGTGAAACGATTCTAACTCTCTCGCAGGAACCGCAAGATGGCCGGTTCGGCCCATTCCTCATCGTCAGACACCGGCGTGCGCTGTGTCGATGCCTCCTCGGCTGCGGCCACGCGCGGGGGCTGCTCCTGGGGGATGGCCGCCGCTGGCCGGCGGTCGACGCCGCGCTGCCGCGACGATGAGCGGTTGCCCTGGAAGCCGGTCGCGATGAGCGTAATTGCCACGTCGCGTCCAAGCGCTTCATCAACGCTCGTCCCGAAGATGATCTCGGCGTCGTCGTCGGCGGCGGTGCGGATGACCTCGGCCGCCTCGTTAATCTCGACCAGCGTCAGATCGGTACCGCCGGTGATGTTGTAGAGCACGCCGGTCGCGCCGTCGATGCTCATCTCAAGCAATGGGCTCTCGATCGCCGCCCGGGCCGCGTCAACTGTGCGCGCTTCGCCAGTGCCCCGGCCAATCGCCATGAGCGCCGAGCCGGCGTCGCGCATGATCGACTTCACATCGGCGAAGTCGAGGTTGATCATGCCGGGCTGGATGATCAGATCGGAGATGCCCTGGATACCCTGCCGCAACACATCATCGGCAATCCTGAAGGCTTCCGAGAATGGCGTCTTGGGGTCAACGATCTGGAGCAGCCGCTGGTTCGGAATCGTGATCAACGCATCGACATACTCTTTGAGGTTGGCTATCGACTCGTCGGCCACCCGCTTGCGGCGCGCGCCCTCGAAATCGAATGGGCGCGTCACAACTCCTATGGTCAACGCGCCGGTCTCACGCGCCAGCTTGGCGATCACCGGCGATGCGCCGCTGCCGGTCCCGCCGCCCATGCCGGCGGTGATGAACACCATATCGGAGCCGCGCAAGACCTCGGCCAGCGTGTCAACGCTCTCCTCAGCGGCGCGCTCACCGATCTCCGGGCGTCCACCCGCTCCGAGACCCTTCGTCAGCTTGTCGCCCAAGCGCACGGCAACCGGCGCTTCGGAGGTCAGCAGTGCCTGAGCGTCGGTATTGACGCTGATGAACTCGACACCTTCGACGCTGGCCTCAATCATCCGGTTGACGGCGTTGCCGCCGCCGCCGCCAACGCCTACGACTTTGATTCGTGCGAAATTCGGAGTGAATTCGTCGTCAGCGAGTTCGAACATGGTGCTTCTCCTGCCTGCTCCGCTGTTAGGCCCAAACCCGGCCTGGAAGTCAGATCTCGGTACGTGCTGGGATAAACCCGCGCATCCAGTCGCGCATCACGCGACCCCACTGGCGACCGGCATCCGTGCCATCGCCCTGCTCGTCGTCCTTGCCAGCACGCCACGGGAACTGCTGCTGCGGGACCTGCCGCGCCTGATCGTGCCGGACTCGGGCTGCGCCGCCGGTACGAGCGCGTGTACCGCAGTATCGCACAAGCCCGATCGCTGCGCTTGCGGACGGGTCGCTGATGGCCGGAAAACCTTCTATTCGCAGAATATCCCCGCGATGTACTTCAAGTTGCAGCAACTCCCGCGTGACTTCCTCTACACCGGGCATACTTGCGCTACCACCAGTTATGACAACTCCAGCATGAAATTGCAAGCCCGCGATCGAAGAATTCAGACTTTTCCGCACATCGGACAGCAGTTGCTGGTAGCGCGCTCCGGCAATCGCCCGCGGCACATCCCGCCGCAGCGAGCCTTCGCGCGCCTCGCGTTGCAGCCTTGCGATACCTCGCGGCGACCATTCGATATCGAGATCCTTCATGACGCGCATGGAGCCAACGCCGTGCAGCTGCTTCAGACGCTCTGCCTGCGCCAACGGCACCCCGAGTACCGCCGCGAGATCCTGGGTGATCTGGTAGCCACCCTGGTCGAGCCCGCCGATATCGAACAACACGCCATCGAGGTAGATCGCAACATCGGTCAGCGTGCCACCAATATCGAGCAGGATGACGCCACGCTCGCGCTCGTCTTGCCGCAACACAGCCTCGCCAGCGGCCACCGCTGCCGGCACCATGGCGTGAATCCGCGCATCAAACGCTGCCGCCGCTTGCTGCAAGCCCTCGGCCAGCGTCGTCGGAATGCTGAAGTCCCGCACCCAGACATTCAGGGTACGGCCTACCCGACCAAGCGGGTTCAGCAGCCGTTCGCCATTGACGGCGAAGCCCTGGACAGCCCGGTGGATCAGCTGAAAGTGCGCGTCGGCGTCATCCCGCGATTCCGCGATGACCCGGTCAATGTCAGGTTGGTAGATCGGATAGCCGGTGTCGATGCTGATCTGGCCTTGATTGGTGCGCGCGTCGACCATCCAGCTACTGAGACTCACGACGATGTCGGCGACCGGCCGGCCGGCGATCGAGCGCGCAACCTTAATCGCCTCCCCAAACGACGCCGAGAACTCCGCCTGGTCGACGATCGCGCCGCGCCGGATGCCGGCAACCGGCACGAGATCGTGTCCCAGGTAGGTCAACCCGCCCGCGGGATCGCCGGATGCAACGGCTACTCCGAGCTTGGTCGACCCGATATCTATCCCAATGAAGTGCTGCTCTGCCATGCGAACTGCTCCTCTACCCACAACGTCACTCGCGGCGTTACGAAGGCGAGTAGCACGAAGCGCCCGAGTGGTGACTCGCGGCCATCATATCATACCTTGTACGTACACCGCGTCCGGCCATACCGTCAAGGTCGCATCGTGCTTCCTAGCAATGACATCGGTCCCGACCGGAGATACGGCGTGTACTCGCTACAACACGCGCGGACGAAGGTAGATACACCACCGATTCGTAGGGATGAGACTCGTCCTCATCCGCTTCACGCGATCCGTCCAGCAAGCCGGATGAGGACGAGCCTCATCCCTACGGGCGAACGCGGTACTCTGCGCCTGACAGAGGAACAAGGTCCACTTATACTGCTTCATTTTGTTGGTGGCATAGACCGACAGACATCGGTAGGGGCGTGATTCATCACGCCCGGTAGCCGCATACCTCGAACGTACGCATGGATCGCAGCGCTGGCGTGAGGGGCACCCCTTGGGTCCACGCCCCTACATCACTCGCGACAATCTCACCGTGAATCGGTGTTAGCGGTAAGCCGGGCGGGACGGCACTCGGATGTCGAGTTGTGACCAATCGTCGGAGAGCTGGCCCTCGACGGCAGCCAGGACTGCCAGCTTCGCGTCGATGTCAACCGGTTCGCCGAATATGACGACGCCGCCAGCGGGGTGGTCCAACGCAAGGCCGATATTGGCGTCCCAGGTCAGACCTGCCTCCGGCCCATAGACGGCCGTAATGGAGACGGTTGCGGCAACGATCTCCTCGTCGATAGCGCCGACATCGGCGTCGGCCGCGACCTCGAGTACCGGCAAGCCAGTGATATGTTCCTCGGCGACCAGTGCGGCGTCCGCCGACAACAGGCGTGTTTCATCGCCGGCCTGGATGTTGATCGCCGGGGCACGCTCGGTAATCATAATGATTGCTGCATCGGGAAAGCGAACATCGACGCGGACGTGCTCAATGTTTGGCAGCGCCGCGATACGCTCGGCGACCTCCTCCGGCGCGACCGTGAACAACGGCGCATCCAATAGCTGCGCCTGCTTCTCGACCGCCTGCGCATCGCCGTACTCCAGGCCACTGATGGTGACGTGCTGAACGCGGTAATCGTCGGTGGCCAGAAAGCCCCACAACATCGCGCCGCAGATGATCGCCACCAGCAAGGCCGGCAGGCGACCAGTCGTGAGCGCGGCATCGGCCCAGTCGACCAGAGCGCGCAGACGCGGATACCTGGCGCGCGTGTTGCCGTGACTACCCGCCGCGGCGCTCATCGGACCGTTCCAATGCAAGCTGGAGGAGCCGGTCGACGAGTTCCGCAAGCGGAACGCCGGTCGCCTCCCAGAGCTTTGGATACATGCTGATCGAGGTGAATCCGGGGATCGTGTTGAGCTCGTTGAGGTAGACGTCGTCGCTTACCCGGTCGACCAGGAAGTCAACGCGCGCGATGCCGGCGCAGTCGATCTCCTTGAATGCGGCAACCGCCAGTGACCGGATGGTATTCGACATTGGCTCGGGAATGTCGGCCGGGACGAGGAGGTCGGCATCGTCGTCGACATACTTCGCCTCGTAGTCGTAGAACTCGTGCGCATCGCCGGGCACGATTTCGCCGACAACCGAAGCAATCGGATCGTCGTTGCCCAGCACCGAGACCTCAAATTCGCGCGCGTCGATACCTTTCTCGACGACGAGCCGCCGGTCGTGGAGACAGGCCTCATCCATACCTTCAACGAACTCGGCGCGGATCGTCGCTTTCGTGATTCCAATGCTTGAGCCGAGGTTGGCAGGCTTGATGAAGCATGGATAGCCGATCACTTCTTCGATAACGCGGGTGACTTCCTCCGGATCGCGCCGCCAGTCGCGCCGCCGGGTCGTCACCCACGGCGCTTGCGGAATCCCTGCCTGGTCCAGCACCTGCTTACAGAGCGCCTTGTCCATCGCAACAGATGAAGCCAACACGCCAGCACCAACGTATGGCACACCAGCCAGCTCGAACAAGCCCTGGATCGTCCCATCCTCGCCCATCGGCCCGTGGAGCGCCGGAAAGATGACGTCGATCTCGCCGGCCCAGCCGTCTGCCGGCACCAGACCACCGGTCCCGGAGCGGCGCGCCGCAAGCGCGAGCGATTCGACTTCCTGTTCTATCTGGCCGCGCCCGTGCTCGGTTGCACCCTCAAGTTGAAAGAGCGGCGAACCGGCCTGCAACTCGGCCATTGGATCCCCACTGGTGAGCCACTGCCCTTCGCGTGTAATGCCAATCGGCACGACATCATGACCGGCCTCGATGAGCGCCCCCATAATCGTCAACGCGGAGCGGAGCGAGACATCATGCTCGGCGGAGCGGCCGCCAAAGACGACGCCGACGCGCTTGCGCGGCTGCGGATCCGAGCCACTCATTGGTTCCACTCTCCCACACGTTCGATCTCAGTATGCAACTCGGTTCCGGTGGCCTCCGCAACCCGTGCCTGAACCAACTCAATCAACCCAACGATGTCGGCGGCGGTCGCGTCCTCCTCGTTGACAATGAAGTTGGCGTGGATCGGCGACACCTGCGCGCCGCCTACTCGCGTGCCCTTCAGGCCGAGCTCTTCGATCAGCCGTCCCGAGAAATCGCCGGGCGGGTTCTTGAAGATCGACCCGGCGCACTTGCCGGTTGGCTGGGTCGCGTGCCGGTATTCGGCATGCTGCTCAGCCTCGGCTCGCAACGCATCGGCATCCCCACGCTCAAGCTGGAGCGTCACTCGCGTGACGACATCCCGCTTGGGATTTCCGCCAGCCTTCAGACGCGTCATGCGATATTCCGGCGACAGCCACTCGCGGTCGCGGTCGACAAGCCGGCGGCCATCTTCAATCAGGCGCAGGCCAACCAGCGCATCTTTGAACTCCGTGCCGTGCGCGCCAGCATTGTTGACCGTGGCCCCGCCGACGTTGCCCGGCAATCCGACGGCCCAGGTCATGCCCGCCCAGCCGCGTTGTGACGCTTCACGGCCAAGCCAGGTCAACGGTGCGGCTGCCGGCACGGAGATCGTTACCGCGTCGGAGTCCTCGTCGAGCAGTTCGAGTTCAGCGGCAACGTCGCGTCCTGGCTTGCGGACGACAAGCACCAGGCCACGAATGCCGTGATCGGCAACGAGCATGTTCGAACCGCCGCCAAAAACCGTCACCGGCAGGTTGTGGTCGTCTGCCCACTGCATTGCCAGTAGCACGTCGGACTCGTCAGCTACACGCACGAGAAAGTCGGCAGTCCCGCCAACACGAAATGTGCTGTAGAGGTCCATCCGCGCATCTGGCTGGATCGAGATCGAACCGCTATCTCCCTCGACGACAATCGGCGCCGGCCTGCGCGCTCGCCGTGCAGTCACCTGGACCACCCCGCAATCACGCTGGCGGCGCTCACGATATCGCCGGCGCCGAGCACCAGGACAACGTCGCCCTGTTCGATCTGCTCTAGCGTCGACTGCGCAGCCGTGTACGGCACGCCGCCTAAGGCAGCCGGCGTCTGCATCGAGTCGGCAATCGAGCCTGACGATACGCCAAGGTCGTCAGTCTCACGCGCCGCGTAGATGTCGGCCAGAACGACACTATCGCCCATGTCCAGCGCCGCCGCGAAGCGGTCGAGCATGGCGTGCGTGCGTGAATATGTATGCGGTTGAAACAGAATGACGATCCTCCGGCCAGGGTAGTGTTCTCGGGCGGCTTCGACGGTGGCGGCAATCTCCGTCGGGTGGTGCGCGTAGTCGCTGACAACCGTCAGCTCCGGGTCGTCGCGCACAATCTCGAATCTGCGACCAACGCCACGGAAGCGCTCCAGCCCTTCAACGAGCGCCCTTGGCTCGATACCGAGCCCCTCGGCTGCCGCAAGCACAGCGAGCGCATTGAGCCGATTGTGCCTGCCGGGCACAGCCAGCGACAACTCGAACATCTGACCGTCCGGGGCACGAACGGTGTCGGCCTCCGCAAGCCGCCATTCCCCAGCGGTCTCGCCAAAGGTAACAGTCGCGAACTCTGCAGTAGCGTCAATGTGCCGGAGCAACTTGGCGCAGCCTGGATCATCGGCCGACACTACGAGCGTCCCGCCCGGACGAATCCATCGGACGAAGCGGCGAAACGCATCAAGCACGCTGGCGAAATCCGGGAAGATATCCGGGTGATCGTGCTCGATGTTGGTGATGATCGCGACATCGGGATCGAGCTGCAGGAATGAGTAGTCATACTCATCAGCCTCGACGACAAAGTGCTCACCGCCACTGGCGCGGGCGTTGGTTGCGAATGGTGGCACGACTGCGCCAACAGCGAAACCCGGCGCCAGCCCCGCCATGTCGAGGGCGACCGCCGCCATGCCAGAGGTCGTTGACTTGCCATGCGCGCCGGCGACTGCCAGCGTCCGAAAATCGCGCGCGAGCAACCCCAGCACGGCGGCTCGTTTCACAACCGGGATCCCACCCTCTGTCGCTGCCACGAGTTCAACGTTGTCGTCGCGGGCGGCAGCTGTTGTAATGACGAAATCAGCTCCCGCGACGTTCGCCCCCGAGTGCCCAATCGCGACCGTGATGCCCTCGCGGGCAAGTTCAGCCGTGACCTCCGAGGCGATCATGTCCGAGCCAGTCACCTCATAGCCGCGTGCACGCAAGATCCTGGCGAGGCCGCTTACACCGATGCCACCGATGCCAACGAAGTGCAGCCGGGCCGGTGGGGCTGGGATCATTACATTGTCTGTGCGGCTGACCATATCGCTCACCAGTCCGCCGGCCATTCTCGCGTGCGCTGTTCCGGTGGGTGATCGACATGCGGATGGAGCGTATCCATCCCGAAAGATGGCTCGACCATCTGGGCGACTGCTCCTGCCGCAAGGACCTGCCGCGTCGGCGCGGTTGCCTGTTGCCGCTTCGGTAGGCTGACCGTTTGCCTGGAAACGTTCAGGAGAATCCCGATGGCTGCCAGACTGACCATCATCGACGAGCCGCCATAGGAGACGAATGGCATCGTGATGCCGGTAAAGGGGATGGCCGCGCTCACCCCTCCGATGTTGAAGAGCGCCTGAAAGATGATCCAGGTCGAGATGCCGACGGCCACGAGCATCCCGAAGCGGTCCGACGCCCGGCTGGCGATGACCATGCCGCGATAGCCGAGCAGCCCAAAGAGCAGGATGACAAGCGCCGCCCCGATCATCCCAAGCTCTTCGCCAATCACGGCAAAGATCGCGTCATTGTGCGGCGCTGGAAGCCAGGTGAACTTCTGCCGGCTCGCCCCCAGCCCGACGCCGAATAGCCCACCATCACCGAGCGCCAAGCGTGCCTGGAGGAGATGCCAGCCGGTGTCACTCGTGTTGCTCTCCGGATCGAGGAACGCCAGAATCCGCTCGCGCCGGTACTCGGCCGAGAGCGCCAGCGCTAGGAAGATCACACCCCCGGATACGATGAGCCCTCCGGTATGGACACTACGGCCACCGGCCACAAAGAGCATGCCGATGCCAATCGTCGCGAGCACCAGCGAGGTGCCCATGTCCGGTTCCATCATGACCAGCAAGATCAACATGCCCAGGACGCAGCCAAACTGAAAAAGCCGGCCCCAACGCTGCAGCAAATCACCCTGCGGTCCCAGCCAGCCCGCCAGGTAGACGATCAATGCCGGTTTCGCAAGTTCACTTGGCTGGAGCTGGGTGACACCGAGATCGAACCAGCGCCGCGCGCCGTAGACCTCAGTCCCGACCAACAGCACGGCGATGAGCAACCCCAGCGTGATACAGATCGCCGGGAAGCTGAGCGTGCGCCAGATGTGATAATCGACGTTCATCAGCACAAGCATGGCGACGGCACCGGCCACGATGAAGATGAGGTGCCGCGTCAGGTAGCTGTTCGCGCCAAGCGTGCCCGGCTCCATCCCGGAGGTCGCCGAGAAGACCATGACAGTGCCGAGCATCACCAGCGTCGAAACGATCGCCAGCAACCACCAGTCGGGCTCGTGCTGCGACCGGCCCGCGCCGGTCAGCGACCTAAGCAGCCCTCTCATCGCGCCGCTCCGTCTCTAGCCATGAGTCCCTGGACGGCTGCCCTGAACTGCCGGCCCCGATCGAACTCGTTCTGGAACATCCCGAAGCTGGCGCAACCGGGCGAGAGCAGGACGACATCGCCTGGGCCGGCAAGCGCGTTGGCACACGCGACAGCCTCTGCCATCGACGCAAACGGCCCATGCAGCGCGCTGTGTCCGGCATCGCGCAGCAGCCGTTCAAGCTCCGGCGTCGCGCCGCCATCGAGCAAGACGACTGCGGCGGCGCGTTCGGCTAGTTCGGCCGCAAACTCGGCCAGGTCGATCTTCTTCTCGGAGCCGCCGGCGATGACAATCAATTGACGGTCTTCGAACGCTCGCAGCGCGGCGATTGCGGCGACCGGCACTGTTGCCGTCGTGTCATTGATATAGGTCACATCTTCGATTGTCGCGACCGGCTCCATGCGATCGGCAATCGGCGCGAGTTTCGGGATCGCTGCGGCGATTCGTTGCGCCGGTACTCCAACGACGGTCGCTGCTGCGATTGCCGCCAGCGCGTTGGCCCGCGCGTGGTCGCCTGGGATCTGGAGCGCCCCATCTTGTCCAAAATCGAGCCGCTCGTTTCCAAGCCGCCCGGAGAACCGACCATTGTCAATCCAGAAGGCCGCCTCACCATCGAGAGCGTCCTCGCCAACAACCGCCCGTTGCGCCGGCATATCGTTGGTGTGGGCGTCCAGCAGTGCATTGCCTGTAACGCTAACGAGCCAATCACCCGCATTCTGGTACCGCGCCAAGCCCGCTTTGACCGCCGCATACTCGTCTAGGCTGTCATAGCGGTCGAGATGATCCTCGGCGATGTTGGTGATGACGGCGACGTGCGGTGACAGATGTTGCTCGATCAATCCCTCGATCTGAAATGAGGAGATCTCGAGAACGACCGGCACATCCGGCTGCAAGTCCGCGAGTTCGAGCACGGCGCTGCGCCCCATGTTCCCGGCGATGCGGACATCCGGCCACTGCTCGCGGAGCATCGCCGCGATCATCGTCGTTGTTGTCGTCTTGCCCTTCGTCCCGGTCACGCCGATGATCGGCGCGGAGCACGCCTGGAAGAAGAGCGTCATTTCCATCTCGATGCGCGCGCCCAGGCGGCGAGCCAGATCGAGCCACGGCGACTCTCGTGGTACCCCTGGATTCCGCACAACGAGGTCGGCCCAGGCAAATTCAGCCTCGTTATGCCGTCCAAGCGTGTACTGGATGGGCAAATCTGCCAGCGCGTCGAGCGACGGTTGCAGCCGCTCGGCGTCCTGCATGTCTGTCACGCGCACCTCAGCGCCCTGCTCGACGAGATAGCGGGCGACACCTGCGCCGCCCTGATTGACGCCCAACCCGAACACCAGGGCGCGCTGTCCGCGCAGCTCAACCATCAGACAAGCGCCAATGCAACGCCGAGCAATCCGGCCATCATGCCGCCCAGCCAGAAGCGCAGCGTGATGCGCGGCTCGGACCAGCCGACAACTTCGAAGTGGTGGTGGAGGGGCGTGATCCGGAAGATGCGCTTGCCGCCGGTCAGCTTGAAGTAGCCGACCTGGAGCATGACCGAGACAGCTTCAGCGACGAAGACAGCGCCGACGATTGGCAAGAGCAGCCATTGGCCGGTCATGAACGCCGCCGTCGCCAGCGACGCCCCGAGCGCAAGCGAGCCGGTATCGCCCATGAAGACATCGGCCGGGTGGGAGTTGTACCAGAGGAAGCCAAAGAGCGCCCCAACCATCGTGAAGCAAAAGGTCACGACCTGAATCTGCCCCTGCAAAAAGGCGATGATCCCGTAGGCGACGAACGCGACAGCCGCCGTGCCACCGGCGAGCGTATCGAGCCCGTCGGTCAGGTTCACCGCATTTGAGAATCCGACGATCATTACGATGGCAATCGGGATGTAGATCAGCCCGATATCGACCTTGCCGTAGCCGGGAATAAAGGCGCTCCGCAGACCCAGCGGGAAATAGAGAATGATCGCAGTGACGCCAGCGAACACTGTGAGCCAGATCATCTTGAAGCGTCCGGCCATCCCCGCCGACGTGCCGCCAACGAGGTTGAGCCGGTCGTCGACCGCGCCCAACACCGAGCAGCAGATCAGGACGCCGAGCAGGAGCAGCGCCGACTCGCGACCATAGACGTTGAAGATAAGCGTCAGAATGGCGACCGCAGCGTTGAAGAGTATGCCGCCCATCGTCGGCGTGCCCATCTTCTCCATGTGGCCTTCGGGGCCGTCGATGCGGATCTTCTTGCCGATGTTCTTACGCCGCAGCAGGTCGATGAATGGTCGCCCGGCAATCAACACGAGCAGAAACGCCAGTCCCGACAGCGCCAGCGACAACGCCAGGTTGTCGAGCGGATCGACTGGCATGATCGAGCCGTTGAGGTCGAAGAGATCGCTCAGCAGACGGCTCACGAGACCTCGTCCGGATCCGGCAGCCGCAGCGCCTCGATGACCGTCTCCATCTGCACCCCGCGTGAGCCTTTCACCAGCACGAGATCACCATCCCGCATCAGATCGCGTAGCGCGACCGTCAGCGTCTCCTTCGAGTCGAAGTGGCGGGCGATCCGCTCCGGCTGGAGCTCGACGAATTCCTCATAGATAAAGCGGGCACGCTCGCCGACGGTCAACAAGCCATCAGCGACCTCAGCGACACGCCGGCCGACGACGCGGTGCCCCTCTTCCTCGTACTCGCCCATCTCGAGCATGTCACCGAAGACGGCTATGCGCCGGGTCGCATCGAGCTCTTCGAGCAACGTCAAGGCGGCGTTGCTGGAGGCGGGATTGGCGTTGTAGTGGTCGTCGAGTATCGTCGCGCCGTTCACCGCCGGCGTCAGGATCAGCCGCAGTTGGACGTCGGGAGACTCGAACCCGCGCAGAATGTCCGCCAGATCCATGCCTAGCTCGAACCCAACCGCGATCCCAACGAGCGCCATGTGGACACTGTGCCTGCCGAGCAAGGGTACGGCGATGCGGTCGCTCTGATCGCCTCGCACGAGGGTGAACTGAATGCCTTCCAGGCCAAGCCCGGTGACGTCGGTTGCACGCAAGTCTGCGCCCTCGGCCAATCCATAAGTCTGAACCCGGCAGCTGGCATGCTCGGCCATCGCCAGCACACGCTCATCGTCGGCATTCAGCAGCGCCAGGCCGTGGTCGGGCAGCGCCTCGACCAGCTCGACCTTCGTCTGGGCGATGGCTTCGAGCGAGCCCATCCGCGATAGGTGCGAATAGGTCACGTTGGTGACGACGCCGATATCCGGCCGGGCGATCTCGGCAAGCTCAGTGATCTCGCCAAAGCGATAAGCGCCGCCCATCTCGAGCACGGCGACATCGGTATCCGGCGTCACCTGAAGCACGCTGACCGGCAAGCCGACCTCGTTGTTGTAGCTACCGGCGCTCTTGAGCACGTCGAACTGCGCTCCAGCAACAGCGGCGATGACCTCTTTCGTGCTCGACTTCCCGATGCTGCCGGTTATCCCAACAAGCCGGATGTCGAACAAGCCGCGCCAATGTGCCGCCAGCTCGTGGAGCGCCGCGAGCGTGTCGTCAACGCCGATGACGGCATAGCCGGTGCTACGACTGCCGTGTGCTTCGGCCCAGGCATTCCCGGCCAGCACGCCCGTCGCGCCGGCCTCGAGTGCGTTCTCAATAAACTGGTGGCCGTCCATTTCCTCGCCGGGCAAGGCCACAAAGAGATCCCCTGGTTCGACGAGGCGTGAATCGTGGATCACCTTGCCGAAGAGAGTGTCCGGCGCGGCTTCGCCATAGAGCGTTCCGCCGGTGCCCTCCAGCACGTCATGGAGACGGATCATCGCGACTCCTCCGGTTGAATGCCGTAGAGCAGGAACAGCTCACGCAGGATCTCGCCGAGCGCCGGCCCGGCGGCGGTCTCGCCCCAGGGCGTCTCTTGCGGTTCGTCGATCTTCACCAGGACAACAAACTGGGGTTCCTCAACCGGTCCAAAGCCGACGATCGACGCGATCGTCGCGTCCTCGACGTAGCCGCCGTCGGGCGACGGAACCTGCGCCGTCCCGGTCTTTGCGCCAATCTCATAGCCCTCAACCTGTGGGTAGGCTTCATAGCGTCGTTCGACCACCTGATGGAGCATCTCCCGCATGACCGCCGAGGTTTCCTCCGAGATGATCTCCCGTGTCACCTCCGGCTCATGCCGGACGACCTCGCCGTCCGGCCGGTGTTCCTCGGCGATGATGTGCGGCTCCATCAGATAGCCGCCATTGACGATGGCCGAGTAGGCGTTCACCATCTGGAGCGGCGTCACCGCGATACCCTGGCCAAACGCGTTGGTGAAGAAAAGGGTCTCGTTCCAATCGCGCTCCCACGGCTTCGTCAGGATGCCGCGCTCCTCGCCCTGGAGCTCGATGCCGCTGAGCTTGCCGATGCCGAACTGGGTAAGACGCTGGAAGAGCCGGTCCGCGCCGATCTTCTCGGCGACGTGGATCGCCCCGAGGTTCGACGAGCGCACCAGCACCTCGGTCATCGTCTGGACGCCGTAGACATTGCCATTGTTGTTCGTGATTGGCGGGTGTCCCGGAATCTCCCGGTAGCCGGGCGCGTCATCGAATGTGCTGTCAGCGGTCACGACGCCGTCGTCAATCCCGATGGCCATGACAATCGACTTGAAGGTCGAGCCGGGCTCGTAAACTCGCGAGACAGCCGGATTGGCGAAGACGCTCAGGTCGTCGGCATTCTGATAGGAATTCGGGTCGTAGACCGGCCAGCTGGCCATACCGAGGATCGCGCCGGTGTTCGGGTCCTGAACGATGATCGTCCCGCCTTTGGCGCGCTGCTCCCGCACCGTCTCCTCGAGCACTCGCTCGATGAGTAGCTGCACGCCGCTATCGATGGTCAACACGATGTCCGAGCCGTCGTCCGGCGGGTCCCAGTAGCTCGGCGTCAAGGCGATGACATTGCCTGCGCCATCGCGCTCGGCGATCAGCGAGCCGGCGTCGCCGCCGATCACGTCGTCATAGCCGCCCTCGACGCCGTAGTTGCCCTCGTGTTCGACATTCGTGAACCCGAGCACGTGGGCGACGAACTCGCCGTTGGGGTAATAGCGTAGCGGCTCCGGCTCCAGATAGATGCCGTCGAGCTTCAGCGCCTCGATGGCTTCAACTGCCGCGGGGTCAATCTGCCTGGCAAGCTGGAGCCACTCGACATCCGGCGCTGTCAACTGCGCGTGCAGCTCATCAACCGGCCGGCCAAGCAACGGCCCGAGCAACTCGGCGGTATGCCGGGGATCTTCGATGTTGCCGAGAATCGCCCAGACACGCGCGGACGGCAAATCCGTGGCGAGCAATGTGCCGCGCGCATCATAGATATCGCCGCGGCGCGCCGGGACTGTATCAGCGACAAGCCGCTCGGCGACCGCCCGGCCAGCCAATTCGTGCGAGCGCACGAGCTGCACCTCGGCCACCCGGTATGCAACGTACCCGGCGAGAATGCCGAAGGCAGCCAGCAGGAGCAGCGATCGTTTGCGCGAAGGCTCACGCCAGGTGTTGATGCCGCCGGTCGCGTCAGTCACCGGCCGGCCCTTCCGCGTTGCCGGATGAGCCGGTCAAGCGGTTCCAGAAGCGCTGGAGCGTTGATGGACCTTCTTCCGGAGTCGACTCAGGCTCGGCCTCCACGACAGCCGGTGGTAGTTCGACATCGAGAAAGACGTAGTCGTCGACCGGCTGCATCCCAAGCTCGAAGCGGGCTGTTGAGTCAACTGCCGGTAGCGCTTGTTTGCCGGCGATCTGCGCCGATAGCCGCTGTTGCTCGACGAGGGCAGCCTCACGCTCACGCTGCAAAGCAGACATCTCATAGCCAAGGTTCGCTACGTGGTTCGTCTGGAGCAGGTAGAGCATACCCAACGCGCCGATCACAAGGACCGAGAGCAGTACAACGAGCGCGCCCGGCAACCGTCGCGGCCGCCCAGCCGGCGGCGAGTTCCAGAGATAGTCTGCCGCAGGCGCTTGGCCCTGGGCTTCCGCCGGTTTCTGGGTGCTTATGACCGTCATGGAAGCCGCTCGGCGACGCGCATGATCGCGCTCCGGGCGCGCGAATTCCGCTCAACCTCGGCGTCGCTGGGCCGCACGGGCCGTCCAGAGGAACGCAGGCGTGGCTCCCGGCCACAGGTGCATACTGGCTGGTCCGGCGGGCAGATACAGCCCTTGACCTCCCGCGCGATGAACTGCTTGACGATACGATCTTCGAGCGAGTGGAAGCTGATGACGACGAGGCGGCCTGCGGGACCGAGGATGCTCAACGCGGCTTCCAGTCCGCGCTCCAGCTCGGCCAGCTCGTCGTTGACCGCGATGCGTAGCGCCTGGAATGTGCGCGTGGCCGGGTGGATCCGTGCGCCGGGTGGCCGGCCAATCGTTGCCTCGACGATCTCCGCCAGCCGGGTCGTCGTCACGATTGGCCGGTTGGCGCGCTCACGGACAATCGCCCGCGCGATTCTGCGCGCCTGCCGCTCCTCGCCATAGTCGTAGAGCAGCTGGACAAGCTCGGCTTCGCTGAGCCGCGCGAGAAGCGCCGACGCGGGTTCGCCGCTGGCGCTGTCCATCCGCATATCGAGTGGCCCTTCCCGCAGGAAGCTAAACCCGCGCTCGGCGTCGTCGAGCTGTAGCGACGAGAGACCGAGGTCGAGGAGCACGCCATCGACGGGGTCGAAATTGCGCGCCGCTGCCTCGGCGGCCATTTCCGAGAACGGAGCGTTGACAAAGATGATCTGCGCATCAACGCGAGTCGCCAGCGCCTCAGCGCGTAGAGCGGCGTCGGCATCGCGGTCAAAGGCGAGAATCGCGCCCGCGCTGCCGGCGCGTTCGGCGATGCCGGCGCAGTGTCCGCCCGCGCCGAAGGTGCCGTCAACGTAGAAGCCGCCCGACGATACGCGCAGCGCTTCGAGGGCTTCATCACGCAGGACCGGGATATGTCCAGGCTCGCCGGGCATCCTGGCTCCCTCCTGGCTGTCTAGCGTCAAAGCAGGCATGAACATCGCTGGTGTGTTGATCCCATATACGCCGCGCAACGTCTGTCGGACTAGATCAGCTCCGCCAACCGTTCCGCGACCGCCTGTCCGTCGCGGTCGAGCGCCGAGCGCTCGGACAACCACTGCTCCGGACTCCAGATTTCGATAAATGTATGCATGCCGGTGACGACCGCATCACGATCGAGGCCGGCATAGTCGCGGAGTCCCGAGGGGATCAGGATGCGGCCCTGTTTGTCGAGCTCAAGATCCGCCGCGTCGGCAAAGAGCAACCGCCGCAACGCGCGTACATCTGGATCGCCGATAGATAGCTCCGACACGCGCTTGGCCAGCGGTAGCCACTCGGCCATTGGATAGACGAGCAGACAAGCGTCGAAGCCGCGCGTTACAACGACTCCGTCAGAAAGCTGGTCGCGATACCGGGCAGGCAACGCCAAACGCCCTTTGGTGTCGACGGAATGATCGAATCGTCCAAGAAACACCGGTCCGGCCCTGCCAGTTCGAGGTTGTCGAGACGCAGCATGTTATCCACATCGCGCCCCACTTTTCCCCACTCGACCCCACAACTGTCCACAGTATAGCCATTTGCGAAGTGTACGTACAAGGCAAAACGCCGGGCTATTCTCGTCGTACGGTGCTCTCAAACCTGGGATTTGGCACGTTCGCGGGCAGGATCAGTCTTCGATGACCGCGACGAGATCGCCGGTCCGGACTGTCGCGCCAGCCTCGACTGCCAGCGTGACGACGGTGCCACTCACCGGTGCGGTCAGCTCGTTCTCCATCTTCATCGCTTCGACCACGCAGATTAGATCGCCGGCCTCGACCGTGTCGCCGGTTTCCACGGCAACCGACAGTACCGTGCCCTGAATCGGGCTCATCAACTCGCCGCTCGATGCGGCCCGCGCACGGCCCGCACGACCACGCGAGCCAGCCCCCGGCGACGCTCTCCGGGCAGTCGCACCAGTGGCTGCAAGCGACTCAGGCAGCTTCACGCGGTAGCTGCGGCCATCAACCTCGACAACGATCGCATCGCCATCTTCGGGCTCGTCGGACGGCAGCTCAGTCGGAGTCAATCCATCGGCTACCTTGGTCAGTTCCAAATAGCGCGTGTCATAGTCGCCGGCCTTGAAATCGGGGCGGCGCAGGATATGGCGGTAGAGCTCAATGGTCGTGGCGACGCCCGACACCTCGAAATCGGCCAGCGCCCGGTCGAGACGGCTCAATGCCTCTGCTCGGTTGCGGCCGCGAACGACGAGCTTGGCGATCAGGTTGTCGAAGCGCGGATCGACCTCGTCGCCCGCCTCGAAGCCGGTGTCGACGCGGATGCCAAACCCCGACGGCGGCGCGTAGCTCGCCAGCTTGCCCGGCGTCGGCGCGAAGTCCCGCGCCGGGTCCTCGGCATTGATCCGGCACTCGATCGCGTGGCCAAAGAGCCGCGGCGACCCGTCGAACGACAGCGGCTCACCACTCGCTACCCGCAACTGCTCGCGCACGAGGTCGATCCCGGTGATCTCCTCAGTGATCGGGTGCTCGACCTGAATACGTGTGTTCATTTCGAGGAAAAAGAAATCTCCGTCGCTGAAGAGGAACTCGACTGTGCCCGCTCCAACATAGTCAACCTCTTGCGCCAGCCGGACAGCCGTGGCGTTCATCCGCTCGCGCGTCGCGGCGTCGAGGGCCGGCGACGGCGCTTCCTCGATCAGCTTCTGGTGGCGGCGCTGGATCGAGCAGTCGCGCTCGCCGAGTCCCACCGCGTTGCCATGCTGGTCGGCAAAGACCTGGATCTCGATATGCCGTGGATGCTCCAAGTATTTCTCAACGTAGACTGCCGGATTACCAAAGTAGCGTTCGCCTTCGCCGCTCGCCTGCCGCCAGGCTTCCTCGATCCCGGCCTCGTCCCAGGCGACTTTGAAGCCCCGGCCACCGCCGCCGGCGACCGCTTTCAGCGCCACCGGGTAGCCATGGTCCTGGCCAAACTCACGGGCTGCCTCGACATCGACTGGCTCGCCACTGCCGGGCACAATCGGCACCTCGGCGCGCTCGGCAACGGCACGGGCACGCACCTTGTCGCCCATCGCGTCGATGGCATCAGCCGGCGGGCCGACAAAGATGAGCCCGGCAGCGGCGCAGGCTCGCGCGAACGCGGCGTTCTCGGCCAGGAAACCGTAGCCGGGATGAATTGCATCTACGCCCGTTGACAGCGCGGCAGATAGCACAGCGTCTGCGTCTAGGTAGGGAATCGGGTTTGCGGAGACGATCTCGACAGCTTCGTCGGCATACCGCGTGTGGCGCGCATCCTGCTCGCCGTCGCTGTAGACGGCAACGCTGGCGATCCGTTCTTCACGGCAGGCCCGCATGACACGTAGCGCGATCTCGCCGCGGTTTGCGACCAGCACTTTCCGGATCATTGTCCACCACCCCGCACTGCTGCCGGCACTCGCGGCCCCCAAGAACTACTCATCAGAATCTCGATGTGGAACGCAGCCGCGCGCGGTCGAGCCAGCTCCGGCGCGTTGCCTGCCGTAGCTCACCGCCGGGTCTGGCCCGTTGTTTCCAGCGCGACGCAGGCTGGCCACCGTCATCGGCAGCAACAACGGCGCGGATCGCGGCCATGATCGCGGCGACGATCTCAGGCGTCGGCTCGTTGGCCTTTGGACCAAACCGCCTACTCAAAGCGGCACGTTCCCATGCTTGCGAGCGGGCCGGATCTCCTGCTTCGTCTCCAGCAGATCGAGCGAGCGGATCAGAGCCGCGCGCGTGTCACGCGGCCAGATGACCGCTTCGATGTGCCCGCGGCCGGCTGCCTGGAACGGGTTTGCGAACTCTTCGCGGTACTCCGCCGCCAGCTCGGTTTCCTTCGCCGCCGCGTCGTCGGCCTCGGCAATCTCGCGCCGGTGGATCAAGCGCACCGCCGCTTCCGGCCCCATCACCGCGATCTCCGCCGTCGGCCAGGCGAACGAAGCGTCGGCCCGGATCGAGCGGGACGACATGACGACGTATGCGCCGCCGTAGGCCTTGCGCGTGATGACGGTCAGCTTCGGCACCGTCGCTTCGCAGTAGGCATAGAGCAGCTTCGAGCCATGCCGGATAATGCCGCCATGCTCCTGGTCGACGCCGGGCAGAAACCCCGGCACGTCAACGAAGGTGATCAACGGGATGTTGAAGGCGTCACAGAAACGGACGAAGCGCGCCGCTTTCGTCGAGGCGTCGATGTCGAGCGTACCGGCCAGCACCTGCGGCTGGTTGGCGACGATGCCGACCGAGCGCCCGTCGATCCGGCCAAAGCCGACGATCATATTCTCCGCCCAGTGGGGCTGGACCTCAAGGAACTCGCCTTCGTCGACGATCCGTGAGATGACCTGGTGCATATCGTAGGAACGGGTCGGCTCCGGCGGGACGATGTCGTCAAGCTCGGCGTCAAGCGCCGGATCGCGTGGCGGTGCGCTGTAGCGCGGCGGGTCATCGACGTTGTTCGGTGGCAGGAAGGACATGAGGTAGCGCACCGACTCGAACATCTCGTCCTCGTCGGCCGAGGCAAAATGGGCGACGCCCGAGACGCCCGTATGGGTCGCCGCGCCGCCGAGCGCCTCGTGGGTCACATCCTCGCCGGTCACCGTCTTGACGACGTCCGGGCCGGTGATGAACATCTGGGATATGTCTTCGACCATGAAGACGAAGTCGGTCATCGCCGGCGAATAGACCGCGCCGCCGGCGCACGGCCCGGCGATCAGCGAGATCTGCGGCACGACGCCGCTAGCCTGGACATTCCTCCAGAAAACCTCGCCGTATCCCGCCAACCCTTCGACACCCTCCTGAATACGCGCCCCGGCGGAGTCGTTGATGCCGATGATCGGGCACCCGACCTTCAACGCCAGGTCCATAATCTTGGTGACCTTGAGCGCGAAGGCCTCGCCGAGCGAACCGCCGTAGGTCGTGAAATCGTGGGAGAAGACGGCCACCTTGCGGCCATCGATCGTGCCGAAGCCGGTGATGACCCCGTCGCCGTATGGCCTCCGACGCTCCATGCCGAAGCGCCGCGAGCGGTGCTGCACGAGCGCGTCGATCTCGTCGAAGCTGCCGGGATCGAGCAAGCGCTCGACGCGCTCCAGCGCCGAAAGCTTCTCACGGCCATGCTGGCGCTCGGCGGCACCCTCGCGTTCGACATCCAGAGCCGTCAAGCGCTCTTGAAAACGCTCCTGCTCGTGCCGCAATTCGGACTCTGTCTCCGACGCCATGCATCCCCCTCAACCAACAGCGGAGAACCCCACCCGCAGAACATCCTACCCAATGTGACGGCATGTCAGTAGGGTCTCATGCACGTCCAGGCCCTGGCGCTGGCATGACAGGCGCAGCCATCGGCCTGATTCGGGATCAGTGGGTGTCCGACCGCGCGTTCAGCGATGAGCGCGGGCTAGACCTCTTCGAGGGAGTCGCGGAGGATGTCGAAGTACTCGAGCGCCAGGCCAGTGCCGATAGCGACGGCGGAAAGGGGATCGTCTGCGACATAGCACGGCACGCCGGTGACCTCGGTCAGCAGCGTCGGCAGATCGCGCAGGAGCGCGCCGCCGCCGGTCAGGATCATGCCCTTGTCGATGATGTCGGAGGATAGCTCCGGTGGCGTATCTTCGAGGACGGCTCGCACGACGCCGATGACAGCCTCAAGCGGCTCGGTGATCGACTCTACGATCTCGTTCTGGTGGACGCGGACGGTGCGCGGCAGACCCGCAACCTCGTCGCGGCCCCGAATGTCCATCACAATGTCATCGTCGGTCGGCATCGCCGAACCAATGGCGATCTTGACCTCTTCGGCTGTGCGTTCACCGATACGCAGGTTGTACTTGCGCTTGATGTAGTTCTGGATCGCCTCGTCGAATCTGCTGCCGCCAACGCGAATCGAGCGCGACACAACAGCGGCGTTGAGCGAGATGACGGCAACCTCAGTCGTGCCGCCACCGATGTCGATGACCATATTGCCGCTGGGATCGGCGACCGGCACCCGCGCGCCAATCGCTGCCGCGAGGGGCTCACTAATCAGATAGGCGCGCCGCGCTCCGGCAGCCAGCGCCGCGTCACGCACGGCCCGGCGCTCGACGCCGGTGACGCCGGCCGGTACGCAGAGCATAACGTCGGGCTTGGTCAACGAGAAGCGGCCGACGGACCGGATGATGAAGTAGCGCAGCATCTCCTGCGTCACAACATAGTCGGCAATGACGCCGTCGCGCATCGGACGGACGACCTCGATGGTCTCACGCGGTTCGCGCCCGAGCATGTTCCGGGCTTCGAGGCCGACAGCTTTGACCCGCCCGTCACGCGCTGAAATCGCGACGACCGACGGCTCGTTCATGACGATGCCGCGCCCACGTACGAAGACAAGGACATTGGCCGTCCCGAGGTCAATTCCTAGCTGTTTCGCCAAGTTACCCGAATCTCCCGATACACGCCGATACACCGGACAGCGCTCTGCCCAGCAACAGATCTATCATCACCCTGAGTATAAGCGGCGGCGGGCTGCTCGTGCCGGTTACTCCTCAGCGATATCTTCGTTCCAGAGCTCAGGGTTCTCATCGATGAAGCGGCGCATCAACGCGGTGGCATCGGCATCGTCAGCCACGATGACCTCGACGCCGTTGCTGCGGAGAAACTCGACATTGCCGGCGAAGTTCTCGGCCTCGGCGATGACGACGCGCGGGATGCTGAATTGGACGATCGTCCCGGCGCACATCATGCAGGGGCTGAGCGAGGTGTAGAGCGTCGTGTCGCGGTAGCTGCGCTGCCTGCCGGCGCGTTGGAGACAGTCCATCTCGCCATGGGCGATCGGATCGCCATTCTGAACGCGCCGATTGCGTCCGCTCGCGATCACCTCATCGCCCCGCGCAAGCACCGAGCCAATGGGCACGCCGCCCTCGTCAAAGCCTGTCCTGGCTTCGTCGATTGCCATCCCGAGCAACCTCTGGTCAGTCGCGTTCAACGCCGCCATAGCTACCTCCAGACTCATGCTGATTCAGATCGTCACCGGCAGGAACCAATGACGGCAGCAGGTGCGTACAGTACCAACCACTGTTCCTTCAGAGCTACCCGCACCACGTCTGGCATCCCGAGGAACGAGGGATCTGCGAGCGCAACGTCAGTGTTCCGGGGCACGAAACCTCATCGCTACGATGTTGCCGTCAGCGTGTCGGCTCACCGACATATGGCGCGGTCGTTCCAAGATCCCTCCTGCATCGGGATGACCATGTTGTTGCTTTGGCGTCTGCTACATGGCGCTGAGTCCCAACGGCCTCACATGAGGCATGAAGGGCGTGACAAATCACATCCCTACACGCAAACGGACTCCTGCATCGCTAGTCAGAATCGCCTACCGCGGCGTCCCTATGCCATCAAACGTGGCTGTGCGCGGAATCAGATGTAGGCGATCTCCGCGCCGAGCGACTGGAACTTGGCGACGATGTCTTCGTAGCCCCGGCGCAGGTGGTGAATGTCGCGGATCTTCGAGTCGCCCTCGGCAATCAACCCGGCCAGCACGAGGCATGCGCCGGCCCGAATATCGAGCGCTGTGACATCGGCGGCCGTCAGCTTCGTCGGGCCGTGGAAACGCGCCTCCTGGTTGTTGACAAGCTCGAAGCGGGCGTCCATCTTCTTCAGCTCATGAACGTACTTGAGGCGATCGTTGTAGACGCGGTCGAAGACTCTACTCGTGCCCTCGGCCTGGGTCAGCAACACGGCGAAGGCCGCCTGGAGATCGGTTGGGAAGCCTGGGAATGGCAGCGCCTGGACCTCCAGCGCTTCGAGCCGCTTCCCGGCCCGGACCAGCATCGACTGGTCGCTCCACCAGACCTCAGCCCCGGCCTCCCGCAGCTTCGAGGTGAGCGGGATCATATCCGGCTCACTAACCCGCTCGAGAACGACTTCGCCGCCGGTGATGACCGCGCCAATGGCGAAGGTCCCGGCTTCGAGACGGTCCGGCAGGATCGTCGCCTGGAAACCGCGCAGGCGCTCGACGCCCTCGATACGGATATGCGGCGTGCCGAGACCGTCGATCCGCGCGCCCATCTCGCGCAGGACGTTGCCGACGGCGGCGATCTCCGGCTCCGAGGCGGCGTTGACGATGGTCGTCACTCCGCGCGCCAATGTCGCAGCCATCAAGAGATTCTCCGTGCCGGTGTGGCTCGGGTAATCCATGTAAATCTCCGCGCCTTCGAGCTTCGGCGAGGTGATCTTGAAACCATCGTCCTTCACCGCGATGGTTGCGCCCATGCGTCGAAAGCCGCGAACATCGACATCCACCGGGCGGCTGCCGAGTTTGCAGCCACCAGGCGGCGTCGTCTCAATCCTGCCGGTGCGCGCCAGAATCGGTCCAGAGACCAGGAACGACGCCCGCATCCGGGCGACAAGCTCCTCCGGCGCGTAGTGCTGGACGATGTCCCGCGCATGAATCGAGACGCGATGGTTGGCTTCGTCGATCTCGACCGTTGCACCAAGGTGACGCAACAGCTCCGCCATCACATAGATGTCCGCGAGAATCGGCACGTTGTCGATGATGCACGGTTCGTCGGTGAGTAGCGCCGCCGCCATGATCGGCAGGGTGGCGTTCTTGGCTCCACTGACTCTGATCGAGCCACTGAGCTGGTTGCCGCCGGTAACGCGAATGGTCTCACGCTCCCACTCGTTGCCGGGGAGCGCGGGAGCGAGGACGCCGGCCGGGGTTGTCGGTGATGCAGTCACGAAGATTCCCTTCGTCGGATCGAGGACGCGGCCTGAATGTACTCTATTTTCGCGCGAGGTGTTACCCGGTCGGGCGCGAGACGTCGGCACGCGGTCCGCGCCGTCGACGGGCGAGGTTCGAGCGCACGCGGGCACGCCGGAGGGACGCCAGGGCAGCTTCGATTTCGACTGCCGTCGTGGCCTCCTGCAAGGCGGCTTCCGCACGCTGGCGGGCGCGCTCCGCGCGTTCCTCGTCGATCTCCTCGATGCGCTCGGCAGTGTCCGCCAGGATCATGACGCGGTTGTTGACGACCTCGAGGAACCCGCCGAAGACGGCCAGCTCCTGCTCGTCTGTGCCCTTGCGGACAATCAACTCACCGGCCGAAAGCAGTGAGAAGAGCGCAGCGTGACGCGGGAGGATACCGAGAGCGCCATCAGCGCCCGGCGCCATGACCATGTCGACATCCTGCTCCTCGTAGACTACGCGCTCACCGGTCACGATCTCTACCTGGAGCTTCGGGTTGGACGACATCTATCCCCTCCTACATGCACGCCGCGCGGCCACTGAATCACGGGTGAATCTACTCTTCGGCGGCCATCCGCTCGGCGGCTTCAACGGCTTCCTCAATCGAGCCGACCATGTAGAAGGCCTGCTCGGGGAGACTGTCGTGCTTGCCTTCGAGGATCTCCTTGAAGCCGCGCACCGTCTCGGCGCGCTCGACGTAGCGTCCGGCACGGCCGGTGAACTGCTCGGCCACGAACATCGGCTGGGAAAGGAAGTTCTCAATACGCCGCGCGCGCTGGACCGTCTGGCGGTCCTCGTCGCTCAGCTCCTCCATACCGAGAATCGCGATGATGTCCTGCAGGTCGCGGTTACGCTGGAGCACGCGCTGCACCTCGCGGGCGGTGTCGTAGTGCTCCTGGCCAACGACGTTCGGATCGAGAATACGCGACGTCGACGCCAGCGGGTCGATGGCCGGGAAGAGCGCGCGCTCGGCAATTGAACGCTCAAGCGAGATCGTGCCGTCGAGGTGAGCGAAGGTCGTCGCCGGCGCGGGGTCGGTGTAGTCGTCTGCTGGGACGTAAATCGCCTGGACCGAGGTGATCGAGCCACGGTTGGTCGAGGTAATGCGCTCCTGCAACGTACCCATGTCGGTGCCAAGTGTCGGCTGGTAGCCGACAGCACTCGGCATACGGCCAAGCAGCGCCGACACTTCCGAACCAGCCTGGACAAAACGGAAGATGTTGTCGATGAAGACGAGCACGTCACGGCCTTCGTCACGGAAGTGCTCGGCCATCGTCAAGCCGGTCAATCCGACCCGTAGGCGCGCGCCGGGCGGCTCGTTCATCTGGCCGAAGACCATGACCGTCTTGTCGATAACGCCGGACTCGACCATCTCACCGAGCAGCGATGTGCCTTCACGGGTGCGTTCGCCTACCCCGCAGAAGACCGAATAGCCGCCGTGCTCGGTCGCGATGTTGCGAATCATCTCTTGAATGATGACCGTCTTGCCGACGCCCGCGCCGCCGAAGACGCCGGTCTTACCACCGAGCGTAAATGGCGCGATCAGGTCGATGACCTTCAAGCCGGTTTCGAAGACCTGCACTTCGGTCGACTGCTCGTCAAAGGGCGGCGCTTCCTGGTGGATCCCGCGTAGCGAGCCGCCTTCGACCGGGCCTTCGCCGTCAATCGTGTTGCCGCTGACATCGAAGATGCGGCCAAGCGTCGCTTCGCCGACCGGCACCTGGATCGAACCGCCGACCGGTCTCGCCTGCGCCCCGCGCGGCAAGCCATCCGTCGTCGACATCGCGACGGCGCGCACCCAATCGTTGCCCAGGTGCTGCTGCACCTCGAGCACGAGCGTGCTGCCGTCGCCCATTTCGATTTCGAGCGCATGAAAAATCTCGGGCAATTCGCCGTCCGGGAACTCAACGTCCACGACGACGCCCTGTACCTGGACGACGCGTCCTACTCCTGTAGCGGTGTCAACTGCCATGTCGTGGCCTCCTGCTTCGCCGGGCCTCGCCCGATCTGCGCTAGCCGAGCGCGAGCGCGCCGGCGGCGATTTCCGAAACTTCTGCGGTGATCTGTGTCTGGCGCACCTTGTTGTAGGTCAGCGTCAGGTCATCGAGCAATTCGTTGGCGTTCTCGGTCGCATTGCGCATCGCGACCATCCGGGCGGAGTGCTCGCTGGCCAACGCATCGAGCATCGCCTGGTAAATCTGCACCTCGACGTAGCGCGGCAGCAATCCGTTGAGCACTGCCTCGCGGCTCGGCTCGAAGATGAAGTCACGGACTTCTTCCTCGGCCTCGTCGTCGAACTCGGGTGTGATCGGCAAGAGCTGCTGCACCTGCGGCCGCTGGGTCAGAGTGTTGACGAAGCGCGTATTTGCAACGTAGACCGCGTCCACCTTGCCGCGTGTGAAGTCCGAGATCGCGATATCGACGACGGGGCGTAGATCCTCAATCGACGGCCAGTCTTCGAGGCTAACGAATTCAGCGGTGAGCGGGTACTGCGTCTTGCGGAAGAAGTCGCGGCCTTTGCGGCCAAGAGCGATGATCTCGGTCCGGCCGTCGATGTCGTCGCGAATGAACTCCGCCGTGTGCCGGATGACATTCGAGTTCAACGCGCCGGCCAGCCCCTTGTCCGAGGTCATGACGATAATACTTGCGCGCTCAACCGGGCGTTGCTGCAACAGCGGATAAGCACCCTCTTCGAGGTCGGTCAATCCGGCAAGCCCAGCGATCATGATGCGGATACGGTCGGAATATGCGCGCGACGCCGACACCCGCTCCTGGGCGCGCCGCATCTTCGCGGCGGATACCATCTCCATCGCCCGCGTAATCTGGGTGATGTTGCCGATTGATCGGATTCGGCGGCGGATTTCTCTTGTCGTCGCCACTCAGACTCCCTGTCGCTTCCCCGTCGCCCGGGCCGACCTTACGCCGCCGGCGAGTAGGTCGACTTGAACTCTTCAACGGCCTTCCGCAGGGCCGCGTCCAGATCGTCATCGATGCGCCCCGCCTCGACAATCTGGCCGAGCAGGTTGCGGTGTGATGATTCCATGTACTCCAGGAACGCCGTTCGGAAATCCTGGATATTCTCGACCGCGATGTCGTCGACAAAGCCGTTCGAGGCGGCGAAGAGCGCAGCCACCTGATTCTCGACCGGGAACGGCTGGAACTGCGGCTGCTTGAGCATCTCGGTCATGCGCGAGCCGCGCTCAAGCTGCCGGCGTGTCGCGGCGTCGAGGTCCTCGGTGCCGAACTGGGCAAACGCCTCGAGCGAGCGGAACTGCGCCAGGTCGAGCCGCAGCTGACCGGCGACCTGTCGCATCGCCCGGATCTGGGCATCGCCACCAACGCGTGAAACTGAGATACCGACGTTCAACGCGGGCCGGACGCCGGCGTAGAAGAGATCAGATTCGAGGAACATCTGGCCGTCGGTGATCGAGATGACATTCGTCGGAATATAGGCCGAGACGTCGTTGGCCTGTGTCTCGATGATCGGCAGCGCCGTCAGCGAGCCGCCGCCACGGTCGTCGGAGAGCTGAGCGGCACGCTCAAGCAGACGCGAGTGGAGGTAGAAGACGTCGCCCGGATAGGCTTCGCGGCCCGGCGGGCGCCGCATCAGCAGCGAGACCTGGCGGTAGGCCCAGGCGTGCTTGGAGAGGTCATCGTAAACGATCAGCGCGTGACCGCCGTTCTCCATGATCTCCTCACCCATCGCGCACCCGGCATAGGGCGCGATGAATTGCATCGGAGCCGGGTCCGACGCCGTGGCGGCGACGACGATGGTGTGGTCCATCGCGCCGTTCGCTTCGAGCGTCGCGACGAGCTGGGCAACCTGCGCGCGGCGCTGCCCAACGGCGACGTAGATGCAGATCACGTCATGACCGCGCTGGTTGATGATGCTGTCGACGGCGACGGCGGTCTTGCCGGTCTGGCGGTCGCCAATGATCAGCTCACGTTGGCCGCGGCCAATCGGGATCATCGCGTCTACGGCAATAACGCCGGTCTGTAGCGGCGTGTCGACGTTGCGGCGCTCGATGACGCCGGGCGCGATGCGTTCGACCGGCCGGGTCGATTCGGCGTTGATTGGGCCTTTGCCGTCAATCGGCTCGCCAAGGGCGTTGACGACGCGGCCAACCAGCGCGCTGCCGACCGGCACAGCCGCAATCTGCCCCGTGGTCCGGACCTCGTGGCCCTCTTCAATATCAACATACTCGCCCAGGATGATGACACCGACGGAGTCTTCCTGGAGGTTGAAGGCCATGCCCATCGAACCGGTCTGGAACTCGACCAGCTCGTTAGCGCGCACGTCGCTCAGACCATAGACCGTCGCGATACCGTCACCGACCTCGATGACGTTGCCGACGTTGGTCATCCGCATGCTGGCATCGAAATCCTGGATCTGCGAGCGCAGGATGTCGCGAATTTCGGTTGCTCGAACTGACATCTCTTCCTCCTGGTTTACCGCCGGCCGCAATGCCGGCAGGACACCGCTTCTATCGGTGATCGTTTACTATCTGCGGCCCAGCGTCGAACGCAGGTCGCGTAGCTGTGTGCGCACACTTCCGTCGATGAGTTGATCGCCAATACGCGCGACGATGCCGCCGACGATCTCCGGGTCGACGTGCGACCGCACCTGGACATTCGAGCCCACGATCTGCGCCAGCTGTGTGCTGACGTACTGTTGCTCTTGCTCGGTTAGCTCGACCGCCGTCGTCACATCGGCAATCGCGATGCCTTGTGCGCGCAATGTCATCTCTTCAAATGCTTCGAGGATGCCCGGTAGATGGCCGAAGCGCTTGCGCTCGATGAGCAGCCGGACGAGGTTCTGGACTTCCTCCCCCGCGTCAGCCGGCATGATCGCCGCGAGCGCTGAGTGTTTCTGGGCATCCGGGATCGCGGGGTTCTCAAAGAACGCCCGCGCCTCGTCGTCAGCGGCTGCGCTGGCCAGCGCCTCAAGCGCCCGGAGCCACTCGGCAGTAGTTCCCGCTTCAGCTGCGATGTCGAAGACGGCTTCGGCGTAGCGCCTGCCGACCACCTGGACTGCCATATCGGCCTCTACCCCTTGCCCGACCTAATTCAACGACGTGTTGTCGCGCGCGGCTTCGGTGAGCGTCTCTTCGACCAGACGCGCCTGGGCGTCACGGTCCAGATTGGCGCGCACGATCTTCGACGCGGCCTCGATCGCCAGATCGGCGATCTCCTGCCGTAGCTCGGCGCGAGCCTGGCTTACCTCAGCTTGAACGACCTGCTGGGCCTGGGCGACGATGTCGTCTGCCTGCGCCTGGGCCGTCTCACGCGAGCGCGCGATGTTTTGATCAGATTGCTCGCGGGCATTCGCCAGGATCTGCTGCGCTTCGCGGCGCGCTTCCAGCAGGATCTCTTCGTTGCGGGCTTCCGCCGCCGCCATATCGCGGCGTACGCGCTCCGCTTCCTCAAGGCTTTCCCGGATGGTGGCTTGACGGCTTTCGAGCATGCGCGTGATCGGTCCAAGCGCATACTTCCAGAAGATTACGACGAACAGGATGAACGCGACCATCTGGACGATGAAGTTCGCCCCGGTGATTCCTAAAGCATCCAACGGTGCCCTCGCCTTCCTATGGTTACCCGACGCACTCCCCGCGCAGTGTTGTCACTGCACCGTGGAGTGACCTGGCCGGGGCTCGGGACCGAAGTCCAGCGCCCCGGCTGCCAGGCGAGTACTACGCGGCGAAGATCAGGATAATCGCGATAACGAACGCGTAAATCGCGATCGCTTCCGCGAGAGCAGCACCGATGATGAGTGTCGTTCGGACTGCGGCTTCAGCTTCCGGATTGCGGCCAAGCGCTTCCATCGCGCCACGCACTGCGAGACCGATACCAAGACCGGGACCCAGCGCGCCAACGCCGATGGCCATGCCGGCCGCGAACCACTTTACGGCTTCCGGATCAGTAATTCCGCCGAACACGTTTGCCTCTCCTCCTTGCCGCGCCTCTTACCTTCGCGGCTCTTGCAGGGTTTATCCCCGCACATTCCAGTTTCATCAACCTCTCATTGCGAGAGGTATCCCCAAAGTTAGCGTGCTGCCGCTAGTGCGCGTGTTCCTCGTCGCCGTGGCCCCCGTCGGTTGCAAGAGCCAGGTAGATGAGGCTGAGCAGCGCAAAGACCAGCGCCTGGACAAACCCAAACAGCACTTCCAGATACAGGAAAACCGTCGTAAACGGTGTCAATACGTAGAGCGTCGCCGCTCCGAAGGCGATCATCACCGCCACCAGCACCTCGCCGGCGAAGATGTTGCCGAAGAGACGGAAGGCCAGCGAGACGATGCGGGCCAGCTCGCCGATCACCTCAAGCGGGAAAATCCACCAGGGATCGGCCATGTGCTTGATGCGTCCCCCGACGCCATGCGCCATGATGCCGGCGATCTGGACAATGATGACGACGAAGGTCGACATCGCGAGCGTCATGTTGAGATCGGCGCTCGGCGAGCGGAAGAACGGGACGAGCACTTCGCCGTGCCCCTCTTCTTCGTGCTCCCCGTCCTCCTGGAAGGCAGCCACCGCAGCGATCTGCGCGTGATCCTCTTCCTCTTCGTGATACACGCCAACCGTGCCGACGCCGGGCAACAACCCGGCGTAGTTCGCCACAATGATGAAGATAAAGAGGCTGCCGATCAACGGGAAGATCCGGCGTCCGACATTCTCGCCGGCCGCGCTCTGCACGAGGCCGAGCACAAATTCGACGGCCATCTCGAACATCGACTGGCCGTGCGTCGGCACTAGCGTCGCGCTACGGGCGACCCAGGCACCGGCCAAAATCAAACCGACCATGACGAGGATCATGGTCAGAAACGAGTTTGTGAATTCAAAGGTACCGAGAACAGGGATGTCGAACTCGAAAAGAGACTCAGGCTTGATAGAGACGTGGAGGTCCATGCAGTCCCCTCAGTGGCCGTCAGCGACCTTCGTCGCGTGACGGTCTTCCCCCAGACAACTCGTCACCGTCCTGCTTCCTGACAGTGACAATCCCCCGGTCCGGGTCTCCCAGCATCGTCAGTTCATAGAGCGAGTATCCCGCAGCAGCCAGCCCCAGGGCAACCCCCGAAAGCACTCCGACCGGCGCGATCCCGAGCCACCGATCCAGGAAGACACCTCCCCCGATCGTCGCCAGCAGACTGATGACAACGGTGCAGCCAATCCCCGAGGCTGCGCCCACCATACGCCAGTCGCGCCGGCTATGTGACCCGAGCGGGTTTTTGTCCATCGACCCGCTCCCAAAACTCTGTGCAGTGTATCACAATCTCGGTCTGTGACTACGCGTCGCCGCTGCTTCCAACGGTCGCCGCGACCTTGCCGCGCACCGCCCGCTCACCAGCATACTCCGGCTGGCGCTGGCCCGCGCCATCGGCGGCAATCGCCGGCAACGGCCACTGGTCGCCCTCGCGCAACGTCGTCCGGGCAACCCCGACAAAATCGCGAAAAAGCGGCTGCGGCCGCGTCGGCCGGGACTTGAATTCCGGGTGGAACTGCACGCCCACGAACCACGGGTGATCCTCGAACTCCATGATCTCGACCAGCCGGCCATCCGGCGACGTGCCGGCGACGATCAACCCGGCCTCTGCCAGGCGGTCGCGGTAGTCGTTATTGACCTCCCAGCGGTGCCGGTGGCGCTCGTAGACGAGCTCCTGGCCATATGCGGCGGCCGACTTGGTGCCGGGCACCAGCTTGCACGGGTAGCGCCCAAGCCGCATCGTGCCGCCGAGGTTGACGCCATGCTGATCCGGCATCAAGTCGATGACCGGATGCTGGCTCGCCTGGTCGTTCTCAGTCGAGTTGGCGTCCGACCAGCCCAGGATATGCCGGGCGATATCGATGACCGCCATGTGCAATCCATAGCAGAGGCCAAGGTACGGCACCTGGTTCTCACGGGCATAGCGCGCTGCCATGATCTTGCCGTCGGTCCCGCGCGCGCCGAAGCCGCCCGGCACGACAATACCCTGGGCATGCCGCAGCAGCTCGTTCATCTCGGACGGCGTCGTCGTCTCCGAATTGATCCAGTTAATCATCGCCGAGACGCCGTGGTGCAACGCCGCGTGCTCCAGCGCCTCGGTCACGCTCTTGTAGGCATCGTGCAGTTCGACGTACTTGCCGACAAGCGCGATCTCGACCGGCTTGCGCGGCACCTTGATCCGGTCGACGAGGTTCGTCCAGTCCGACAGGTCGAGCTCGGCCGACGCTTCCTGAGACCAGCCAAAGTGCTCGGCCAGGTACTCGCCAAACCCCCACTCTTCAAGCTGGAGCGGCACTTCGTAGATCGTCTCAGCCGTGACCAGCGGGATGACGGCATCTTCGTCAACATCGGTAAAGAGCGAGATCTTCTGCAGCACCTCCTCGGAGGCTTCCTCATCGGAGCGGCAGAGGATCACATCCGGCTGAATGCCGATGCTCCGCAGTTCGGCGACTGAGTGCTGGGTTGGCTTCGTCTTCAGCTCGCCGGTTGCCGAGATGCTCGGCAGGAGCGTGACGTGGATATAGAGCACATTCTCGCGTCCGGCGTCGCTCCGCATCTGGCGGACGGCCTCATAGAAGGCCTGGCCCTCGATGTCGCCAACGGTGCCGCCGATCTCGGCGATCAACACGTCCGCGCCGCTCTCGTCGGCGACGGCGTGGATGCCGGCCTTGATCTCATTCGTGATGTGCGGGATGACCTGCACCGTGCCGCCGAGGTAGTCGCCGCGGCGTTCCTTCTCAATCACGCGCGCGTAGACCTGGCCGGTCGTGATGTTGGCCTGGCGGTGGACATTCTCGTCGGTGAAGCGCTCGTAGTGGCCGAGGTCGAGGTCGGTTTCCGCGCCATCTTCGGTCACGAAGACCTCGCCGTGCTGATAGGGCGACATCGTGCCGGGGTCGACATTCAGATAGGGATCGAGCTTCATCAGCGAGACGGTCTTGCCGCGGGCTTTGATCAGACGACCGATCGACGCGGTCGTGATTCCCTTCCCGACCGAGGACGCCACCCCGCCAGTCACAAACACGAACTTCGTCATCGCCGCCTTCCTCCTGGTGGTCAGGGAATAGGTTCTAGCGGATAGGGGATAGCAGACAACTCGTGCCTCTCGCTCTGCCAACCCCTACAACCTATCACCTATCCCCTACATTCATCGTCCGCTCGCGCTACAGGCGAGGACGACGACGCTCGTCTCCGGGGCATCCCCGGTCGAGCGTCGCACGTTGAGCTTCTCCAGGGGTTCGACGTCACTCGCGCCCATCTCCTGAAGGAACTTGTCGACATCATCGAGTTCCTGGTCGCCTATCTCAGTCCTGTACTGGATCGGGATGACGACGCCCGGTTCAATCTGATTGACCATCGCAGCGGCCGCGGCCGCGTCCATCCCCGGACCGCCGCCAACCGGCACCAGCAGCACATCGACGGACGAAATCGCCTCCTGCTGCTCGTCGGTCAGCTCATGACCAACGTCACCGAGATGGCAAATCGACGCGCCCTCGACCTCGACGACATAGACGGTGTTGCGGCCCTTGACCGCGCCGCGCTCGTTGTCGTGGTAGGTGCGCGTGCCGGTGATGAACACATCGCTGATCTCGTACTCACCGGGGCCGTCGACGAGCTTGAACTCGGACGAAACCATCTCTGTTGCGTTGTGTCCGGGGTGGTCGTGGGAGAGGGTGACGATGTCGGCCCGCTGTTTGTTGTAGCGGAACCCTTTGGAGCGGGGAACGGGATCCATCATGATCGTTGCTTCACGTGCGCGGATATGAACGCACGCATGACCGAACCATTTAATCTCAGCCACTGGACCTGCAATGCACTACGTTCGGTTGTCTCTTGGGCATGAATTGTGTGGATTTCCCACGGCCTAGACGAGCATACCACTGAGCGAACGTACGTGCTAGTCCGGGAAGTGAGTTTGTAGGTTGTAGTGCGTAGTTTGTAGAGAAACAGCCGCCCTCACCCCCCGACCCCCTCCCAATCCTTGGAGAGGGGAGAAAGACGATGCTACGCCGAAAACTCCTGAATCGGTTCCCCTTCTCCAAGAATTGGGAGAAGGGGCTAGGGGATGAGGGCGGCTTTTTACAACCTCAGCCGTCCTTCAAGACGGCTTCCAGTACCGGCCGAATCACGTCCCAGCCGTAGCCGCGGCGGGCGAGGTATTGGGAGAGGCGGCGCTCGGCGGTCTGGGGATCGAGGTTGGCGAGACGCGGGGCGCGCTTGCGGGCGAGCTCGAGAGCTGCGTCATATTCGTTCAGCTCGGTCTCTTCGAGGACGGTCGCGATCACGTCGCGGTCGACGCCCTTCTGGCGCAGCTCCTGGGCCAACAGGCGCTCGCCACGCGGGCGGTGCTGGACACGGTTATCGACCCAGAGGCGCGCGAACTCGGCGTCGTCAAGGTAGCCCCAGTGGTGGACCTTCTCGATGGCGATCTCGATGGCCTCGTCGGAGTACTCGCGCTTTCGCAGGCGGTCGCGGACCTCGCGTTCGGAGCGTGGGCGGTAGGCGATGAACTGGACGGCCGCGTCGGTCGCCCGCGAACCTTCGTCAACGGCTGCCAGGATGACGGAGTCTTGCAAGGTCAGCTGCTGGCCGCGCTTCAGCCCACGGCTCACGACCTCGGTCGCCGGTAGTCCGAAGGCGAACTCGCCGTCGATGTAGATCGAGACACGCTCGGGATTCTTCTGCTGGTGGGCGATCCTAGTGATCTCGCCGGCGCGCGGCTCGCGCCCCTTGCCGGATGTCTCCTCGGCGCTCAATCGGCCGCGACGGCCTCGGCGTTACCGGGCCAGTAGTCGTACTCCATCAGACGCGCCGAGCTCGCGGCCGCGTCCCGGCCACAGAGCCGCTCAATGACGTGCAGCGACATGTCGATCCCGGCTGATACGCCAGCCGAGCTAACCACGAAGCCGTCGTCGACAAAGCGCACCTGCTCCAGCACTTCGGTGTTCGGGAAGGTCTCGCGCATACGCTCGATACTGCCCCAGTGACTCGTCGCCTTCTTGCCGTCGAGCAGCCCGGCCTGCGCCATCAGGAAGCTGCCTGTGCAGACCGATGTCATTAGCTCGGCGTTCTCCGCAACGCTCTTGATCCAGTCGATGGCTACCGGGTTGTCGATCTCCACGCGTGTGCCCTGCCCACCGGGCACGACGAGGACATCGATATCCGGGGCATCGTCGAAGTCATAGTCAACGCCGCAGACCAGGCCGTTGTTGCTCGTGATGTCGCCCTTCTTCTCGCCGACGGTGAAGGTGTTGAAACACTTTGTTCCGTCCTCATAGCGGGCCGACGAGAAGGCCTCATAGGGACCGGCGAAATCAAGCAACTCAGCCTTCTCGAAGAGCATGATCGCGACGTTGCGGGCTTTCTGATCGGACAATGGACATACCTCTCCCAAACATGTGCTGACTTCTTCAGCTTCGCAATGGCACGCCCGAGGCTTCGAGGTCTCTGAAGCAGGCCGCAGCCCGCTCCAGCCCAGCCTCGAATGTGTCAGGACGCTGGCCAATCCCGACACGCAGATAGTGCTCGTAGTCGAAGGCCGCGCCCGGCGCGAGCATCACACTGTACTCCTCAGCCAGCCGGTTGGCCAGCGACTGTGATGGGATCTCCAGGTTATAGGCGAGCAACGCCAGCAGACCGCCGTGTGGCCGGGTCCAGCTGACGAAGCGGTCGTTCTCGTCGATCCAAAGATCTATCGTCTCGAGGTTCTGCGTGACAATTCGGCGGTTGCGTTCGAAGATGCGTTCCCGGTTGCGAAGCGCGTGGAGCGCCAGACGGTCGTTGAGCTTGCCGGGACTGAGCGAGATATAGTCGCGTAGCTCCCAGCAGCGTTGGACGATCTCCTCCGGGGCGATCATCCAGCCAATCCGCAGACCCGGCAGACCGAACGGCTTCGAGAACGTGCCGGTGCTGATCGCGCGCTCGCCCAGATTCCGGCCCGGCCCCGGCAACGCTTCCGCGCCGGGCAGCTCGAGCCAGCGATAGGCTTCGTCGCAGAGCAGCCACAGATCGTGCGCCTCGGCCATCTCGTAGATCCGCCGCAGCTGCTTGTCGGTGAGCGCCGCGCCGGTCGGATTGTGCGGCGTATTGAGAACGATCATACGGGTCTCGGGACGCACCAGGTCTTCTAGCGCATTGAGATCGAAAGTGAACCCATTGTCCGGTGTCAAGCGCCAGAGATCGACCTGGCAGCCAATGCCGCGCGGCACGCTGTAGAGCTGCTGGTAGGCGGGATGGACGGCCACCACATGATCCCCGGGCGTCAACAGGGTGTTGAAGAGCAGGAAGTTCGCCTCGATCGCCCCGGTCGTGATCAGCACGTTGTCGGCCGTCGAGTTCGCGTAGGTCGACGCCAGCTCGGCGCGGAGCTCGTGTGTACCACGCGCCTCGCTATAGCCCAGGCGCGTGTCGAGCAGTTCGTCGAGCAGCGCATCGTCGTCTGACAGTTCGATCAACTCGCGTAGCGAGAGCGGATAGATGCCACTCTCGGTGATGTCGTAGTCGACGTCCAGCTCGTAGGTCGTCATCCAGCGTTCAAGCTGGAAGGTCTCGATCTGCATATCCAGCTTCCACTACAACTACAACGCGGGGATGAGCCCCAATACAGCTCCGCTAGCTCGGACGGCCGTCGACCACCATCGGACCGAGATGGAACATAGCAAATCCGAGCAGGAAGACGAGCCCGAAGTAGGTAGCGCCAACCGCCAGGCGTTCGCGAATAGGCACCGTGTAGTACTCCTCATGCTCGACCGACTGGCGCTGCTTGAAACGCGCCCAGAGTTCCGGCGCGCCAAAGAGCAGGATCAGAATCAGAATTGGGCTGGGGAAGATGAACATCAGGCCAACCAACCCCAGCGCACCGATGGCCCAGAACCAACGCGAAAGCACGCCGACGATCCGGCCACCATCGAGCGGCAGCACCGGGAGGAGGTTGAAGAGGTTTAGGAAGATGCCGATATAGGTCATCACCAGGAAAATCGGATGACCGTCAACCTCATAGAGGATCCAGGAAGCGAGCGCCCCGAGCGAACCGATCACCGGTCCGCCGAGACCGACGACGGCTTCCATCGTCGCGTTCTTCGGTAGCTGCTTCATGCCAATGAACGCGCCCATGAAGGGAATGAATATCGGCGCGGTAGCCCGCACTCCGTAGCGCTTGAGCGCCAGCACGTGGCCCATCTCATGGATGAAGAGCAGCACGACTAGCCCAATGCCGAACTGCCAGTTGAAGAGCAGCGCATATGAGCCCACGCTGATGAGCGCGGTGATGCCGGTGCCGAGAAACTTGACGCCTTTGAGCGCCGCGAAGACGAATTTGAACTTCGATGCCAGGAAGACAAGGATTGCCGCGCCCGGTCCGAGCGCCCGTCGCAACCAGCTTCGTTCCGGCTTGTTGCGGATGACTTCGCCGGTCTCGGAAACCCGGAAATCGGCGTCGATGACCTCCGGTTGTCTGTATTCTGCGTCCATGGTGTGTCGTCACATTCAGTGGAGCCAGCGCCGTTGCTGGCCCGCGAAAACGGGGCTTCCCTACTTACAATAACAGCACAGTCGTTCGGGATATGCCCGCGCCTTGCGTCAGGTCGACTCAAGTCTATCATTCCGACGGTGGCCTCGGTCTGTGTTACCGGCTAGATCAGCAGCAGCGCCCCGGCGAGTATCAGCAGCACAGCCACCGCCACGCGGAACACGGTGTCCGACACCTGGATCTGCATCCGGCCTCCGGCAAGCGATGCGACGACTGCAAACGGCAACAGGTAGATGCTCGGCCCAATCGCGCCCCGCCCGGCAACGCCGAGCGGCACATAGCTGACGAGTCGCACGACATCCAGCACGAGAAAATAGGTAAGCAGCGTCGAGTGCAGCGACGCCGAGCCGGGGAGAATCCGCTGGAGATAGGGCACGATGACCGGCCCACCTGTCCCGACCATACCCTGCAACAGACCCGCGACGAGGCCGGCAGCGCTGGTGTCGACCGTCCCGGCCGAGCGGACGACGAGCGCGCGCCGCGCCTGCATGAGAATGTGCGCTCCCGCGCCGACACTGAATACCCCAAGCGCCCGCGCGATCCAATGAACCGGCAGCGACGACAGCAGCACCGCGCCAACCGCCAACCCGACGAAGCTTGGGATCAGCACCCGCGCCAGCTCTGGACGGGCAATCGACCTGCGGCTGATGACCGCCAGCGCCCCGCCGGTCACCACCTGCACCGCCGCGACAACGACAATCGCCTGCTGTACATCCCAGATCAGGCTCAGCAACGGCACGGTCAGCAACGCCCCGCCAAACCCGGTGAACCCGCGCACGAACATCGCGAAGGAGACAATCAGGATTGCGAGGGTGACTTCGGTCAACGTGGACGTGTGGGGGAAAGTGACTCGCCGTGAGTATCGGCATACCAACCGCTGGTCAAGTCGTCCCAGTCAGGATTGGAGGTATCGATCAGAGCGGTATTCTTCGAGCGTCGCCAGTTCTTGAGCTGTTTCTCGCGGTCAATCGCGTCGTGGATGCTTGTGAAGTCTTCGAAGTAGACGAGCTTCGTCAGACCGTAGCGCGCGGCGAACGATCTCGCATCTGATCGCGTGCTATGTTCCCAGACACGGCGCTCGATGTCACTCGTCACACCGATGTATGTCGTCCTGGCTTCGTTCGCTAGTATGTAGACGGTGTACGTCTTCACCCTGATCCCGATCCCATCTCCGGTCCCAAACAGGCCGCCAGTCAACATAGCGCACCTTTGTCATTCCGAGCGGAGGTTTTGCGGAGTCGAGGAATCCCAACGAGGACTCTGGAAGATCGAGTACGGC